>MERE01000080.1 GCA_001771975.1 Betaproteobacteria bacterium RIFCSPLOWO2_02_FULL_68_150 | reverse complement strand
GCGCCCGACATCCGCTGGATTCCAGGCGGTCACCATGTGGCGCCGCGAGTCGGGATTGCGGCGGATCGACTCGATGACCTGTGCGATCTGGTCGATGCTGCGGTCGTCGGCCGCCTGCCAGTGGCGCCATTGGTAGCCGTAGACAGGTCCGAGTTCGCCGTTCTCGTCGGCCCATTCGTCCCAGATCGTGACGCCGTGCTCCTGCAGCCACTTCACGTTGGTCTCGCCGCGCAGGAACCAGAGCAACTCGTAGACGATCGACTTGAGGTGGACCTTCTTCGTGGTGAGCAGGGGAAAGCTCTCGCCCAGCGCGAATCGCATCTGCCAGCCGAACACGGAAAGCGTCCCCGTGCCCGTGCGGTCGCCCTTGCGGGTGCCGCTTTCGAGCACGTGCGCGAGCAGGTCGAGGTACTGCTGTTCGCCCGGATTGAGCTGCATGGCGGCCAGTGCGTATTGTGCCGGGGAGCGGGGCGCAGATAAAGACCTGCGCGGCCCGTGGTGCAAAGGCGCGGCAGATGCGTTACCTTTCCGTCTACGCAAACACCCGGACGGTCGCGCAAATGGTCATCATGCACCCGACGCTCGCCCCGATTTACCAGGGCAAGGAAGACCTCTACCCGACGGCGCTCGAGGCCAAGTATTCGAGGGTGTTCAACACCATCATGAAGCACTGGGGCACCGAGAAGGGCGACGCGTACTTTGCCGACCTGCTGGTCGACAAGCGCGGCGGGCGCCAGGGATTTCCGCCCGACGTGGCTTCCGATATCGCCAAGCTGTCCCGTATCCATACGCGGTGGCTCGAGGTGCGCGCCGCGAAGACGGCCACCGGCGGCGATCCCTGGAAGAACGAGCAGGTAAGGCGTCAGCTCGCCACCGAGCAGATCGAATACAGCATGGACGGCTTCGTCAAGGCGGTAGAGCTGGGCAACGAGCGCGCGGTGAATATGTTCCTGAAGATCGGCGTGAAACCCGATGAGCGCGACCAGCTAGGCGCCACGCCGCTCATCAAGGCGGCGATGCTCAATCGCAAGCCAGTGGTGACGATGCTGCTCGATGCCGGCGCCGACGCCAGTGGGACCAACGCGCAGGGGCTCACGCCCCTGCACTGGGCGGCATTCAAGGGATTTGCGGACATCGCCGAGCTGCTGCTCGCGAAAGGCGCCAATCCCAATGCCAAGGGCGGGCCAGGCGTGACGCCGCTGATGCAGGCGGCGATGAACGGCCATGCCAAGGTCTGCAGCCTGCTGGTGGCGAAAGGCGCCAACGTCAACGAGCCCGACCACGAGGGCATGACGGCGCTGCACAAGGCGGCGGCTGACGGCCATGCCGAGGTGGTGAAGATTCTTGTCGCGGGAGGCGGCGACAAGGCGGCCAAATCGGCTGCGGGAGCGACGCCGCTCGCGCTCGCCGAGAAGCGCAAGCGCACCGAGGTGATTCCCCTGCTGCAGGGCTAGCGTTGTATTCGGCGCCGCGCCTGCGCGCCGCAGACGCTTGACTATCTGACCAACGGTCATTTAGACTGCGCGCGCAGATGACCCGCAGTCAGTTGAAGCGCGCCCTGGGCGCCGAGGAAAAATCCGCACGCCGCGCGGCGATCGTGCGCGCCGCCGAAGCGCTGTTGCATCGCGATCCCGCGGCGACGTTTTCGGTCGACGCGCTGGCGCGGCGCGCAGGCCTCGCCAAGGGCACCGTCTACCTGTATTTCCATACCCGCGAGGAGGTGCTCCTCGCGCTGCACGAGCGGCAGCTCCATACCCTGTTCGATGCCCTGGCGAGGGCGCTGGAGCGCCCGCGCGCCGACGCGCGCAGCGTGGTGCGTGCGGGCCTGCGCCACCATGGCGGCCACCCGGAATTCTATCCGCTCGCCGGGAGATGCCGCACCATGCTCGACACCAATATCGGCGCCGACGCGGCGCTCGCCTTCCACCTCGGGCTGGCGCAGCGGCTCGCGACGCTGGGCGCGCGCGTCGACAAGCTCTACCCCGCGCTGCGCCCGGGCGAGGGCGCGGCGCTGCTGGTCAACAGCTACGCCCTCATCATCGGCCTGTGGCAGCAGGCCGACATTCCCGCGGTGTTGCACAAGGCCATGCAGCGGCCCGACCTGAAAGTGTTCCGCATGGATTTCGAAACCCAGCTCGAACGGGCGCTGCTCGACCTTTGGGAAGCCGCCGAGCGCCGCGGCGGCAGGAACCGGCCATGAATCGCCTACTGCTCGCAGTCGCGGCCGCAACGCTGCTGCTCGGGTGTACCCCGGAGGCGGAGAAGAAGCCGGACGAGATCCGCCCGGTGCGCGTGCTGCGGGTGGGCGCGAGCGAGACGGTGCGCAGCTTCGAGAGCGTGGGCGAGGTGCGGGCCCGGCACGAGACGCGGCTCGCGTTTCGCGTCGGCGGCAAAATGGTCGAGCGGCTGGTGGAGAACGGTTCCGTTGTGCGGGCAGGCCAGCGGGTCGCGCGCCTGGACCCCGCGGACCTCGCGCTCGCCGAAGCCAGCGCGCGCGCGCAGGAGGCGAGCGCCGAAGCGGAGCGCGCGCTTGCGGAGGCCGACCTGAAGCGCTACCGCGAGCTGCGCGAGAGGAATTTCATCAGCCAGGCCGAGTTGGAACGCCGCGCCAGCGCCCTCGCCACGGCCGAGGCGCGGCTCGAGGCGGCGCGCGCGCAGCGGCGCCAGATGGCGAATCAGGCCGCGTACGCGGTCCTGCTCACGGATTCACCGGGCGTGATCATCGCCATCGAGGCCGAGGCCGGGCAGGTGGTTGCCGCAGGGCAAACCGTGGCGCGCCTGGCGCGTCCGGGCGAAAAGGAGATCGCGTTCGCGGTGCCCGAATCCGAACGCGGGTTCGTCGAACGGGCGAGCACTTTGGTGGTGCGGCTGAATGCGGTGCCGGCAAAATCCTGGCGCGCGCAGCTGCGGGAAATGGCCCCGGCGGCCGACCCGGTGTCGCGCACTTATGCCGCGCGCGCTTCGATCCTGGAAGCGGGTGACGACGTCGAGCTGGGCATGAGCGCACGCCTCGTCGCGAGCGCCGGGCGCAGCGCACGCATCGAAATTCCGGTCGCGGCGCTTTACTCGCGCGACGACCGGCCGCAGGTGCTCCTCGTCACGCCGGAGGGCACGGTGCGGCCGCAGCCGGTGAAGACTGCTGGCATCGCTGACGAGCGTGTGGCGATCGAGTCCGGGCTCAAGCCGGGCGACGTCGTGGTCGCCGCCGGTGCGCAACTGCTGCGCCCGGGCCAGCGTGTGCGCGTGCTCGAAGGCCGGTGAGCCGGTCGGCGCATGGCCGATAGCCGCTTCAATCTTTCGGCCGCGGCGCTGCGCTACCGCGAGCTGACGCTGTTTTTCCTGCTCGCGATCGCGATCGGCGGAGCGGGAGCCTACTTCTCCCTGGGGCAGCGCGAAGACCCCGACTTCGCCTTCCGCGCCATGGTGATTCGCACCCTGTGGCCGGGTGCGACTGCGGAACAGGTGGACCGCCAGGTCACCGATCGAATCGAGAAGAAACTGCAGGAAACGCCCTATTTCAAGTGGACGCAGAGCTACTCCAAGCCCGGTGAGTCGCTCATCGTGCTGGAGCTGCTCGACACGGCGCCGGCGGCCAAGGTGCCCGAACTCTGGTACCAGGTACGCAAGAAGGTCGGCGACATCCGGCACACCCTGCCGCCCGAAGCGCTGGGGCCGTTCTTCAACGACGAATTCGGCGACGTGTACGGCTCGATCTACGCCTTCAGCGCTGACGGCTTCACCCTCTCGGAGTTGCGCGACTACGTCGAGCGCGCGCGACAGGAGGTGCTGCGGCTGCCCAACGTGGCCAAGGTCGAGCTGATCGGCGTGCAGGACGACCGCGTCTACGTCGAGCTCTCGTCCAAGCGCCTGGGCGCGCTCGGCATCGACCCGCAATCGATCGGCCAGGCGCTCGCAGCGCAGAACGCGGTGGCGAACCCCGGCAGCGTGGAGACGCCGGAGCGGTCGGTTGCGCTGCGCGTCACCGGGCAACTCGATTCGGTGCGCGCGGTGAGCGACCTGCTGCTGCGCGCCAGCGGGCCAAGCGGCGCCGGCCAGAGCTTCCGCCTGGGCGACATTGCGCGCGTCGAGCGCGGCTACGCCGATCCACCGGTGATGACGATGCGCTTTCGCGGCCGGCCGTCGATCGGTCTGGCGGTGTCGATGACGCGTAACGGCGACGTGCTCAGGCTGGGCGACGACCTCAAGGCGACCATGGCGCGCCTGCGCGCCGAGTTCCCGGTCGGCATCGAATTCGAGCAGGTCTCCGACCAGCCGCGCGTGGTGAAGTCGGCAGTGGGCGAATTCATGGGCTCGCTCGCGGAAGCGGTCGCGATCGTGCTGGTGGTGTCGTTCCTGTCGCTCGGCGTGCGTACCGGCCTGGTGGTCGCGCTCACCATTCCGCTGGTGCTGGCGGCGACCTTCCTCGCCATGCGCTGGTTCGAGATCGATCTGCACCGCATCTCGACCGGCGCGCTCATCATCTCGCTCGGCCTGCTGGTGGACGACGCCATGATCGCGGTCGAGATGATGGCGCGCAAGCTCGAGGAGGGCTACGACAAGCTGCGCGCCGCGACCTACGCCTACACCTCGACCGCGTTTCCGATGCTCTCGGGCACGCTGATCACGGCGGCCGGCTTCCTGCCGATCGCGACCGCCAAGTCGACCACGGGCGAATACACCTTCGGCATCTTCGCCGTCACCACCTTGGCCCTCGTGATCTCCTGGTTCGCCGCCGTGATCGCGACGCCGTTCATCGGCAGCCTGCTGCTGCGCGAACATCCGGTGCCCGAGGGCGAGGGGCCGCGCAACGTGTACGACAAGCCGTTCTACCGGCGGCTGCGCGCGACGATCGACTGGTGCATCGTGCACCGCAAGACCGTGCTCGCCGCTACCGGCGTGACGCTCGCGCTCGGGGTCGCCGGCATGGGCTTCACCGAAAAGCAGTTCTTCCCGTCGTCGAACCGGGTCGAGCTGATGGTCGATCTGTGGCTGCCCGAAGGCGCCTCGATCCGGGCTTCCGAGCGCGAGGCGGCGCGAGTGGAGAAGTTGCTGGAGGGAAGCCGCGACGTGGAAAGCTATGTCACCTACGTCGGCAACGGCTCGCCGCGATTCTTCCTGTCGCTCGAGCAGCAGCTGTTCCGCACCAATTTTGCGCAGGTCATCGTGCTGACGAACGACGTTGCGGCGCGAGAACGCGTGATCGCGCTCCTACGGCGCGCGCTGGCCGAGGATTTCCCGGGGGTGCGCGGCCGCGTGACGCGCGTGCCGCTCGGTCCGCCGGTCAGCTATCCGGTGCAGTTCCGCGTCATGGGCGACGATCCGGCGAAGCTGAAAGCGATCGCCGAGCGCGTTGCCGAGCGCATGCGGGCCAGTCCGCACACGGTCGACGTGAACCTCAACTGGGGCGACCGCGTGCTGGCGCTGCGCGTCGAGGTCGACCAGGACAAGGCGCGCGCGCTCGGCGTGTCGTCGCAGGGCGTTGCGCGGTCCGTGGCGGCCGTGGTGAGCGGCGTGCCGATCGGGCAGTATCGCGAGAACGACCGCCTGATCGAGGTCGTGCTGCGCGCACCCGCCGAGGAGCGCGGCTCGCTCGGCGCGCTGGGCGAGTTGACGGTGCCGGCGGCCGGCGGGCGCAGCGTGCCGCTGGCGCAGGTGGCGCGCATCGAGGAGGTGCTCGAGGAACCGATCCTGTGGCGCCGCAGCCGCGAACTCGCGCTCACTGCGCGCGCCGACATCGTCGACGGCGTGCAGGCGCCGGATGTCACCGCGGCGATCGCGCCGGCGCTGGAGGACATCCGGCAGAGCCTGCCCGCCGGCTACCGCATCGAGGCGGGCGGCGCCTGGGAGGAGAACCTGAAGGCCCAATCGTCGATCGCCGCCGGGCTGCCGATGATGCTGGCCGTGATCCTGGCGCTGCTCATGATGCAGCTGCGCAGCTTCTCGCGCAGCTTGATGGTGCTGCTGACGTGGCCGCTCGGCATCGTCGGCGTGGCGCTGGCGCTGCTCGTGTTCGCGAAACCCTTCGGCTTCGTCGCCATGCTCGGGACGATCGCGCTGGGCGGCATGATCATGCGCAACAGCGTGATCCTGGTCGACCAGATC
>MERE01000079.1 GCA_001771975.1 Betaproteobacteria bacterium RIFCSPLOWO2_02_FULL_68_150 | reverse complement strand
CACGCGCACGTCCTTCAGATCGATCTCCATGTGGCCGTGCGGCGCATCGTCGAAGCCGAAGACGAGCAGCGAGCGCACGATGCGGATGCCCGGCAACCCGGCCGGCACCAGGATCATCGACTGCTGCTGATGGCGCGACGAATGGTCGGGGTCGGTCTTGCCCATCAGGATGTAGAGCTTGCAGCGCGAGTCGCCGGCGCCGCTCGACCACCACTTGCGGCCGTTGATCACGTAATGGTCGCCGTCGCGCTTGATGCGGCACTGGATGTTGGTCGCGTCCGAAGAGGCGACATCCGGCTCGGTCATGAGGAAAGCGGAGCGGATCCTGCCCTCGAGCAGGGGCTCGAGCCATTGCTTTTTCTGCTCCTCGCTGCCGTAGCGCTCGATGGTCTCCATGTTGCCGGTGTCCGGCGCCGAGCAGTTGAACACCTCCGGCGACCAGCTCACGCGTCCCATGATTTCGCACAGCGGCGCGTATTCCAGGTTCGACAGCCCCTCGGGCGCGCGCTTCGAGTGCGGCAGGAACAGGTTCCACAGCCCGGCAGCGCGCGCCTTGGGCTTCAACTGCTCGATGATCGGCACCGGCTCCCAGCGCCGCTCGCTCTTGATGTGGGTGTGTTCCCACCACTGGTGGTCGTTGGGATAGACATGCTCTTCCATGAACGCGGCGAGCCGCTTTCTCAGGGCCTGCACTTTGGGCGAGTACTCGAAATCCATGTCCTTCTCCTATGCGTATTGCGCCCGGCGGGTCCGGGCACCTCAATTGGCTCGTTGCAAGATCTTCTCCACCTGCTGCCAGCCGAGCGCCGCCATCATCGGCGCGCGGCTGCCGGAGTCGCGCGCGTGCGCGCTCGCCGCGGTGCCGTCGACGACACGCTTCGCGATCCCCTGCAGGATGCCGGCGATGCGGAACAGGTTGTACGCCATGTAGAAATCCCAATCGCTGCGCGACACGCCGCTGCGCCCGGTGCGCCGGCAGTACATCTCGATGTAGTGCTCCTCGGTCGGAATGCCGAGCGCCGCGAAATCGAGCCCCGCGATGCCGCGGAACTGTCCTGGCGGGATGTGCCAGGCCATGCAGTGATAGGCGAAGTCCGCGAGCGGGTGCCCGAGCGTGGACAGTTCCCAGTCGAGCACCGCGAGAATTTTCGGCCCGCTCGGATGAAAGATCGTGTTGTCGAGCCGGTAGTCGCCGTGCACCACCGTGGTCTCGTCGCCCGGCGGGATGTGCTTCGGCAGCCAGGCGATCAGGTTGTCCATGGCCTCGATCCTCTGCGTCTCCGAGGCGAGGTACTGCTTGGTCCAGCGGCCGATCTGGCGCTCGAGGTAATTGCCGGGCTTGCCGAAACCCTCCAGCCCGGCGGCCTTGTAATCGGTCATGTGCAGCAGCGCAATGACGCGGTTCAGCTCGTCCCAGATCGCGAAGCGCTGGTCTTGCGTCATCCCGGGCAGCGCCTGGTCCCAGATGACTCGGCCCTCGACGCAGTCCATGACGTAGAACGCAGTGCCGATGACGCTTTCGTCCTCGCACAGGCAGTAGGGCCTGGCGACGGGAAAACCGGTCGAATGCAGCGCCTTGATGACGCGGTACTCGCGGTCCACGGCGTGCGCCGAAGGCAGCAGCTTTCCCGGCGGCTTGCGCCGCAGTGCGTAGTGCCTGCCGCCCGCGCTGAGGCGGTAGGTCGGATTCGACTGTCCGCCCTTGAACTGCTCGACCGTGAGCGGACCGCGAAAACCCTCGATCGCACCGCGCAGATAGGCCTCGAGCGGCGCCACGTCGAAACGGTGGCGCTCCTCGACCGGCTTGGTGCCGACGAACTGGTCGAACATGGGGGGTCGAAGCTTAACCCGGAACGCCGCCATCCGGAGCGAAACGCTCGGGAACCGAGCCGGCCACGCTGCCGGGTTGCGCCGGGCGAACGAATTTCGCCAACGCGCTCGACCCGAGCCTGCCGCGCTGGGTATAGTCTGGCGAACTGCCGCCGATTGCGACTTGCCAGTGAGATGCGCCCAGCCACCGAACGACCGTGCCGCGAATGTCCGCTCGCGCGCCAAATTCGGGAGAATTTACGATGCCTGAAATGCCCGCCCTGAAGCTGCGATTTCATCATTGGGCCGTCGCCGTGCTGCTGGCCTTCGTGCTGGCGTTGACGGCCCTGTTTCTCGTGGTCGTCATCGGCAAATTCAATGAGGCCGCCGAGAATGCCGCCAAAGAGCGCTTCGCGCACATCACGCATAACGGCGCCGAGGGATTGCGCAATCTGCTCGACCTCAGCATGCGCCAGGTCGCGGCGCAGGCCGGCACCCGGCGCGAGTACTTCTCGGAACGCGGGCGGCTGAACGAGCGTGCGATGCTGCCGGCCCTCATCGCCTCGCTGGAGGGGGAGCCGTACCTGTATTCCGCCTACTTCGGCCTGGACAGCGACGACTTCCTGCAAGTGATCAACACGCGCGGCGATGCCCGCGTGCTCGCGTCGCTGTCGGCACCGGCAGGCACGCGCTACGCCGTGCGCACGATCGCCACTGCTGCCACGGGGGAACGGCGGGAAGCCTGGCAATACTGGTCGGCGACGTGGGAGCAGATCGCCTCGACCGAGGGTACGACACAGTACTTCCCGACGCAGCGTCCGTGGTACGCCGGTGCGAAGCAGGCCCAGCGCGTCGCGATCACCGCGCCTTACCGCTTTGCCTCGTCGCAGGATCTGGGGGTCACCCTGTCGAGCCCGCTGCGCGACGGCACGGGCGTGGTCGGGGCCGACCTGAGCCTCGCCGGCTTGCGCGAATTGCTGTCGAAGACGGCGCTCACGGCGGAGGGTGCGATCGTCGTGCTCGACGCCAGCGACCGGGTGCTCGCCGCCTACAGTGCCGCGACCGCCTACGGTCTGCGCGACCTCGCCGCGCTGACCCCGCTGGCGCAGACCGGCAGCCCGCACCTGGCTGAACTGGCCGCAAGCGCAAGGGGCGCTGCCGCTGACGAGGCGCGCGTCGCGCGCGTCGCGGGCGAAGCGTATGTCTTCGCGAACCGCGTCTACACCGCGGCGCCGGGCACCGAATTCCGCGTCGGCGCCTTCGCGCCGATGCGCGAATTCACCGCGCCGATCATCGCCGCGCGCAACCAGGTGATCCTGGCGACGCTCGCCTTCCTGGTGCTGGTGATCCCGCTCGCGATCGTCGCTGCACGCCGCGTGGGGCAGGCGTTCGTTGAGCTTGCCGCGGACTCCGAGCGCATCAAGAACCTGGATTTCACCGGGCAGGTGAAACACGCCGGCTCGATCATCTACGAGGTGGATGCCCTGGACCGGGCACATACCGTGATGAAGAGCACGCTGGCGCAGCGCACCCGGGCCTTGACGCTTGCCGAGCACAAGCTCGCCAGCCTGGTCGAGAACGGCATCCTCCTCTCGCAGGAGCGCGACCGGGACAAGCTGCTGAAGCACATCCTGTTCAGCGGCAAGGAGCTGAGCAACTGCGACGCCGGCAGCATGTATCTCAGCACCGAGCGGGGCACGCTCCGGTTCACGCTGCGTACCAATGAGATCGGCCTGCCGCGCCTGGAGATCCCGCTCATCGACCCGGAAACCGGGGGCCCGAACGAGAAATTCGCCTCGACCTACGTCGCGCTGCACGGCGAGACCGTGTTCATCGACGACGTCTACGGCGAGACCCGCTTCGACATGAGCGGCACCAAGCGCTTCGCCGAGGAATCCGGCTACCGCACCGTGTCGATGCTCACCGTGCCCATGTCGCCGCGCAAGGGCGAGGTGACCGGCGTGCTGCAGTTCGTCAACGCGCTCGATCCGGCGACGGGAACGATCATCCCGTTCTCGAAGGAGATCGCCGGGTTCGTGGAGGCGCTCGCCTCGCAGTCGGCGGTGGCGCTGGAGAACTTCAACCTCGTCGACGCGCAGAAGGCACTGATGGATTCGATGATCCGGCTCATCGCCGGCGCGATCGACACCAAGAGTCCCTACACCGGCGGCCATTGCGAGCGCGTGCCCGAACTGGCGTTCATGCTGGCGGAGGAGGCGGCCAAGGTGAATTCCGGGCCGCTGGCCGATTTCCGCTTCGACACCGAGGAGCAGTGGCGCGAATTCCGCATCGGCGTGTGGCTGCACGACTGCGGCAAGGTGACCACGCCCGAATACGTCGTCGACAAGGCGACCAAGCTCGAGACCCTGTACAACCGCATCCACGAGGTGCGCATGCGCTTCGAGGTGCTGCTGCGCGACGCCGCGATCGAGCGGCTCGAGACGATCGCCGGCGGCGCCGATGCGGCCGCCGCCGAGCGGCGCTTCGCAGAGCGGCGCGCGCAGCTCGCGGACGATTTCGCCTTCCTCGCCGATTGCAACATCGGCGGCGAGTTCATGGCGCCGGAGCGCGTCGAGCGTGTGCGCAAAATCGCCGGCCAGAGCTGGCTGCGGCATTTCGACGACCGTCTCGGTCTCTCGCACGAGGAACTGAAGCGCTACGAGGGCGCGCCGGCCGCCAGCCTGCCGGCGCCCGAACCGCTGCTCGGGGACAAGCCGCACCACATCCTGCCGCGCGGCCTCGACAAGGCGCTCGATCCGAAGTACGGCTTCAAGGTGAAAGTGCCGCAGCATCTCTACAACCACGGCGAGGTCTACAACCTGTGCATCGGGCGCGGCACGCTCTCGGAAGAGGAGCGCTTCAAGATCAACGAGCACATCATCCAGACCATCGTCATGCTCGACGCGATGCCCTTCCCGAAGGAACTGCGCCGGGTTCCCGAATACGCGGGCACCCACCATGAGACGCTGATCGGATCCGGCTATCCGCGCCGGCTGACCAAGGAGCAGCTGTCGGTGCCCGCCCGGATCACTGCGATCGCCGACATCTTCGAAGCCCTGACGGCATCGGATCGCCCCTACAAGAAAGCGAAGACGCTTTCGGAATCGGTCAAGATCCTCTCCTTCTTCAAGAAGGACAACCACATCGATGCCGACTTGTTCGACCTGTTTCTCCGATCCGGCGTGTATCGGCGCTACGCGGAGCGTTACCTCAAAGCGGAGCAGATCGACGAAGTCGAGATCGAAAAGTACCTGTCCTGAGGGCGGAGCCGGCTACTCCCAGAGCACGTTCTGCCCGGCCGCGTACCAGCCCTGCGCAAGGGGCGCGTAGCGCTCCTCGATGCGCGCGCGGCGCATCTTCATGGTCGGCGTGAGGAATTCGTTCTCGATCGCCCACGCGACTTTCGCGACGGCGATGAACTGCAGCTGCTCGTGCGATTCGAGCTTGCGATTGACCTGATCGAGCAGCGCACCGAGCTTTGGCGTCAGCTCGGCCTGCTGCACGCGCCCTGCGTCAACCAGCGCGCGCAGGTTCTCGGCCAGCACGCCCACCGCGTGCGGCTGCGGAAATCCCGCTCCCGTCACGCAGCACTGCTCGAGCAGTCCGGCGCTCATGAGCTGGTTCTCGATCGGCGCCGGCGCGACGTACTTTCCCTTGCTGGTCTTGAACAGTTCCTTGACGCGCCCGGTGATGCGCAGCCGTCCTTCGTCGTCCAGCTCGCCGCGGTCGCCGGTGCGCAGGAACCCGTCCGCCGTCACCACCTCGGCGGTCAGCTCGGGAGCCTTGAAGTAGCCCATCATCATCCCGGGGCTCTTCACCAGCACTTCGCCGTGCTCGCTGATGCGCGTCTCGACACCGGGTCGCGAGCGGCCGACGTAGCCGACGCGCACGCTGTCAGCGTCCGAGGCGTGCGAATAAGAGTGGTTCTCCGACATGCCGTAACCCTCGAGCAGGTTGAGCCCGAGGCGGCGATACCAGTCGATCACTTCCGGAGCGAGCGGCGCCGCGCCCGAGGCGGCGTAGCGCGTCTGATCCAGCCCCAGTCCCCTGAGGATCTTGCGGCGCACCAGCGAGCGCACGATCGGGATCTGCAGCAGCCGCTGCAGTTTCTGCGGCGGCACCTTCGCGTGCACGCCCGACTGGAACTTCATCCACAGGCGCGGCACCGAGCAGAACAGCGTCGGCCGCGCTCGCTGCAGGTCCTGGATGAAACTCTCCAGCGACTCCGCGAAGTAGACGCGAATCCCGTGGAACATGCAGAAGCCCTCGCCGACGTAGCGCTCGTAGCTGTGCGCCAGCGGCAGATACGACAGATAGCGGTCCTGCGGCGTGACATCGATGGTTGCAGGATCCGCGACCATCGCGGCGACCATGCCGCTGAAGCTGAGCATCACGCCCTTGGGCGTGCCAGTGGTCCCCGAGGTGTAGATGATCGTCGAGAGTTCGGCCGGGTCGCGCTGCGGGATCTGCGCCAGCGGCGCCGATCGCGCGACCACGTCCTGCCACCTGAGCGCGCCCGTCTCGGGCGCCAGGGGCAGTTCGATCAGCGGCAACCCGGTCGGGACGCCGGCCCGGATGGTCGGCCAATCGTCGAGCTTGCCGACGAACAGCAGCCGCGCTTCGCTGTGCTCGAGGATCTTGCGCGCGGTGTCGGCAGACAGCGTCGGATACAGGGGAACCGAGACGTGCCCCGCCATCCAGATGGCGAGATCCGCCATGATCCAATGCGCGCTGTTCTTGCCCACGATCGCGACCTGGCTGCGGGGCGGCAGGTTCAGGCCGGCGAGATGAGTTGCCACGCGCCGCGCCTGATCCATCGTCTCGCGCCAGGTGTAATCGGTCGTCTGGCCGCCGCTGTGCGGTTGGGTGAGAAACACCCGGTCCGGCATGGTGGCCTCCCAGCGGGCGGCCCTCGCCAGCAACAGGTCATCGCCGGAAATCGTCATCCTGCGGCTCCATTCCACCAAGCTGGCGCGATCATACGCGCGACGGCCGCACCTGCAGCCAGAACGTCACCGGCCCGTCGTTCACGAGGCTCACCTTCATGTCCGCGCCGAATATCCCGGTCTGCACCGTGTGATGCAGCCGGCGCGCATTTTCCACGAAGAGCCGGAACAGCTGCTCGCCCTCGGCGGGCGGCGCCGCGCAGGAAAAACTCGGCCGCGCCCCCTTGTGCGTGTCCGCGGCAAGCGTGAACTGCGGCACGGCGAGCAACCCGCCGCCGACATCGGCCAGCGACAGGTTCATCTTTCCGGCGGCATCGGCGAAGACGCGGTAGCCGATCACGCGCCTGGCGAGGCGCGCGGCCTCCGTCTCGCCGTCGCCGCGCTCGACGCCGACCAGCGCCAGGACGCCGCGACCGATCTCGCCCAGCGTCGCGCCCGCCGCCGCGACGCGCGCCTCGCTCACGCGCTGCACCAGCGCGATCACGCGAGGATGTCGGGAATCAGGCGGTCCCGCAGGCGTGCGATGGTGTCCTTCAACAGGAGCTTCCTCTTTTTCAGGCGCCGCAGCTGCAGCTGGTCCTGAACCGGAACCAGCGCGAGCCGGTCGATCACGTCGTCGAGATCGCGGTGCTCCGTCTCGAGCACGGCGATGCGCGCTTCGATCTGCTCGCGCTCTTCGTCGGTGAGCGGCTGAGTGCCCAATCGGGATCCCCTCGGGCCTAGTAGGACGGTTTCTGCCGGAAGTATTCGAGGCGGTCGATCGAACGCACGGTCAGCTCCCGGACCTGCATGCCCTGCAGCACCTTGAGCGGCACCTCGACGCCGGCGGCACCGCGGCTCCAGATCCTGGCGTACAGCTCGGCGAGCGAAGACACGTCGTCGCCGCCGACGCCGACCACGATGTCGCCGCTTCTCAGCCCGGCGCGCTCCGCCGGGCCGTCGGGCGAGACGCGCGTCACGAACAGGCGCCCGCGCATCTCCTCCGTATTGAGACCGAGCCAGGGGCGCACCGGCCCCGCGCGCCGCCCGTTCGCGATCAGCTCGTCGAGAATCGGGCGCAACAGGCTCACCGGAACGAACAGGTTGCCCGGCGAAGGAGTGCCGCCGCCCACGGCATCGTTCACGATCAGCGAGCCGATGCCCACCAGCTCGCCGCGCACGTTGATCAGCGCCGCGCCCGACCAATCCATGACCGCCGGGTAGGTGAAGATCGCGGAATCCAGGTGATACTCCCAGCTGCCCGAGAATGGCCGGCGCGACACCACGTGCGCGAGGCTCACGCCCTCGCGCCCGCCGTAGCTCGCGACGAGCGCCGCCTCGCGCTCGGCCAGCGCGTCGGCATCACCCAGCGGCAAGAGCTTGCCGGCGAGCGGCGCGAGCAGCCTGAGAAGGCCGAAGCCGCTCGCGTGATCGTAGCCGGCGACGCTCGCGGGCACCGACTTGCCGTCCGCTCCGGTGACCACCACCGACTCGGCCTCGATCACCAGATAGCCGATCGTGACCACGTAATCCTCGCGCAC
This sequence comes from Betaproteobacteria bacterium RIFCSPLOWO2_02_FULL_68_150, assembly GCA_001771975.1. GTDB lineage: Bacteria > Pseudomonadota > Gammaproteobacteria > Burkholderiales > SG8-39 > 2-02-FULL-66-14. The sequence goes on along the minus strand of MERE01000079.1, from coordinate 4,901 downwards.
CAGCACGCCGGAGCCCTCGCGCTGCAGGCCGAGGTTGGCGGCAGTGCGCGCGCCCGACACGATCTTCGTCCTGACGCGCACGATCGCCGAAAGCGTTGCTTCGGCCTCGCTCGTGGACTCCTCGCCCTTCGCACGGTCCTCGGCAAGCGCCGGCGCGGCAAGCGCGATCGCGAGGACGCCCCAGAGCATCCACCGCAGAGCCTTCATGGCAGCCTCTTCATGCGGCGCCATTGTCCCTCTCGCCGCCGGCCAAATCCAGAGCCGCAGTCGCCTTTACCGCCCCGGCGGTTCCGGCTAACCTCGCCCGGGCCCGACACAGCAAGGAGCATCGCCATGACAACTGCGGGTTCGCCCGCCAACGGCGGCGACCGCGTCGCGGCGGTCCTGGAGGCGCATGGCGTCCCCGCCTTGTTCACGCTATGTGGCGGTCACATTTCGCCGATCCTCGTGGCCGCGAAGGCGCGCGGCATCCCGATCGTCGACACGCGGCACGAGGCGACGGCGGTGTTCGCCGCGGACGCCGTGGCGCGCCTGACCGGAACGCCGGGCGTCGTCGCGGTCACTGCCGGGCCGGGGCTCACCAACACCATCACCGCGCTCAAGAATGCGCAGCTCGCACATTCGCCGCTCGTTCTCATCGGCGGCGCGGCACCGACGGCGTTGCAGGGTCGCGGCGCGCTGCAGGACATCGACCAGCGGCCGCTGGTGGCGCCGCACGTCAAGCGGGTGAAGCAGGTCCGCAGCGTAGCCGACTTGGGGCCGGCCATGGTGGAAGCGTTCGCCGTGGCGCGCGAAGGTATTCCCGGGCCGGTGTTCGTCGAATGCCCGGTCGATCTGCTCTATGACGAAGCGTCGATTCGCCGGTGGTACGCCGAGGCGGCCGGCAAAGGATCATCGCTCCCCGATCGGTTGCTGCGCTGGTATCTCAGGCGTCACGCCGATCGCCTGTTCGCGCAACGCTCTGCGGCGTTCGACCCGCGGCCACGGGAGGTGTCCGTGCCGACCGCCAGCGGCGCAATCGTCGGGCGAGCTGCCGCTGCGCTCGCCAGGGCCGCCCAGCCGCTGCTCGTCATCGGCAGCCAGGCGCTCGCGAGGGCGGGCGACGCGGCGCGCCTCGCCGCCGCAGTAACGCAGCTCGGCGTCCCGGTGTATCTCTCCGGGATGGCGCGCGGCCTTCTGGGACGCGCGCATCCTCTGCAGCTGCGTCACGCGCGGCGCGAGGCGCTGCGCGCGGCCGATTGCGTGATGCTCGCCGGCGTGCCGTGCGATTTCCGGCTCGACTACGGGCGCCACATCCGTCGCTCGGCTGCGCTCATTGCCGCGAACCGCGGCGCGCGAGAGGCGCGCCTGAATCGCAAACCTGCGCTGGCGATGATCGGCGATGCCGGCCTCGCCATCGAGCATCTCGCGGCAGAAGCTTCCGGCCGGGCCCATCGCGCAGCCTGGATCGGCACGCTGCGCGCGCGCGACAAGGCGCGCGAGGCCGACATCGACGAGCGCGCCAGGCGCACCGGTGAGCACGTCAACCCGGTAGCGTTATTGCGGGCGCTGGACGCTTGCGCGGGCGACAACGCGGTGTTCGTCGCCGACGGCGGCGATTTCGTCGCCACCGCCTCCTACGTGCTGCGCCCGCGCGGCCCGCTCGCGTGGCTTGATCCGGGCGCGTTCGGCACTCTCGGCGTCGGCGCCGGATACGCGCTCGGCGCCGCGCGCGTGCGTCCCGGTTCCGAGATCTGGCTGATCTGGGGCGACGGCGCGAGCGGTTACGGCCTCGCGGAATTCGACACTTTCGTGCGCCACGGCGTGCCGGTCATCGCGGTGGTGGGGAACGACGCGGCCTGGGCGCAAATCGCGCGCGAGCAGGTGAAGCTGCTGCGCGACGACGTGGGCACGGTGCTCGCGCGCACGGCCTACCACGAAGTCGCCCGGGGATTCGGCGCCGAGGGCATCGAAATCAGGCGCCCCGACGAAGTCGAGCCGGGGCTGCAGCGCGCGCGCGAAATTGCCACCGCCGGGCGGCCGGTGCTGGTCAACGTCTGGCTCGACAAGACCGACTTCCGCGACGGTTCGATCTCGATGTAGGGTCCGATGCGCCTGCTGCAGTGGAACATCCAGTGGTGCCGCGGCGTGGACGGCGTGGTCGACCCGGCACGCATCGCACGCGCGGCGCGGGAACTGTGCGACCCTGACGTTGCGTGTTTTCAGGAAGTCGCGGTCAACTTTCCTGCGCTTGCCGGCAGCGCAGGCGAAGACCAGGCGGCACTGCTCGCCACGGCATTTCCCGGCTACGAAGCGCACTTCGCGTGGGGCGTGGATGTGCCGGACGGCCGCGGCGGCCGGCGCCGCTTCGGCAACCTGATCCTCTCGCGCCTGCCGGTGCGGCAGGTGCTGCGCCATCCGTTGCCCTGGCCCGCACACGACGGCGTGCCGAGCATGCCGCGCGTTGCGCTCGAGACTGTAATCGAGGCACCATGGGGAGCAGTGCGCGTCATCACGACCCATCTCGAGTATTACTCGGACATTCAGCGCGCGGCGCAAGTGGCGCGGCTGTGCGAGATTGATGCGGAAGCCCGCGCCCACGCGACGCTACGGCCGTCCGATCGATATGAATCGGGGCCCTTTCAGCCTTTCGTGCGGCCGGGAGCCTCGATCCTCACCGGCGATCTCAACATGCACCCGGACGATCCGCTGATGGCGCCGCTGCGGCAGACCTGGCGCGACGCCTGGGCGCTCGCGCACCCGGGCGTGGCGCAGCCCGCGACGTTCGGTCTGTTCGACGCCGAGTTCGCGCGCGAGCCGTATTGCTGCGATTACGTGTTTGTCTCCGGGACTCTCGCACCGCGCCTCGCCGCAGTGCGCGTCGATCCGCATTGCAAGGCCTCAGACCACCAGCCGGTGATCGCGGAGTTCAAATCCTGACGGATCAGGCGAATTTCAGGGAGACGGGATTGACGCTGCGAGCGCGAATCTGCGCACTGCTGGATCAGAACAGCCACGGGCATGCCGCGCGGCGGGTGCGCACGCTCGAAATCCTGCTGATCCTGATTGGAATCCTTTCGGTCTCGGCCGGGACGGTTGACGAGGTCACGCCGGCTGCGCGCGCGCTCGCGGGCAGCGTAACCGGCATCGTCGCCGTGCTGTTCTTTGCCGAGTACCTGGTGCGGCTCTGGATCGCGCCGGAAAATCCTCTCCTGCACTCGGCCACTGAGGCCCGCTCGCGGCTGCGCTGGGTCGTCTCGGCCGAAGGCGTCATCGATCTGCTGGCCGTGATTCCGGCGGTGGCCGCAGCCTCCGGCGGTGCGCGGCTCGGCGCCGAGTCGGCATCGGTATTCATACTGCTGTGGGTGCTGAAGCTCGCGACGCATGCTCCGGGCGTCGGGATGATTGCGCGCGTGTTTCACAACGAGCGCTCGGCCCTCGGGGCCGCGGCAGCGCTTTTCGCGATTGTGCTCTTCTCGGCGGCAACGATCGCGCATTGGCTCGAGGCCGAACGCCAACCGGAACATTTCGGCAGCATTCCCGCTTCGCTCTGGTGGGCGGTGGTCACACTCACGACGACGGGCTACGGCGACGTGGTGCCGCAGAGCGCGCTGGGCCGTGTCATCGGCGGGTTGGTCATGCTGTGCGGAATATCGGTCCTGGCGTTGCTTGCCGGTATCCTCGCGACCGGGTTCGCCGAGGAGGTACGCCGGCGGGAGTTCGTGCGCATCTGGGACCTGGTCGCGCGGGTGCCGTTCTTTGCCGACGTCGGCGCAATCGCCATTTCCGACATCGTCGGACGCCTGCGCTCGCGCAGTTACCCGGTAGGGGCGACGGTGATTCGCAAAGGTGCGGCCGGCGACTCGATGTTCTTCATTGTCACGGGTGAGGCCGAGGTGCGAATCGGCGCTCGCACACGAATGTTGCGCGACGGCGATTTTTTCGGCGAGATGGCGCTGCTCGACCGCAAGCCGCGCTCGGCCGACGTAGTGACGGTGACGCCCTGCACCTTGCTCGTGCTCAACGTCGCGGATTTCTACCAGCTCGCCGGCCAACAACCCGTGCTGATCGCGGCGATCGAGACGGAAGCGAAACGCCGTCGAGGGGAGGATCGCGGAGGAGCAGGCACCTTGTGAAGCGCAGGGGCCAGCTCCATTGCCAATTGTTCTAGCCGACCCCCGGTTTTGCCTGGCCCGAGGCCGCGATCGCCGCGCGCAGCGCCTCGACGCGCTCGCGGTTGACGCCGAAATCGCGCCGCCCGAGTCGCGAGGCCGAACGCACGTGGATCACGCCTGCAGCCGCATCGAAAAGAAACTCGACGTCGTCGACGAAGCCCATCAGCCTGGAGCGAAACTCGGCGTAAAGGTAGCCCGACTCGCTGCGGATGACGGTCGCGCGCGCCGTGCTCTCGACCGCCTTACCCACCGCAGCCATCGCCTGGCCGGCGCTGCCCTTGAAAACGATCGGCGCGATGTAATGCTCCGCGTCGGACGCATCGGCCTGGCTGCTGACGCAATTCGGCGTGCGCTTGCAGCGCGCCAATCGGCCGTCCTTGACGCCGAGATAATCGGGACGCGTTCCGGCAAACACCGTGTCTCCCCCGCTCACGGCGAGATGCAGCGCGAGCCCCGCGGCCGCGCATAGAAGGATCAGCGCGACGACGGCGAGGATTCGTTTCGCCATGGAGTCGCGGATGTTACCATCGCTGCAAGGGGGATCCGCCGATGCTTGAGATATCCGCGCAACAACTGGCCGAGCTGCTCATCGGGATCGCGCGTGCGCAAGCGGCCGTGGTCCACGGCGTGGACAGCGCCATGGTGGGGACCAAGACCCAGCACATCGTGCCGGCGCTGCAGAACGCGGCCCACCTGCGCGATCACCCTGAGCCGACGTTGACTGATCTTCCGGTGCGCATCCTGCTC
>MERE01000078.1 GCA_001771975.1 Betaproteobacteria bacterium RIFCSPLOWO2_02_FULL_68_150 | reverse complement strand
TGGCGCGGGCCGGGGTCGCACAAGCCAAGGAGGCCGTGACATGAACGATCGTGCAAGCGTTGCCGCAACGCTGGAGAACTCGCCGTTTTTCATGCCGTTCTCGATGAACCGGCAGTTCAAGAAGCACCCGCGGCTGCTCGCGCGCGCCGAAGGGATGTACTACTACACGCCCGAAGGCCGCAAGATCCTCGACGGCACGGCCGGGCTGTGGTGCGTGAACGCCGGCCATTGCCGCAAGAAGATCGTCGATGCGGTGGCGCGCGGCGTGGCGACGCTCGATTTCGCGCCGCCGTTCCAGATGGGCCATCCGCTCGCGTTCGAGTTCGCCGAGCGCATCGCGCCGCTGCTGCCGAAAGGGATCACGCGGATGTTCTTCACCAACTCGGGCTCGGAGTCGGTGGATACGGCGCTCAAGCTCGCGCTCGCCTACCACCGCGTGCGCGGCGAAGGCCATCGCATGCGGCTGATCGGCCGCGAGAAGGGCTATCACGGCGTCAACTTCGGCGGCACGGCGGTCGGCGGCATCGTCGGCAACCGCAAGATCTTCGGCGCCCTGGTGACCGGCGTGGACCATATCCGCCACACGCACGACCTGGCGAAGAACGCGTTCTCCCGCGGCCAGCCCAAGCACGGCGCCGAGCTGGCGGAGGATCTCGAGCGGCTGTGCCAGCTGCACGACCCTTCCACCATTGCGGCGATGATCGTAGAGCCGGTGGCCTGCTCGGCGGGCGTGTTCGTGCCGCCGCTGGGCTACCTGCAGAAGCTGCGCGAGATCTGCGACCGGCACGGCATCCTGCTCATCTTCGACGAGGTGATCAACGCCTGGGGGCGTCTGGGCAAGCCGTTCGCCGCGGATTATTTCGGGGTCATCCCGGATCTGATCACCACCGCGAAGGGCATCACCAACGGCACGGTGCCGATGGGCGCCGTGTTCATGAAGGAGGATCTCTACCAGGCGTTCATGACCGGCCCGGAAAACTCGATCGAGATGCCGCACGGCTACACCTATTCGGCGCACCCGGTGGCCTGCGCCGCCGGGCTGGGCACCATGGACGTTTACGAGGAAGAGGGGCTGCTCACGCGCGTAGGCGAACTGGCGCAGTACTGGGAGGACGCCGCGCATTCGCTCAGGGACTGCCCGAACGTGATCGACATCCGCAACCTCGGGTTGATCGCCGCCATCGAGCTCGCGCCGCGCGCCGGCGCGCCCGGCGCGCGCGGTTTCGAAGCGCACCTGAAGGCGTTCGAGCAGGGCGCCTACATCCGGACGACCGGAGACATCCTCGCTTTCTCCCCGCCGCTCATCATCCAGAAGAGCGAGATCGACCAGCTCTTCGGCACCGCGCGGGAAGTGCTGAAAACCGTCGCCTAGCGGACCACCCCCAGCCGCCGGCCGCGCAGCTGCAGCTTGACGCGCGGCGGATTGACCAGATCGCGCACGTAATTGGGCAGCGCGAACACGCCCTCGTGGGTCTCGCCGTTGTAGTAGCGCAGGTCCTGCAGCCGGCGCTGCTCGATGCGGCGGTCGATTTCGTCCGCGGTGAAGCTCTTCGGATCGAGCTTGTCGGAGCAGACCGCGAGAGCGCACTGCGCGCCGTGCAGCGGCACGTAGAGGGTGTACGGGCGCACGATGCGGAAAACGCCGTTGAGCCGCTGCGCCAGCTCGGCGACGCGCTCCGGGCGCGCCACCGGCATTCCGATCGGCAGCACCAGCGCACCTCCCGGCGCGAGCGCCTGGCGGCAGCGCTGGAGGAACTCGCCCGAATACACTTCGTCGGCCGCGGTCGCCGGGTCGCTCGAATCGAGCGCGATCAGGTCGAAGCGCTCCGGCGTCTCGCGGATCAGCCCGATGCCGTCGCCGACCAGCAGGCGCAGCTTCGGATGGTCGAAGGCGCCGCGGTGCACCGCGGCGAAATGCTCCTTCGCGAGCCTCAGCATCTCGGGGTCGATCTCGCACAAGGTGACCTGCTCGAGCGACGGATGCTTGAGCGCTTCCTCGGCCGAGCCGCCGTCGCCGCCGCCGACGATCAGCACCCGCTTCGGCGCGGCGTGCGCCGTGAGCACGGGATGGATCAGGTTCTCGTGATAGACGAACTCTTCGCGCTCCGAGGTCATGTTGCAGCCGTCGGTGCGCAGGATGCGGCCGTAGTGCGGCGTATCGAAGATCTCCAGCCGCTGGAAGCGCGTCTGCCAGTCGCCGAGCTTGCGGGTTGCCCGGACGTAGAAGCCGGTCGAGTCGTTGAGGCGCTCCGAGACCAGCAATTGGTCGCTTGCGCCGTCCTGTGCGTCGAGATCGTTCATGTTGTTATGGACCCCGTTCGGCCAGCTATTGCCCGTCGCGGATCTGCGCGGCCACGCTGTCGATCAGGCGGCGAGCGATCGAGATTCTGCTCGGAAGCTTCGGCAATTGCAATACATCGAACCACGCCGCGGCCTCGATTTCCCCCTCTTGCGGCCGCAGCTCGCCGCTCACCCAGTCGCAGACGAAGGCGATCATGAGCGAATGCGGAAACGGCCACGGCTGGCTCGCGAAGTAGCGCGCACGCGACACCTGCACCCCGACTTCCTCCTCGACCTCTCGCGCGAGGCACTGCTCCAAGGTCTCGCCGGGCTCGGCGAAACCGGCCAGCGCGCTGTACATGCCGGGAGGAAAGTGCGGGCTGCGGCCGAGCAGCAGCTCGCGCCCGCGGCGCACCAGCGCCATCACCGCCGGGGCGATGCGCGGATAGGCGGCGAGACGGCACTGCGGGCAGACGCGCGCGCGTTCCTCGGACCTGGATTCGGTGCGTGCACCGCAGCGGCCGCAGTACTGGTGCGAACGGTCCCAGTCGAGCAGCTGCAGGGCGCGGCCGGCAAGCGCGAAATGGGCGTCGTCGAGCACCGAGAAGAGCGTCCGCAGGCCTTCCCAGTTCGTGCCTGCGGGGGCCGCGGCCTCTGCGGGAACCTCCGCCGCCCAGCAGGCGGCTCCATCGAGGGACCCTAGATACAGTGTCCTGAGCGGTTCAAACCCCAGCGCATTGTGGTTTTCTTGCCACGGCAGCCGCGCCCAGGACGGCCGCACCGGCACCCGCAGGTCGTCCGAGGGCGCCGCGCTCGGCGGCCCGAGCTCGACCAGCAGGCGGTCGCCGCGAAACACGAACCAATGGCCGGCCTGGGCGTCACCGGCGGCCGCGCCGCCGACAAAGCGCGGCGGCGCCATGAAAGGCATTTCAGTCATGCGCCGATTCTAATGACCCCGCGGTTCAGCCGAGCGCCTGCTCGATCGCGCGCGCGCCGCGCTCGATGAGGAAATCCTTGAACGCCTGCGCCACCGGCGAGAGGCGCTTGCGCTCGCGGTGGATCACGTGCCAGGCCCGCATCACCGGCGTGCCGGCGACATCGAGCACGATCAGGCGCCTCGCCTGCAGCTCCAGGCCCACCGTGTGCAGCGAGAGGAAACTCACGCCCATGCCGGCCATCACCGCCTGCTTGATGGTCTCGTTCGAGCTGATCTCGATGGTCTCGCGCGGTCGGAAGCGGCGCGCGGCGAAGAAGCGCTCCATCGCGCTGCGCGTGCCGGAGCCCCGCTCGCGGATGAGGAAGGTTTCGCCGCCGAGGCGCGCCAGCGGCAGGTGCCTGCGCCGCGCGAGCGGGTGCTCGGGGGGGGCGATGATCGCGATCGGGTGCTTGGCGAACGACACCGCGATGGTGTCCAGTCCGCGCGGCGGCGTGCCCATGACGGCGAGGTCGACCGCGTTCTCGGTCAGATCGCGCACCACCGCCTCGCGATTGCTCACCGAGAGGCGCACCTGCACTTCCGGGTGGCGGCGCCGGAATTCCGCGAGCAGCTTCGGCACGTGATACTTGGCGGTGCTGACCGTAGAAATCGCCAATTCGCCGCCGCCGCGCCCCTGCAGCGCGGCGATCGCCTCCTCGGTTTCGCGCAGGCGCGCGATCACGGCGCGCGCGCACTCGACGATTTCGCGCCCCGCCGGCGTCACGTCGAGCCGCCGGCCCATCGTCTCCACCAGCGGCAGGCCGGCCTCCTGCTCGAGCTGGCGCAGCTGCATCGAGACCGCCGGCTGCGTCAGGTGCAGCTCCGCTGCGGCGCGCGAGAACGAGCGGTGGCGCGCCACCGCCTCGAACACGCGCAGCCGCCGCAAGCTGGTGTGCCTGAGGGTCATTCTCAAGTAGATCTTATACTACAGATAAGAAACCGTGAATTGCGCTTATGGTGCGGCGGGCGTACAAAGCGAGCACGCACGGAGAACCGATGAGCCAAGCCAACACTTCCGCCTACGCCGCAGGCGTCAAGGCGTACCGCCAGACCTACTGGGAACCGGATTACCGGGTGCGCGACACCGATCTGCTCGCCTGCTTCAAGATCACGCCGCAGGCAGGCGTCGAGCGCGAGGAGGCCGCCGCGGCGGTCGCGGCCGAATCCTCGACCGGCACCTGGACCACCGTGTGGACCGACCTGCTCACCGATCTCGAGCACTACAAGGGCCGCGCCTACCGCATCGAGGACGTGCCGGGCGACCCGAGCTGCTTCTACGCCTTCGTCGCCTATCCGATCGACCTGTTCGAGGAAGGCTCGGTGGTCAACGTCTTCACCTCGCTGGTCGGCAACGTGTTCGGCTTCAAGGCGATCCGCGCCCTCAGGCTCGAGGACGTGCGTTTTCCGATCGCCTACGTGATGACCTGCGGCGGGCCGCCCCATGGCATCCAGGTCGAGCGCGACAAGATGGACAAGTACGGGCGTCCCTTGCTCGGCTGCACCATCAAGCCGAAGCTCGGGCTGTCGGCGAAGAACTACGGCCGCGCGGTCTACGAATGCCTGCGCGGCGGGCTCGACTTCACCAAGGACGACGAAAACGTCAACTCCCAGCCCTTCATGCGCTGGCGCGACCGCTTCAGCTACGTCATGGAAGCGGTGAAGCAGGCCGAGGCCGAAACCGGCGAGCGGAAAGGCCATTACCTCAACGTCACCGCCCCCACGCCCGAAGAGATGTACCGGCGCGCCGAGTTCGCGAAGAGCCTCGGCGCACCGATCATCATGCACGACTACCTCACCGGCGGGTTCTGCGCCAACACCGGGCTCGCCAATTGGTGCCGCGAAAACGGGGTGCTGCTGCACATCCACCGCGCCATGCACGCGGTGATCGACCGCAACCCGCACCATGGCATCCACTTCCGCGTCCTCACCAAGGCGCTGCGCCTCTCCGGGGGCGATCACCTGCACACCGGAACGGTGGTCGGCAAGCTGGAGGGCGACCGGCAGGCGACGCTCGGCTGGATCGACCTGCTGCGCGAGCGCTTCGTCAAGGAAGATCGCGCGCGCGGGATTTTCTTCGACCAGGACTGGGGCTCGATGCCGGGCGCGCTGGCGGTCGCTTCGGGCGGCATCCACGTCTGGCACATGCCGGCGCTGCTCGCGATCTTCGGCGACGATGCGGTGTTCCAGTTCGGCGGCGGCACGCTTGGCCATCCCTGGGGCAACGCCGCGGGCGCCTGCGCCAACCGCGTCGCGCTCGAGGCCTGCGTGCAGGCGAGGAACGAGGGCCGCGCCCTGGAGCGCGAGGGCAAGGACATCCTGCTGGCGGCGGCGCGCTCGTCGCCCGAGCTCAAGGCGGCGATGGAGACCTGGAAGGAAATCAAGTTCGAATTCGACGTCATCGACAAGCTCGACAGGGTGAGCGCATGAAACACGGGACTTTTTCCTACCTTCCGCCGATGACGCACGAGCAGTTGCGCCGGCAGGTCGAATACATCGTCGCCCGCGGCTGGAACGCCGCGCTCGAGCACGCTGCGCCGGAGCACGCGACGGGTACCTATTGGATCCTGTGGAAGCTGCCGATGTTCGGCGAGCGAAGCGTCGAGCGGATCCTTGCCGAGGCCGCGGCCTGCCGCAAGGCGCACCCCGCCCACCTCGTGCGCCTGATCGGCTACGACAACCGGCGCCAGACGCTCGGCGCGGCGCTACTCGTTCACCATGCTTGAAGCGCTCATCTTCGATCTCGACGGCACGCTGGCGGATACCGAGGAGACGCACCGCCAGGCGTTCAATGCGGCCTTCATCGAGTTCGAGCTGTGGTGGGACTGGAGCCCGCACCGCTATGCCGAGCTGCTGCACGTCTCCGGCGGCAGGGAACGGCTCGCGCATTACGTGACGTCGCTCGAACTGCCGCCAGCCGAGCGTGCCCGCCTGCTCGAACTGGTGCCGGCACTGCATCGCACCAAGACGCGCATCTACACCGAGTTGCTCGAGCAGGGCAGGCGCCCGTTCCGGCCGGGGGTGGCGAAGCTCCTGCAGGCAGCAAACGAATCCGGACTGAAGCTGGCAATCGCCTCCACCACCACCTCGGCCAATATCGATGCGCTGCTGCGCACCAATCTGAGCGAGGCGCCGCACCTCGCCTTCAGCGTCATCGCCTGCGGCGACCAGGTGCGCGCCAAGAAACCGGCGCCCGACATCTACCACCTGGTGCTCTCGAGCCTGCATCTGCCGGCGACGAGCTGCATCGCCTTCGAGGATTCGGTGAACGGCCTGCGCGCCGCCAAGGCCGCGGGCCTCACGACCGTGGTGACGCCGTCGCGCTGGAACGCGGGCGAGGATTTTTCGGCTGCCGATCGGCTGCTCGCCTCGCTCGAGGAAGTGGACGTGCCCGCGCTGCAGCGGTTGCTGGGAGAGACCCGTGCCGCAGCGTGAGACGACGCTCACCGAGTTCATCATCGGCGAGCAGCGCAAGGCTCCCGGCGCGACCGGGGGTTTCACGGCCCTGCTGAACGACATCCGCCTTGCCTGCAAGCGCATCGCCCACGTCGTCGGCAAGGGCGCGCTCGCCGGCGTACACGGGCGCACGGGAACGCACAACGTGCAGGGCGAGGAGCAGCAGAAACTCGACCTGCTCGCCAACGACATCTTTCTCTCCACCAACGAATGGGGCGGGCACCTCGCCGGCATGGTGTCGGAGGAGCTCGAGCATCCCTACCGGATTCCGGCCGAGTATCCGCGCGGCCGTTACCTGCTCGCGTTCGATCCGCTCGACGGCTCTTCCAACATCGACGTCAACGTCTCGGTGGGCTCGATCTTCTCGGTGCTCGCCTGTCCCGAGGGCGCCTCGGGCGAGGACGAGCGCGCCTTCCTGCAGCCGGGGACGCGCCAGGTCTGCGCCGGCTATGCGATCTACGGCCCCACCACCATGCTCGTGCTCACCCTCGGCCGCGGCGTGCACGGTTTCACGCTCGATCGCGAGATCGGCGAATTCATCCATACGCATCCGGACCTGCGCGTGCCGGAGGAGACGAGCGAGTTCGCGATCAACACCTCGAACAGCCGTTTCTGGGAGCCGGCGGTCAAGCGCTACGTCGACGAGTGCCTGGCCGGGCGCAGCGGCCCGCGCGGCAAGGACTTCAACATGCGCTGGATCGCCTCGCTGGTGGCCGAAGCGCACCGGATACTCATGCGCGGCGGGGTGTTCCTGTACCCGCGCGACGAACGCGAGAGCGGCCGCTCCGGCCGCCTGCGGCTGCTCTACGAGGCGAATCCGATCGGCATGGTGATCGAGCAGGCGGGCGGGCGCGCGAGCACCGGCTACGGCCCCGCGCTCGAGATCGCGCCGCAGGGGCTGCACCAGAGGACCGGATTCGTGTTCGGCGCGCGGCGCGAAGTCGAGCGCATCGAGACCTACCACCGCGACTACAACGAGCGGCCGTACGACGCGCCGCTATTTGCCGCACGCGGGCTGTTCCGCGGCGCGAACGGCGGCTGAAAGCGCGCGCCCATGTCGGCCAGCCATCCGATCATCGCCATCACCGGCTCCTCCGGCGCCGGCACCACTTCGGTGATGCGCACCTTCGACGCGATCTTCCGCCGCGAGGGCGTGAAGCCGGCCTACGTCGAGGGCGACGCCTTCCATCGCTACGACCGCGCCGAGATGAAACAGAAGATGGCCGAGGAGCTGGCGCGCGGCAACCAGCATTTCAGCCACTTCGGGCCGGAATCGAACCTGTTCGAGGAACTCGAGGCGCTGTTTCGCGATTACGGCGCCGGCGGCCGCGGCCGCACGCGCAAGTACCTGCATGACGACGAGGAGGCGGCGCCGTTCAAACAGGCGCCGGGCACCTTCACGCCATGGGAGGAACTCGAGCCCGGCACCGACCTGCTGTTCTACGAGGGGCTGCACGGCGCCGTGGCGACCGACCGGGTGAACGTCGCGCAGCACGCGGATCTCCTGATCGGCGTCGTGCCGGTGATGAACCTGGAGTGGATCCAGAAACTGCACCGCGACCGCGCGGCGCGCGGCTACTCGACCGGAGCCGTGACCGACACCATCCTGCGGCGCATGCCCGACTACGTCAACTACATCGTGCCGCAGTTCGCGCAGACGCACATCAACTTCCAGCGCGTGCCGGTGGTGGATACCTCGAACCCGTTCGTCGCGCGCCACATCCCGAGCGCCGACGAGAGCTTCCTCGTGATCCGCTTCGCCAACCCGCGCGGCATCGATTTTCCGTACCTGCTCACGATGCTGCACGACTCGTTCATGTCGCGGCCGAACACCATCGTCGCGCCGGGCGGCAAGATGGACCTCGCGATGCAGCTCATCTTCACGCCGATGATCTGGCGGCTGATGGAAAGAAGGAAGCAGGCGCTGGAGAAGCGGTAGGTCTTGTTGCCGTACCTTTGGCGACGCGGACAGCGGTTTTGGGTTTACCGATATCTGCCGACTTGGCCCAGGTGCGCGGAGC
>MERE01000077.1 GCA_001771975.1 Betaproteobacteria bacterium RIFCSPLOWO2_02_FULL_68_150 | reverse complement strand
GTTTTACCGTGCGTTCCAGCAACAGCGAGCACCCACTTACCGTGCAGTACCTGGTCGTTCAGCCATTGCGGCCCGGATACAAAGCGATCGCCGCGATCCAAAATCGCCTCCATGAGCGGATTGCCCCGGCTGACGACGTTGCCGACGATCCAGATATCGGGATTGAGCGCGAGCTGATCCGCGCCATAGCCCTCGCCGACTTCGATGCCGAGCGTGCGCAATTGGTCGCTCATGGGCGGATAAACATTCGCATCGCAGCCGGTGACACGATGGCCAGCTTCGCGCGCGATCACGGCGATACCGCCCATGAAGGTGCCGCAGATGCCTAGGATATGTAGGTGCACGCGCCGCCAACGACCGGAAAAGGCCGCGATTGTACGTTACGCGCTGCGCTATCATTCCCAGCCTGCCGAGGTCATTTACACATGGGCCGCAACAGCAGCAAGGGGGAAATGCGCGCCCGCATCGCCGCGGCAGCAGCCCGCATCATGGCCGAGGACGGCGTTGACGATTTCGCCCTCGCCAAGCGCAAGGCGGCTCACCAGCTGGGCGCCGACGATACCCACGCGCTGCCGCGCAATGACGAAATCGAAGACGAGTTGCGTGCCTACCGCGCGCTATACCAGGCCGAAGATCATCCCGCCCAGATCGCCGCGCTGCGGCGCGCAGCGCTCGAGGCGATGCGTGCGCTCGACCGGTTCAAACCCTACCTGACGGGCCCGGTGCTGAAGGGCATAGCCGGACCCCACGCCGCAATCGACCTGCAGCTCTTTCCGGAGAACCCGAAAGATGTCGAACTGTTCCTGCTCGAGCGCGGCATTGCTTACTCGACCCGTGAAACGCGCCGGTTCTCGGGCGGCCGGGCGCACGCGGCCGCGGTGCTCACGCTCGACTGGCAGGGTGCGGTTCTCAAGCTCTCGGTGTTCGATCACCGCGACGAGCGGCTCGCGCTCAAGACCTCCCTGGCTGGCAGGGTCGAGGACCGGGCAGGCATTCGCGAGGTGAGCGCCCTGCTGTCCACCGAGCATGGCTCTGCAAAGGCGTGAGTTGCTGGCGCTCGCAGGCGTTGCGCTCGCTGCGGCGGGGGCAGGCTTTGCCGTCGGTCCGTGGCTGTCGCGGGGCGCACCCGGCGACATACGGGCGCTGGCCGCGGCCCGATTCAGCGACCCCTTGGGCGGCAAGCGCAGCCTTGCGGAGTGGCGCGGCAAAGTTCTGGTACTGAATTTCTGGGCCACCTGGTGTGCCCCGTGCCGCGAGGAAATCCCGATGCTCGTCGCGGCACGCGAGCGCTACGCCCGATCCGGGGTCGAGATACTCGGCATCGCCATCGATACTGCGGCCAAAGTCACGGAGTACGTTGCGCAAATGAAGATTCCTTATCCGATTCTGCTGGCGGGCGCCGATGGGCTTGAGCTGATGCGAAATCTGGGTAATCAGGCGAGCGGCTTGCCCTTTACGGTATTGGTGGACCGCGCCGGACAACCCGCGGCACACAAGCTCGGAGCACTGCGACGGGAGGACCTCGATTCGATGCTCGCCGGTCTGCTCGCCCATAGGCCGGCACAGGGTGTCGGTGGAAGCAGCGATGTGGTGGCGAAAAGCGGCTAAAATACGCGCAGCAATCAAAAAATGGGCAGAAAATCCAAAAACCGGCTGCGATCAGTTTTGGTTCTCCACGGACCAAATCTGAATCTGCTCGGTACGCGCGAGCCCGAGATCTATGGTCGCGAAACCCTCACCGACATAAATCGCTGCCTGACAGCGGCGGGCAAGGAAGCGAAGGCCATCGTACGCTGCTTTCAGTCGAATCACGAGGGTGATCTGGTCGATCGCGTACAGCAGGCCAGGCGCGAGGGGGTCGGGTTCATCATCCTCAACCCCGCCGGCCTGACCCACACCAGCGTCGTGCTGCGGGATGCGCTTCTCGCCGTGCGCATTCCGTTCATCGAAGTTCACCTGACCAACATTCATGCCCGAGAGCCGTGGCGCAAGCATTCGTACTTCACGGACATCGCGGCAGGGACGATCTTCGGACTTGGCAGCAAGGGTTACGAACTTGCGCTGGCCTACGCGCTGAGCAGGACCTGAGCGCGGCGCCGGGAGGTCGTTGCAGGGGGGGGAGGCTAGCCGATGGATTTGCGCAAGCTCAAGAAGCTGATCGACCTGGTGCAGGAGTCCGGCATCGCCGAACTCGAGATCACCGAGGGCGAAGAGAAGGTCAGGATCGTCAAGCGCGCGGAGTTGGCGGCCCTGGCGCAGGCTATCCCGGCCCCGCCGCTGCACTTGCCGGCGGGCGCCGCGTCGGCTTCCGCTGGCGCGCCTGAACCCGCGCCGGGACAGCCGGGCCACGTCATCAAGGCGCCGATCGTGGGCACGTTTTACCGCGCCTCCTCGCCAACCGCCAATCCGTTCGTCGAGATCGGACAGGCGGTCAAAGAGGGTCAGACCGTCTGCATCATCGAGGCGATGAAATTGATGAACGAGATCGAGGCCGACGCCTCGGGCGTGATCAAGGCGATCCTGGTCGAAAACGGCCAACCGGTCGAATACGGTCAACCGCTTTTCCTCGTCGGCTGACGTGTTCGAGAAGATCCTGATCGCCAACCGCGGCGAGATTGCGCTTCGCATCCAGCGCGCCTGCCGCGAACTCGGCATCCGCACGGTGGTGGTGTATTCGGTCGCCGACACCGAGGCCAAGTACGTCAAGCTGGCCGATGAGTCGGTCTGCATCGGTCCGCCACCCGCGGCGCAGAGCTATCTCAACATCCCGGCAATCATCAGCGCCGCCGAAGTGACCGACGCCGAAGCGATCCACCCGGGCTACGGCTTCCTGTCCGAGAACGCCGATTTCGCCGAAAAGGTCGAGGCCTCGGGGTTCGTTTTCATCGGCCCGCGGCCCGAGAACATCCGCCTCATGGGTGACAAGGTGAGCGCAAAGCAGGCCATGCTCAAAGCGGGAGTGCCGTGCGTGCCGGGCTCCGAGGGCGCGCTGCCCGAGGACCCCAAGGAGGTCGTGCGCATCGCGCGCCGCATCGGCTATCCGGTGATCATCAAGGCCGCGGGCGGCGGCGGCGGGCGCGGCATGCGCGTGGTGCACACCGAGGCGGCACTGCTGAATGCGGTCAGCCTGACGCGCTCGGAGGCGCAAGCGGCGTTCGCGAACGCCAGCGTCTACCTGGAGAAGTTCCTCGAGAATCCGCGCCACATCGAGATCCAGGTGCTCGCCGACGAGCACCGCAACGCCGTCTTCCTCGGCGAGCGCGACTGCTCGATGCAGCGACGCCACCAGAAGGTCATCGAGGAGGCACCGGCGCCCGAACTGGCCGCGAAACTGCGCGACCGCATCGGCGAGCGCTGCGCCGAGGCGTGCCGCAAGATCGGCTATCGCGGTGCGGGCACCTTCGAATTCCTTTACCAGGACAGCGAGTTCTATTTCATCGAGATGAACACCCGCATCCAGGTCGAGCATCCGGTCACCGAGATGGTCACCGGCATCGACCTGGTGCAGGAGCAGATCCGCATCGCCGCCGGCGAGAAGCTGCACCTGCGGCAGAAGGACATCGAAATCCGCGGCCATGCCGTGGAATGCCGCATCAACGCCGAAGATCCCTACCGGTTCACGCCGTCGCCGGGCCGCATCACGTCGTACCATCCGCCCGGCGGGCCGGGCATCCGCGTCGACTCGCACATCTATGCCGGCTACACCGTGCCGCCGTACTACGATTCCATGGTGGGCAAGGTGATCGCTTACGGCGCCTCGCGCGAGCAGGCGATCCGGCGCATGCGCATCGCGCTCTCCGAAATGGTGGTGCAGGGGATCAAGACCAACATTCCGTTGCATCTCGAGCTGCTGCACGACAGCCGCTTCCTGCGCGGCGGCACGTCGATCCATTACCTCGAGCAGAAGCTGGCGGAGGAAAGGAACAAGCCGCACTGATGCCGTGGCTGGCGCTCGAGTTCGAAGTCGCGGCCGCGCACACCGAAGTCATGACCGACGTCCTGCTCGAGCTGGGCGCGCTCTCGGTCAGCACCGAGGACGCCGAGGCAGGAACAGCACAGGAGTCGGCGCTTTATGCCGACCCGACGCTCGCTGCCGCTGCGTGGCGGCGCAATCGGATCACGGCGCTGGTGCCCCTGCAGACTGATGCCGCCGGACTGATTGCGGCGGCCGCGCACGCAGCCGGACTCCCGGTAGCGCCCGAAGCCAGGGCCGCGCGCGTCGAGGACGAGGACTGGGTGCGACGCAATCAGGAGCAGTTCGGGCCACTGCGCGCCGGCGCGCGACTCTGGGTCGTGCCGAGCTGGTGCGAACTGCCGCGCGACGACCAAGCGGTCGTGATCCGGCTCGATCCGGGGCTCGCCTTTGGCACCGGCAGCCATCCCAGCACGCGCCTCGCGCTGGCGTGGCTCGAGCAATCGCTGCGCGGCGGCGAACGCGTGCTCGATTACGGCTGCGGTTCCGGTATATTGGCGCTCGCCGCCGCAAAGCTCGGCGCCGCCCGGGTCACGGCGGTCGATCTCGATGCGCAAGCGCTCGCGGCCTGCAGCGCCAACGCGCGGGCCAATGGCGTCGCGCTTGAGGTCGCGGCGCCCGATGCGCTGGCGAGCGGAGAGTTTGACGTGATCGTCGCCAATATCCTCGCCGGACAGCTGATCGGACTCGCGCCCGAGTTCGCAGCGCGCACCTGCCGCGGCGCTCGGCTTGCCTTATCCGGAATCCTCGCTGCGCAAGCGGACGAAGTGAGCGCCGCGTTTGCGCACGATTTCGCCGCCTGCGCCGTCGCTGGCGAGGCGGGGTGGACCCTGGTCGCCGGAGTGCGCCGATGAGCCTCGCCGCGCGCTGTCCGGCCTGCGGCACCACGTTCCGCGTCCACACGGCACAGCTCGCGGCCAAGGGCGGCAAGGTGCGCTGCGGAAAATGCGCCGCGGTGTTCAACGGCGTGTCTGCGTTGCTCGAGGGCGAAGCCGCGGCCCCGGCCGAGAGTGCACTTGAGGAGCCGTCGGCAGAGGCGACGGCGGCGCCGGATGGCGGGCTTCTGCGCCCGGCGCGGCGTTCGCAGCACGGATCCGCGTGGGGCGTCGCGGCCCTGCTCGCCGCGCTGGCGCTCGCGGGCCAGGCGATGCTCCACAATCGCACCGAAATGGCGCTGCTCTGGCCCTGGGCGCAGCCGCATCTTGCCGCCACCTGCGATTTGCTCGGCTGCCAGCTGCGCCTGCCGCACCGCCCCGATTTGCTGTCGATCGAATCCTCCGACATCCAGTCGGATCACGCGCGCGAGCGTCTGATCGTGCTCAACGCCGTGGTGCGCAACCGCGCGCCGTTCGCGCAGGAGTATCCCGCGCTCGAACTCACCCTGACCGACGAGCGCGACTACGCCGTGCTGCGCCGCGTGCTGCTGCCGGCGGACTACCTGCGCGCGCCGCCCGCAGCCGGGCGCGCCCAGGGCATCGCGGGCGGCGCCGAGGCGGTGCTGCGCATGCACCTGGAAAACCGCGGCCCGCACGCCGTGGGGTATCGCCTCTATCTTTTCTTTCCCTGAACCGGAAGGCCCTCAAGTTGCGCACCCTCATCACCGGTTCGATCGCCTACGACACCATCATGGTGTTCCCGGACCGCTTTCGGAACCACCTGCTCGCTGATCAGCTTCACATCCTGAACGTGTGTTTTCTCACGCCGGAGATGCGGCGCGAATACGGCGGCACCGCCGGCAACATCGGCTACAACCTGAAGCTGCTCGGCGGCGAGCCGCTGCTGATGGCGACGGTGGGCGAGGATATCCAACCCTATCTGCAGCGGCTGGATGCACTCGGCATCGCGCAGGATCACCTCACGCGCATTCCCGGACAGTTCACCGCGCAGGCCTTCATCACCACCGACCTCGACGACAACCAGATCACGGCATTCCACCCCGGCGCGATGAATTTCTCGCACCACAACCACGTCACGCCGCAGCTCGGCGCGAAACTGGCGATCATCGGGCCCGACGGCAAGGACGGCATGCTGCAGCACGCACGCGAGTGCGCCGCGCACGGCGTGCCGTTCCTGTTCGATCCCGGGCAGGGACTGCCGATGTTTTCGCGCCAGGAACTGCTCGAGATGGTGCAGCTCGCCGACTACCTCGCGGTCAACGACTACGAGGGCAAGCTACTGGAGGAAAAAACCGGTCGCACGCTCCAGGATCTGGCACGTGAGCTCAAGGCGCTGGTTGCCACACTGGGCGCGAAGGGCTCGATCGTGCTGGCGCGGGGCGAACGCTACGAGATCCCGAGCGTGCCG
>MERE01000076.1 GCA_001771975.1 Betaproteobacteria bacterium RIFCSPLOWO2_02_FULL_68_150 | reverse complement strand
ACCGTGGACGCGATCCTGCGCCGCGACTACCCGATCATCCAGGCGGTGACGCTGCTGTTCTCGGGCGCCTACGTGCTGGTCAACCTGGCCGTGGACCTGAGCTACACGCTGCTCGATCCGCGGATCCGCTATTAGCATGGCCAGCGCTCCGGCAGTGACCGCTGCGCCGCGCTCGGTTTCGCCGACGTGGTTGCGTTTCAAGGACGCGCTGCGGCGCCATCCGACCGCGATCGCCGGTGCCGTGGTGCTGTTGGCGATGATTGCGCTCGCCGTCGCCGCGCCGTGGCTCGGCACGGTTGACCCGCAGGCGGTCTCGCCGGTGAAGCGCCTCAAGCCGCCGTTCGGCGAATACTGGTTCGGCACCGACATGCTCGGGCGCGACGTCTACAGCCGCGTCGTGTACGGCGCGCGCGTGTCGCTCACGGTCGGCCTCGCCGTGGCGCTCGCGTCCACGCTCGCCGGGCTCGCGATCGGCCTGGTGACCGGTTTCATCCGCTGGGCCGACGCGCTGGTGATGCGCGTCATGGACGGCTTGATGTCGATTCCGCCGGTGCTGCTCGCGATCGCGCTGATGGCGCTCACCAAGGCGAGCCTGGAGAACGTGGTCTTCGCCATCACGCTGTCGGAAATCCCGCGCGTCGTGCGGCTGGTGCGCAGTCTCGTGCTCAGCTTGCGCGAGCAGCCGTTCGTCGAGGCCGCCATGGCGGCCGGCACCAGCATTGCGCGCACGCTGGTGCGGCACATTCTGCCGAACACGGTGGCGCCGCTGCTGGTGCAGGGCACTTACATCTGCGCCTCTGCCATGATCACCGAGTCGATCCTGAGCTTCCTCGGCGCGGGCACGCCACCCAACATCCCGAGCTGGGGCAACATCATGGCCGAGGCGCGGAGCCTGTTCCAGATCGCGGCCTACCTGATCCTGTTCCCGGGCGTGTGCCTGTCGCTCACGGTGCTGGCGGTCAATTTGCTGGGCGACGGCCTGCGCGATGCGCTCGATCCGCGCCTGGCGCGCCGGATGTGACGCGATGAGCGCGCCGCTGCTCGAAGTCGAGGACCTGAAAACCTGGTTCTACACGCGCGACGGCATCGTGCGCGCGGTGGACGGCGTGTCGTGCCGGGTGCACGCCGGCGAGACGCTTGCGGTGGTGGGTGAATCCGGCTGCGGCAAAAGCGTGACCTCGCTCTCGATCCTGCGCCTGATCGCCTCGCCGCCGGGGAGGATCGTCGGCGGGCGGCTGCTGTTCGAGGGCCGCGACCTGCTGCAGTTGAGCGAAGCCGAGATGCGTGCCATCCGCGGCGACCAGATCTCGATGATCTTCCAGGAGCCGATGACCTCGCTCAACCCGGTGCTCACCATCGGCCGCCAGGTCGCCGAGACGCTCACCGTGCACCGCGGCCTGGAGCACTCGCGCGCCGCGGAACACGCGATCGAGATGCTGCGCGTGGTGAAAATCCCGGAGGCCGAGCGGCGCGTCGCGCAGTATCCGCACGAGCTCTCCGGCGGCATGCGCCAGCGCGTGATGATCGCCATGGCGCTCGCCTGCAGCCCGAAGCTGCTGATCGCGGACGAGCCGACCACCGCGCTCGACGTCACCATCCAGGCGCAGATCCTCGATCTGATGCGCGAGCTGCAGTCCGACACCGGGGCGGCGATCATCCTCATCACGCACGATCTGGGCGTGGTCGCGGAGATGGCGCAGCGCGTGGTGGTGATGTACGCCGGACGCAAGGTCGAGGAGGCGGCGGTCGATGTGCTGTTCGAGCGGCCGCTGCACCCGTACACGCGGGGACTGCTGGGTTCGATGCCGCGGCTGGAGGACGCGGAGGCGCAAGGCAGCGCGCGCAAGCGCCTGGTCGAGATCCCCGGCATGGTGCCCTCGCTGAAGGAGGAAGTGCGGGGCTGCGTGTTCGCGCCGCGCTGCAGCCATGCGCAGGCGCGCTGCCGCGAGGCCTACCCGCCGCTCGAGGAGCACGCGACCGGTCACTGGGCCGCGTGCTGGGAAGCGAGGCGCTGGTGACAACGCTGCTGCAGGTGCACGAGTTGCGCAAGTACTTCCCGGTGAAAAAGGATTTCTTCGGGCGCGGCACGGCGAAGGTGCACGCGGTGGACGGCGTGAGCTTCTCGATCGCCGCCGGCGAGACGCTCGGCCTGGTCGGCGAGTCGGGCTGCGGCAAGTCCACCGCAGGCAAGACGATCCTGCGGCTCATCGATCCGACGAGCGGCACGATCGAGTGGTGCGGGCGGCGCATCGAGGCGCTCGGGCGCGCGGCCATGCACCCGGTGCGCCGCGAGCTGCAGGTGGTGTTCCAGGACCCCTATTCCTCGCTCAACCCGCGCCTGCGCGCGCGCGACATCGTGGCCGAGCCCTTG
This sequence comes from Betaproteobacteria bacterium RIFCSPLOWO2_02_FULL_68_150, assembly GCA_001771975.1. Taxonomy (GTDB): domain Bacteria; phylum Pseudomonadota; class Gammaproteobacteria; order Burkholderiales; family SG8-39; genus 2-02-FULL-66-14. The sequence continues at coordinate 3,909 of MERE01000076.1, read as the reverse complement.
CGCAACTACGAATCGCTGTCGGAAGCGCAGATGCGCGAGCACGTCGCCTTCCTTTTCGAGAAGGTGGGGCTGCGCGCCGACCAGATGGTGAGGTACCCGCACGAATTCTCGGGCGGCCAGCGCCAGCGCCTGGGGATCGCGCGTGCGCTCGCGGTGCGGCCGAAGCTGATCATCTGCGACGAGCCGGTGTCGGCGCTCGACGTCTCGGTGCAGGCGCAGGTGATCAACCTGCTGGTCGACCTGCAGGCGGAATTCGGCGTTTCCTACCTGTTCGTCGCGCACGACCTGGCGGTGGTCGAGCACATCAGCCACCGCGTCGCGGTGATGTACCTCGGCAAGATCGTCGAGCTCACCGACAAGCGCTCGCTGTTCCGCAACCCGCAGCACCCCTACACCGAGGCGCTGCTCTCGGCGGTGCCGGTGCCCGACCCGAAAGCGAAGCGCAAGCGCATCATCCTGCAGGGCGACGTGCCGAGCCCGGTGACGCCGCCGCCGGGCTGCCGCTTCCACACGCGCTGTCCGTATGCCGAGGCGCGCTGCCGCGCAGAGGAGCCCGCAATGAAGGAAGTGCGCCCGGGGCACTCGGTCGCCTGCCACCTGCGATGAGCGAACTGCGCGTGCAGGCCAACCCGCGCGCGGCGGCGCGCGCGCAACCGTATGCGGCGGCACAGGCCTTGAGCGCCGGGGGTTTTGCCGCGGCCACGCGAGAAATTTCGGCGTGGCCGGGTTATGCGCCGACGCCGCTCGTCGCGCTGCCGGCGCTCGCCGCCTCGCTCGGGCTGGCCGCGCTCTGGTACAAGGACGAGCGCGGCCGCTTCGGGCTGAAGAGCTTCAAGGCGCTCGGCGGCGCGTACGCGGTGCGGCGCGTGCTGGCGCGGCAGGGCCTGCCGGCGAAGGATGTCACCGTGACCTGCGCCACCGACGGCAACCACGGCCGCTCGGTCGCGTGGGGCGCGCAGGTCTTCGGCTGCCGCTCGGTGATCTTCATCCATGAAACCGTGAGCGAAGGGCGTGCGCAGGCGATCCGGTGCTACGGCGCCGAGGTGCGGCGCGTCAAGGGCAACTACGACGATGCGGTGCGCCATGCCGCAGCCGAGGCGGCGCGCAACGGCTGGTACGTGGTCTCGGACACTTCGTACGCGGGCTATCGCGACGTGCCGCTCGACGTGATGCACGGCTACGGCGTGATGGCGGCCGAGATCGCGGCGCAGTTGCCTGCGGGCGTGGTGCCGACGCACGTGTTCGTGCAGGCGGGCGTCGGTGCGCTCGCCGCGGCGATCTGCGCCAGTTTCTGGCTGCGCTGGGGCGCGCGGCGGCCGCGCTTCGCGGTCGTCGAGCCTGCGCGCGCCGACTGCTTCTATCGCAGCCTCGAGGCGGGACGGCCCACGGCGGTCCATGGCGATCTCGACACGGTGATGGCGGGCCTCGCCTGCGGCGAGGTCTCGCAACTCGCCTGGGAAGTGCTCGAAACCGGCGCCGACGCGGCGGTCGCGATCGGTGACGCCAGTGCCCTCGAAGCGGTGCGCGCGCTGGCGCTGCCGCGCGGGCGGGACCCGGCGATTGTCGCGGGCGAGACCGGCGGCGCGGGTCTCGCCGCGCTGCTTGCGCTGAAAGAGCGTCCCGATTTGCGCGCGCAACTCGCGCTCGGCGCCGATTCGACGCTGCTGCTCTTCGGCAGCGAAGGCGATACCGACCCGGAAATCTACCGCCGCATTGTCGGACGCAGCGCGGATGAGGTGCTCGCAGCATGAAGCCCGAGGCCCTGCGCATCGACGGCGAGCGCCTGATGGCGCGCCTCGCGCAGCTCGCCGAGATCGGTCCGATCGAAGACGGCGGCAACTGCCGTCTGGCGCTCAGCGACGAGGACAAGGCCGGGCGCGACCGGGTCTGCGGCTGGATGCGCGAGCTCGGTCTCGAGGTCGCGGTGGACGCGATCGGCAACATTTTCGGCTGCCGGCGCGGCAGCGAGGACCTGCCGCCCGTGATGACCGGCTCGCATATCGACACGGTCCGCACCGGCGGCCGCTATGACGGCAACCTTGGCGTGCTCGCCGGACTCGAGGGGGTCCGGACGCTGAACGATGCCGGTCTCGCGACCCGCCGCCCCCTCGTGATCGCGGTGTTCAGCAACGAGGAGGGCGCGCGCTTTGCGCCCGACATGCTCGGCTCGCTGGTGTACGCCGGTGGCCTGCCGCTCGGTGATGCGCTCGACACCGTGTCGATCGACGGCCAGCGGCTCGGTGACGAACTCACGCGCATCGGCTACGCCGGCGCGGCGCCGATCGGCCTGCACCGGCCGCACGCCTACGTCGAGCTGCACATCGAACAGGGCCCGGTGCTCGATGTCGAGCAGGTCACGATCGGCGCGGTGGAAAACCTGCAGGGCATTTCCTGGCAGGAGATTGCGATCGCCGGCCAGTCGAACCACGCCGGCACGACGCCGATGCGGCTGCGCCACGATGCGGGCTACTGCGCGGCGGCGATCGGCACCTTCCTGCGGCGCCTCGCGGGGGAGATCGGCGGCGGCCAGGTCTGCACCATGGGGGCGGTGACCCTGCACCCCAATTTGATCAATGTCATCGCGGCACGCGCCAAGCTCACCGCCGATCTGAGAAACACCGACGAGGCGGTGCTGCGCGGCGCCGAGCAGCGGCTGGCCGCGTTCCTCGCCGACCTGGCGCTCAGCGAAGGCGTGCACATCGAGACCAGGCGTCTCGCGCGCTTCGAGCCGGTGCAGTTCGACGAGGCTTTGGCGCGGCGCATCGAGCAGGTCGCGGCACGCCTCGGCCATTCGCACCGGCGCATGACTTCGGGCGCCGGCCACGACGCGCAGATGCTGGCGCGCATTTGCCCGGCAGGCATGATTTTCGTGCCGAGCGTGCGCGGCATCAGCCACAATCCGGCCGAGCACACCGAGCCCGCGCACCTCGAGGCCGGCGCGAACGTGCTGCTGCAGGTGCTGCTCGAACTGGCGGCCTGAAGGAGACGCAGGAATGTCACGCATCGTCACGGTGGGCGCAGCGCAGCTCGGCCCGATCGCGCGCGCCCAGACGCGGCCGCAGGTGGTGAAACGGCTGCTGGAGCTGCTGCACGCAGCGAAGTCGCACGGCTGCGACCTCGTCGTGTTTCCCGAGCTTGCGCTGACGACGTTCTTTCCGCGCTGGCATTTCGAGCGGCAGGAGGAGGTCGATGCCTTCTTCGAGCGCGCGATGCCCTCGGCGGATACGCAGCCGCTGTTCGACGAGGCGCGAAGCCTCGGCATCGGCTTCTACCTGGGTTACGCGGAACTGTGCGAAGAGGACGGCAGGACGCGCCACTTCAACACGGCCATCCTCGTCGATAAGACTGGCCGCATCGCGGGCAAGTACCGCAAGGTGCATCTGCCAGGACACGCCGAGCACGAACCGTGGCGGCGCTTCCAGCACCTGGAAAAACGCTACTTCGAGACCGGCAACCTGGGCTTCCCCGTGTTCCGCGCCTTTGGCGGCATTCTCGGCCTGTGCATCTGCAACGACCGGCGCTGGCCCGAGACCTATCGCGTGATGGGTCTGCAGGGCGTCGAGATGGTGTTGCTCGGCTACAACACGCCGGTGCACAACCCGCCCGCGCCCGAGCACGACAACCTGTCGAACTTCCACAACGCGCTGGTGATGCAGTCCGGGGCCTACCAGAACGGCACCTGGGTGGTGGGCGTGGCGAAGGCGGGCCGCGAGGAGGGCGTCGAGCAGATCGGCAATTCGATGATCGTAGCGCCCTCCGGCGAAATCGTCGCCGCCTGCAGCACGCTCGGCGACGAGCTGGCGGTGGCGCGCTGCGACCTCGACTTATGCAATTCCTACAAGAGCACGGTGTTCAACTTCGCCAGGCACCGAGAGCCGCAACACTACGGCCTGATCGTCGAGCGCAAGG
>MERE01000075.1 GCA_001771975.1 Betaproteobacteria bacterium RIFCSPLOWO2_02_FULL_68_150 | reverse complement strand
GCGCTCACGCCGCGCCGCCCGGAGCCTTGTCCTCGTCCAGCAGCGATTCGTAGAGTTCGTCCTGGCGCCGGGCGCGCTCCTCGTCCGACAACACCGCCATCGCCGCGAGCCGCTCCCGCTGGCGCGCCAGGCGCTCGACGGCGACCTGCTCGCGCGCCGGGATCGATTGCTCGCCGTAAAGCGCCTGCTTCAGGTAGCGGAAGGCGAACTGGAGCAGCGCCTCCTCGTCGCCCAGGAGCCGGGCGTACTCCTCCGGCGGCAGGTCGAACACCTTGCGGAAACCCTCGCTCGCGACGAAGGCGCGAAAGCCGTCCAGGTCGTAGCTCGCGAGGAAGAACAGCTCGAAACTGCGCTGCGACGGACGTCCGATGGCCGGGCCCGAGGAGCGCTTCTTCAGCACGATGCGGCGCCATTCGCGGTTGGCCTCGTCGTAGCGGTCGACACCCTGCTCGATGCGGTAGTCGCGGATGGTCTGCTCGTGCGGCTCGCCGTGCCCGAGGCAGTGCGCCTCCTTCACCACGAAATAGGCCTCCTCGTCGGTCGGCGAATCCTTCTTGCGCAGCGCCATGTGGCCGAGCGCGTAATAGCGGCAGGCCGCCGGCCGGTCGGAATACACGCCGCAGCCCTCGGGCGTGAGGAACACGCACGCACTCGAGCGCTCGCGGTGGCCGAGCTTCAACCCCGGCATGCCGTGGCTGTCGAGCTCGCAGTCGCGCGTGTAGCGGTCGATGAATTCGCGGCTCGACCTGTCGAGCCGGTTCTTCAACCGCAGCAGGTCGTAGGGCGTGAGCAGGATGTCGGTGTCCTCGCAGCACTTGTTGAAGCAGGCGATGCCCTTGCGGCAGCGAAAGCGAAATCGGTCGTCGAGCGCGAGCGACACCGGTTGCACCGGTGAATCGGGTTTGGGTTCCTTGAACTCTTCGCTCATGAAGGCCGTTCGCGCAGCCGCTAGTTTACGCCTGCAGGCGGCGGTTCTCCGCGGCGCAGCCGGCGACCGGCAAGTCCCTATCGCAGGTACGGTAACATTTCGCGCCGGACCATGGCCTCGCAATGAAGCTCACCCGCTTTTTCACGCGCGCCGGATCGCCAAGGGAGGCGGCTGATCGCCTCATTGCGCTGGGCAACGAGGCGGAATCGCGGACCGCGTTCGACGAAGCGTGTGCCGCGTATCGCCAGGCGGTTGCGGCCGCGCCCGGTTATGCCAAGGCGCATCTCAATCTCGGCATCGCCGAGCAGGCCAGCGGCAGGCTCGATGCCGCTCTCGGCTCCTACGAGAATGCGCTCAAGCTGGACGCCGCGGATCCCTACATCCAGTACAACCTCGCCAATCTGCTGCGGGCACGGGGTGAACTCGCACGCGCCGAGGAGCTTTTGGCCCGGGCGCTCGCGAGCATTCCCGGCTTCACGGATGCACGCGTCGTGCTGGCAAACGTGTATGACCTGCAAGGCAATTGCGCAGCAGCCGCCGCGGCGCTGGAAATCGCCCTGCAGCAGCGGCCTGACTATGCCGGCGCGTGGTTCAACTACGGTGACGCGCTGATCAAGCTGGGCCGGCGCGCCGAAGCCGAGCGCGCGCTACGGCGTGCATGCGAGCTCGACCCGGCGGCGCTGCCGCCGCTGCACCTCCTGGGAAACCTCCTGCGCGCCGATGCGCAGATCGACGAGGCGCTGCGGGTTTTCGGCGCGGCACGACAACTCGCGCCTGCCAGGTTCGACCTCGAATCGATGGAGCTGCTGGCGCTCAATCTGTCCGAAAACGTATCCGAGGAGGTGCTTTCTGCAAGGCATCGCGCGTTTGGCGCGCGGCTCGAGGCCGCGTTCCCGGCGCGCTTTGCGCCCTTTCGCAACGACCGCGATCCGGACCGGGTTCTGCGCGTCGGCTACATTTCCTGCGACTTCAACCAGCATCCGGTCGCCTGGTTCGCGCTGCCCGTTCTGGAGCGGCACGACCGCGCCGCCTGCCGCATCTACGCTTACTCTACAAACCCGAAGCAGGACGACATGACGCGGCAGCTCGAAGCGCGCAGCGATATGTGGCTCGACGCGCACACGCGGTCTGACTGGCAACTGGCGGACCGCATCCACTCCGACGCGATCGACATCCTGGTCGATCTCACCGGGCACGCGGGCATCATGCGGCTGGAAGTCTTCGCGCAGCAGCCGGCGCCGGTCCAGGTCACGTGGCTCGGCTACCTCAATACGACCGGACTGAAGCGCGTGCACTATCGACTGTGCGACGCGCATACGGACCCGCCGGGGCTGACCGAAAGCTTGCACACCGAGACTCTGGTCCGCCTGCCGCACAGCCAGTGGTGCTACCGGCCGATTGCCCGGATTCCCCACGCGACCGAACCACCCTGCACGAGGAACGGCTTCGTCACCTTCGGATCGTTCAACCACGCCCCCAAGCTGTCGGCGGCCGTGCGCACGCTCTGGATCGAGATTCTCGCGCGCCTGCCGGATGCTCGCCTGCTGATCGTCGGCGTGCCGGAAGGGCGGGCAAGGGACCGGTTGCTGCAGGATTTCGCGGCCGGCGCAATCTCCCGATCGCGGCTCACCATCGTGCCGCGGGTATCGCTCGACGAGTATTTCGACCGCTTCAATGCCGTCGACATTGCGCTGGATTCGACGCCCTACAGCGGCGGCACCACGACCTGCGACACGCTATGGATGGGAGTGCCGGTCGTCACGGTCCCCGGTGCGAGATCGGTCTCGCGCAGCGCGGCCAGCATCCTGGCGACGGTGGGGCTGTCCTCGTGGATCGCGCAGTCGCCGCAGGATTACGTGCAGCTGGCGGCCCGATTCGGCGCCGACCGGGTCTTGCTCGCGGAACTGCGCCGGAGTCTGCGCCAGCGGCTCCAGGCTTCGCCGCTGATGGACGAGCAGGGCTTTGTGCGCGACCTCGAAAGCGCGTATCGGCGCATGTGGCAGTCCTGGTGCAGCGGCGTGGCGATGTGAGTCCGGCACCAGTAGCGAACGCAATTCACGCCCGCTGCCTGCAGTTCGGTCAACCGGTTTCGCCCAATCCCTTGCGCAGCAGTTCGTCGACCAGCTCGTTCAATCCGATACTGCGCTCGCCCGCCAGCGCCCGCAGCCGGCGCGCGAGCCCGCTGTCGAGCTTGACCGCGAACGGCACCAGGCCGCGCTCGCGGTCCAGGCGCCGTTGCTCGCGCCGGTCGGGGACCGACGCCGAGCCCTGTGCATAGCGCTCCGGTACGGCGCTTGTCCTCAGTCGCGTCATGACCTTTACCGCGGCAAGTTTTTCCAGTTCGGTTTTCTTCATGGCTCAAAGTCTCTCATAATGCGTGCCATGCAGACGGTCCGCGGGCTGTTTTCCCACCGCAAGCACTGGGCGGCGCGCTTCGGCACCGCCCCGTTCCTGCCGATGTCGCGCGCCGAAATGGAGGCACTCGGCTGGGATTGCTGCGACATCATCGTCGTCAGCGGCGACGCCTACGTCGACCACCCGAGCTTCGGCATGGCAATCATCGGCCGGCTGCTTGAGGCGCAGGGTTTTCGCGTCGGCATCATCGCCCAGCCCGACTGGAACTCGACGGCCGACTTCGAACGGCTCGGCGCGCCGGCGCTATGCTTCGGCATCACCGCCGGCAACATGGATTCGATGGTGAACCGCTACACCGCCGAGCGCCGCATCCGCAGCGACGACGCCTACACCCCCGGCGGTGCCGGCGGCAAGCGCCCCGACCGTTCGGTGGTCGTCTACGCGCAGCGCGTGCGCGAGGCGTTCAAGGACACGCCGATCGTGATCGGCGGCATCGAGGCGAGCCTGCGGCGCATTGCACATTTCGATTACTGGTCGGAGAAGGTGCGCCGCTCGGTATTGTTGGATTCGCGGGCCGACCTTCTGGTTTTTGGCAACGCCGAGCGCGCCATCGTCGAAATCGCGCACCGACTGGCAAAGCGCGAGCCGATCGAATCGATCACCGATCTGCGCGGCACGGCGTTCGTGCGCCGCGAGCCGCCGCCGGACTGTGTCGAGATCGATGCGACCTCGCTGGAGGCGCTGCCGGCGCCGGTGCCGAATGCCCTGCGCGAGCGCAGCGTGCTGCGCCTGCCCGCCTACGAGGCGGTGCGCGACGACCCGGTGCTCTACGCGCACGCCTCGCGCATCCTTCACGTAGAGTCCAATCCCGGCAATGCACGCGCGCTGGTGCAGCGCCATGGCGAGCTCGACGTCTGGCTCAACCCGCCGCCGATTCCGCTTGCGAGCGAGGAGATGGACGCGGTCTACGAGTTGCCGTATCGGCGCGTGCCGCACCCGTCCTACGGCGCCGCGAAGATTCCCGCGTACGAGATGATCCGCTTTTCCGTCGCCATCCAGCGCGGCTGCTTCGGCGGCTGCACCTTCTGCTCGATCACCGAGCACGAGGGCCGCATCATCCAGAGCCGCTCGGAAGCCTCGGTGCTGCGCGAGATCGAAACGATCCGCGACAGCGTGCCCGGATTCACCGGGGTGATTTCCGATCTTGGCGGGCCCACGGCCAACATGTACCGCCTCGCCTGCAAGAGCCGGGAGATCGAGGCCGCGTGCCGGCGCCCATCTTGCGTCTATCCGGGAATCTGCAGCAACCTGAACACCGACCATGCGCCGCTCGTGCACCTTTACCAGAGCGCGCGCAGCCTGCCGGGGGTGAAAAAGGTGCTGATCGCCTCGGGCGTGCGCTACGACCTCGCGATCCAGGCACCCGAGTACGTCAAGGAACTGGTCCAGCACCACGTCGGGGGCTACCTGAAGATAGCGCCCGAGGCGGTTTCGGAGGAGCCGCTGCGCCACATGATGAAGCCGGGCATCGGCAGCTACGACCGCTTCAAGGCGCTGTTCGACAAGTATTCGCGCGAGGCCGGCAAGGAGCAGTACCTGATCCCCTACTTCATCGCGGCACACCCGGGAACGCGCGACGAGGACATGCTCGAACTCGCGCTGTGGCTGAAAAGGAACGGCTTTCGCGCCGATCAGGTGCAGGCCTTCCTGCCCGGACCGATGGCCACGGCGACCGCGATGTACCACTCGGGCAAGAATCCGCTGCGCCGCGTGACGCGCGCAAGCGAGACCGTGCACGTGCCCAAGGGACTGCGCGTACGACGCCTGCACAAGGCGTTCCTGCGCTACCACGACGCCAACAATTGGCCGCTGCTGCGCGATGCCTTGAGGAGCATGGGTCGCGCCGACCTCATCGGCAACGGCAAGCACCAGCTGGTGCCCTCGTGGCAGCCGGCCGGGACGGGCGGCGAGCATGAGGGCAGGCGCCGGCCGGCACAGGCGTTCCGCACCCAGCACACCGGATTGCCCCGCACGCCTGCAGCCAAGCGCAACCCGGTGCGCTAGGCTGGCGCAACCTTGAGCCCGTTCGACATCGGCCCGGCGCTCGAGCGGATCGAAGACCCGCGACTGCTGCGGGGCGAAGGCCGTTTCCTCTCTTGAGCGGCACGAACAGCGCGAGAAATCCGGCACAATCCCCGCCGTGAATTTCCGCTTTCCAGTATTCGATCTGCCGGCCGAGGCCGAAGCGCTGCGCATCGAGGTGCGCGAGTTCATCGCCGGGGAACAGCGCGCCGGCCTGTGGCGGCGCGGCGGCGACTTCGCCACGCACTACGATCCGGCGTTCTCGCAGCGTCTGGGCGCGCGCGGCTGGCTCGGCATGACCTGGCCCAGGCAGTACGGCGGCCATGAGCGCTCGATGCTCGAGCGGCTGGTGCTCAGCGAGGAACTGATTGCCGCCAACGCGCCGATCGCCGCGCACTGGATCGCCGACCGGCAGAGCGGGCCGCTGCTGCTGCGCTACGGCAGCGAGGCACAGCGCCGGGAGTTCCTGCCGCGCATCGCGCGCGGCGAGATCTTTTTTTCCATCGGCATGAGCGAGCCGGATTCGGGTTCGGACCTCGCCTCGGTGCGCACGCGCGCGACCAAGGTCGACGGCGGCTGGCGCATCAACGGGCAGAAGGTCTGGACCACCTTCGCGCACCTGAACCACTACGCGATCGTGCTGGCGCGCACGGGCGATGCCGGCGAATCGCGGCACGAGGGCCTGTCGCAGTTCATCGTCGACCTGAAGGCCGGCGACCTCAAGGTGCGCCCGATCGTCAACATGGCGGGGCAGCGGGAATTCAACGAGGTGATTTTCACGGACAGCCTGGTGCCCGACGAGCGGCTCGTCGGCGAGCCCGGCAACGGCTGGCGCCAGGTGACCAGCGAGCTGGCGTACGAACGCAGCGGGCCGGAGCGCTACCTGAGCTGCATCCGCCTGGTGGAGGCAACGCTGCAATGCGC
>MERE01000074.1 GCA_001771975.1 Betaproteobacteria bacterium RIFCSPLOWO2_02_FULL_68_150 | reverse complement strand
GCGTAAGCGCCGTGCTTCTCGGCCAGATGGGTGAGGATTGCCCCCGACTGAGTCAACCGTCGCGGGCCGTCTTCCAGCACCGGGACTTCGCCCATCTCGTTCGAGCGCGCGCGCCAGGCGTCATCGCGCGTGAGGCCATGCATGAAATCGACGAACACCGTCTCGAACGGCTGGGCGAGTGCACGCAGCAGGAACGCGACCTTGTAGCTGTTTCCGGACTGGCTGAAGCAGTGCAGGCGGACCATGTGGATTGCGGGCCTTGTAGATGAATCGTGACGGACGTCAAATGGCGACGTTATCATGCGCCTCGCCATGAATGCATCCGCAGAATCGCTGCAGGAAATCTTCGGGCGCCTGCAGGCGGCGCAGCAGGCCGACCCCTATCCGGACCTCGCGTCGCGCCGCCGGCGCCTCCTGGCGCTCGAAGCGCTGGTGACGGAGAATCTCGAGCGCATCGCGCGGGCCATCAACGAGGATTTCGGCCGGCGGCCGGAGCGCGAGACGCGGCTGCTCGAGGGATTCCCCGTGCTCGCCGCCATCCGGCACGCGAGGCGTCACGTGGCGAAGTGGATGCGGCCGCAACGCCGTTTTGCCTCGCGCTGGCTGCTGCCCGGCCGGGCGCAGCTGCTGCCGCAGCCGCTCGGCGTGGTCGGCATCGTGTCGCCCTGGAACTACCCGTTGTTGCTGTCGTTGTCGCCGCTCGCGGCGGCGCTGGCGGCGGGCAATCGAGCCATGCTGAAGCTCTCCGAAGTCACGCCGCGCACCTCCGCCGAACTGGCGGCCCTGCTGGCGAAGTATTTCCGCGACGACGAGGTCGGCGCGTGGCAGGGCGACGCCGCCGCCGGTGCGGCATTCACGCGCCTGCCGTTCGGGCACCTGCTGTTCACCGGCGCCGGTCGCATCGGGCGCGAGGTGATGCACGCGGCAGCCGAGAACCTGACGCCGGTGACTCTGGAGCTGGGCGGCAAGTCGCCGGCGATCGTCGCGCCCGATTACCCGTTGCGCCACGCCGCGGAGCGCATCACGCTCGGCAAGTGCCTGAATGCCGGCCAGACCTGCGTCGCTCCGGATTACGTGCTGGTGCCGGGCGGCAGCGAACGCGCGATGCTCGACGCGCTGCGCGCCGCGACCGACCGCATGTATCCCGACCTGCCGTTCAACAAGGATTACGCGCACCTGGTCTCGGAGCGGCACTTCCAGCGCCTTGCCGCCATGCTCGAGGAAGCGCGCGCCGCGGGCGTCGAGTGCGTGCCGCTCGCCTCCTCGATGGGCGTGCCGGACCCCGAGCGGCGCCGCTTCCCGCCGATTGCCATCCTGAATCCGCCGGACGGGCTCAAGGTGATGCGCGACGAGATATTCGGGCCGCTGCTGCCCGTGCTGGGGTACCGCGATCTCGACCAGGCGATCGAATTCGTCAATCTCCGCGAACGGCCGCTCGCGCTCTACCTGTTCGACCGCGATGCCGAGCGCGTCCAGCGCGTCCTCGAGCGCACCCTGTCGGGCGGCGTGACGGTGAACGACGTGTTTCTGCATGTCGCCGAGGAATCGTTGCCCTTCGGCGGCGTCGGCGCAAGCGGCACCGGCGCCTATCACGGCCGGGCGGGGTTCGAGACCTTTTCCAAGCTGCGCCCGGTGTTCCTGCAGTCGCGCTGGGCGTCGACCTGGATGCTCAATCCGCCGTACGGCAGCCGCTTCGATCGGGTGCTGCGCTGGATGCTGAGGGGGTGAGCGGTTCGTACGCTGACTTCAGCGTCTTACCGGATTTTGAAGTTCCCATATCTCGGGTTTTCCGGAAAGGCACCGGAAAACCCGAGAGCGGTGAAAAACGTGATGCGTCAGCGCATCTTGCCAGGCGCTGACGATCCTGCAGTTCCCATCTCTCGGGTTTTCCGGAGCAGCCCCGGAAAACCCGAGACCGGACGATAGTCCCAAGCCAGTCAAACTTGTCCGCGCCGGTTTACGCCCAGCCGAACTTCACGATCACGAAATCATCGCCCGAATCGCGCTGCGCACCGAGCTTGATGAGGCGCGTCCTTTCCCCGAGGAGCGCCTCGCACATCATGTCCGGTACGTATTCCTTCGGGTCGATCGCGATGGCGGAGCCGCTCGCCTGCGTATCGCCTTCGGATTCGAGCATCACCGCATTGACGTAGTCGTAGCGGTGCGACCCCGTCGAAGTCGCCCAGTTGGACGCCATCTGGCCCTCCTTGCCGACCAGCTTGAGCCACATGGAGGAGGGGTGCTTCGAGAGGATCTCGATGCCGGCGGCAACGCTCGACCCGCCCCTCGCGTCGAGCCGCCGGATGACCCCCACCCACCAGTAGTCCGAATCGGCGCGCTTCACCGCGCAGAGCCGGCCGATCTTGACCCAGTCGCCGTGCTTCTGCGGCACCTCGACGCCGACGCCGTTTTCGCTCACGTCCTTCTCCGGCCAGACTTCGGGCACGACGTCGAGTTCCTCGGCCGCCAGCGACAGCGCGTGTCCGCGCTCGGCGTAGGTGGCCTCGATCGCGGCGAACTGGTCGGTGCCGACCTGGATCACGACGCGCCGGATCGCATCGAGCGAGTGCAGGATGTAGATCTTGCCCTGCGCGCGCGTGCGCTTGTTGAGCCGGAACGGCCGGTCGCTGCCCCAGTAAAGCACCAAGTGCTTGAGCACGCGGACCACGTCCCAGCGCGAGAATTCCTGGCCCTCCTTGCGATCGCCGGGCAGAGGGTTGGCAGCCTCCCGGTCGAGCATCTCCTTGAGGCGGTCGATTCCGCTGCCGGGGCCGAAAAAGCGCGCCGTAGGCACTGCGGGGGGCGCGTCGCCATACTGGAACGGGCTCACCGCCTGGCCCAGGTCGATGCAGTACTGGTGTGCCGCGGAAGACGTGCTGGCGATGCTGAAGGATCCGGCGTTGCGCGCCACCATGCGCGAGGCGAGCTCGACATGCTCCGGTGCGAGCGATTCGAGCGCGCTGATCTCCAGCATCAGCGGCCGCAGCAGCTCCTGCTGGGGGGTGGTGGGCTGCTGCTCTGCCCGGTAAGGTTTGGCGCTGCGATTCTCGAGTTTGGCCATTTCGGCCGCGCGGTAATAGCGGTACAGCCGGCCCCAGACCTGGTTGTCTACGCCCTGGTAGCTCAGGTGCCGGACCTTTTCCTGCATCGCGGTCGAGCGCATGCCACGGCACAGGACCGACATCAGCTCCTCTTCATCGCCCGTGCGCGCTTCGCCTTCGACGCCGAAATCGTCCACCAGGCAGGTGAGATAAGCCTCGGACAGCGCAGCCCGGAAGGCAAAGGATTTCTGGCACCGGTCGCGCGAGCGGTGGTCGTGGATGCGCGCGCCGCTCAGATACTGGCTGAGCAGCGCGTCCTCGAAGCGCAGCCCGGTGTCTTCCAGCACGCGCAGCACGGCCGCCCGCAGCTCGGGGCGGTAGCCCGGCGTCAGGCTCACCGATTCGATCCACGTGACGATCTCGTCGAGCGCCTGCCCGGGATTCGTTTCCGGCAGGTCGGCGAGCAGTTTCTCCGTCTCGCGCACGCTGTACATCGGATGGTCGGGTTTTTCCCCGCCGCCGCTGAACCCCTTCAGCCACTTGAGCATGATCCGTCCCCTGATGCCTTCTTTGCGCTCAATTCTACGGCAGCCCGGCGCCTCCGCGAGCGCCCGGCGCATGCACGCCGGGCGCGGCCATCCGCCGCCCGCGCCTGGCCGAATAGATGACGCAAGTCAAAGCACCGGGGTATTCGACTAAACTAGTCTTCCAAGATCCAGAATCTTCCAGGAGGAGACCATGAACGATTCCAAGGCGTTGGCATCGCGCCGCCGTTTTCTGAAAACTGCCGCCGGAGGGGCCGCCGCAGCCGCGGGCGTTCTGCATGCGCCATTCATCATCGCGCAGCCGGCGAAAATCAAGGTCGGACTGATGCTGCCCTACACCGGCACCTACGCCGCGCTCGGCACCGCGATCACCAACGCCTTCAAGCTCTACATTGCGGAGAAGGGTGGCAAGCTGGCCGGTCGCGAGCTCGAATACGTGGTGCTCGACGACGAATCGGATCCCGCCAAGGGGGTGGACAACGCGAGCCGCATCGTCAACCGGGACAAGGTCGATGTGCTGGTCGGCACCGTGCATTCGGGGGTGCAGGCCGGGATGGTCAAGGTGTCGCGCGAGTCCGGCGTGCTGTCGATCATCCCGAACGCGGGCTTTGGCGCGGCGACCGGCGCCCTTTGCGCGCCGAACATCTTCCGCACCTCGTTCTCCAACTGGCAGACCATCCACGCGCTCGGCAAAGTGATGATGGAGAAGGGTCACAAGACCTGCGCCTGGATCACCCACAAGTACGCCGCGGGCCAGGAAATGTTCGAAGGTTTCAAGGAAGGCTACGAGAAAGTCGGCGGCAGGATCGTCAAGGACCTGTGGCTGCCGTTCCCGAACGTCGAGTTCCAGGCGCTGCTCACCGAGATCGCGGCGGCCAAGCCCAGCGCGACGGCGTGTTTCTTCGCGGGCGGCGGGGCGGTGAAATTCGTCAAGGACTACGATGCGGCCGGCCTGAAGAAGAACATCCCGCTGTACGGCAACGGTTTCCTCACCGACGGCACGCTGCAGGCGCAGGGTGCATCGGCGCAGGGCATTCTCACCACGCTGCACTACGCCGACAGCCTGAATGTCCCGAAGGACAGGGAATTCCGCCTCAACTACGCCAAGGCCTACAAGCTGCAGCCGGACGTCTACGCCGTGCAGGGCTATGACGCCGCGCAGCTGCTCGACATCGGCCTGAAGGCGGTCAAGGGCGACATGAAGAACACCAAAGGCATGATCAAGGCGATGGAGGGCGTCACCATCGACAGCCCGCGCGGCAAGTGGAAGATGTCGAAGGCGCACAATCCGATCCAGGACAGCTACCTGCGCCAGGTCGTCGGCGAGCAGAACAAGTTCGTCGGCGTCGCGTGGAAGGCGCTGGAAGACCCGGCGCGCGGCTGCAAGATGGGTTAATCCGCTACCATTGGCAGACGGAGCCGGTTGCCGCGAGGTGCCGGCTCTTTGTTTATGGACACCGCGATTTTCTTCATCCAGGTATTGAACAGCGTGCAGTACGGGCTGCTGCTGTTCCTCGTGGCGAGCGGCCTCACCCTGATCTTCGGCATCATGGGAATCATCAACCTCGCGCACGGCAGCTTCTACATGATCGGTGCCTACCTGGCGTTCTCGCTCACCGGCCTGATCGGCGATTTCTGGCTGGCGCTCGCGGCCGGGGTGGTGGTCGCGGTGCTCATCGGCCTCGCGCTCGAGTGGCTGGTGATCCGTTTCCTCTACGACCGCGATCACCTCTACCAGGTGCTGCTCACCTACGGCCTGATCCTGATCTTCGAGGAATGCCGCAGCCTGCTGTGGGGCGACGACGTGCACGGAGTGCCGGTGCCGCCGGCGCTCGATTTCTCGATTCCGCTGACCGAAAACCTGTCTTACCAGGTGTTCCGCGTGGCGATGTCGGCGATCTGCCTTGCGCTCGCCGCCGGCATGTACTGGCTGATCCAGAAGACGCGCCTGGGCATGATGATCCGCGCCGGCAGCGTCAACCGCGAGATGGTGCAGTCGCTCGGCATCAACATCGGGCTGCTCTACCGCGTGGTGTTCGCGCTGGGCGTGGCGCTGGCGGCGTTCGCCGGCATGCTCGGCTCGCCGGTATCGTCGGTCTTTCCGGGCATGGGCAACCAGGTGCTGATCGTCTCCTTCGTGGTGGTGGTGATCGGCGGCATCGGCTCGGTCAAGGGGGCACTGGTGGCGGCGCTGGCAATCGGTTTCGCAGACACCTTCGGCAAGGTGCTGCTGCCGCAGATCGCGGGCATGGTGGTCTACCTGCTGATGGCCGCCATCCTGCTGTGGCGCCCGCAGGGCATTTTCGGCAAGGCCTGACATGGAGCGCCAGCCTCGCGCCCTCCAGGTGCTGCTCGCGATCGGCCTCGTCGCGCTGGCCGCCTTTCCGCTCGTCGGCGAAAAGTTCTACCTCCAGTTCATCACCAAGCTCATGATCATGGGGATCTTCGCCATGAGCCTGGACCTGCTGGTGGGCCATACGGGGCTGGTGAGCCTGGGGCACGCGCTGTTCTTCGGGGTCGCCGCGTATGCGCTGATGCTGCTCACGCCCGAGTACCAGGCGGCCGGGTTCTGGACCAGCCTTGGCGTGTCGCTCGGCGTCGCCGCGCTGGCCGCGCTCATCGTCGGATTCTTCGTGCTGCGCACGACCGGGATCTACTTCATCATGGTGACGCTGGCCTTCGGCCAGATGACGTACTTCTACGTGCATGACTCCAGCCACCTCGGCGGCTCCGACGGCAAGTACATCTACGTGCGCCCGGTGCTGGAGATCGCGGGCTGGAGCCCGTTCGACCTGGAGCGGCCCGCGCACTTCTACTACGTTGCGCTCGCCATGATGGTGTTCGTGTACCTGATGCTGCGCGTGCTGCTCGCTTCCCCTTTCGGGCGCGTGATCTCGGGGATCAAGGAGAACGAGCACCGCATGCGCATGCTCGGTTTCGCGACTTTCCGCTACAAGCTGGTGTGCTTCGTGCTTGCCGGCACGCTTGCCGGACTGGCGGGCTGGCTCGCCGCGGCGCACGATGGGCTGGTGAACCCGGAGATGCTGTCCTGGCACCAGTCGGGTCAGCTGCTCATGATGGTGATCCTCGGTGGCATGGGCACCCCCTCCGGCCCGATCCTGGGCGCCGCGGCGCTCAAGGTGCTCGAGCTGGTGTTCCAGGGCTGGACCAAGCACTGGCAGCTGCTGCTCGGCGGTTTCATCGTGCTATCGGTGCTGCTGCTGCCGCGGGGCCTGGCGCAGCTGTTCGAAAGCAAGCGCCGTGACTGAGGTCGCGCTCAGGACCGCTGCGCTGCGCAAGGATTTCGGCGGCCTGACCGCGGTGAACGACGTCGCGCTGGAGTGCCGCGTCGGCCAGATGCACGCGGTAATCGGGCCGAACGGCGCCGGCAAGACGACGCTCATCAACCTGCTCTCGGGCGACCTGGCGCCGAGTTCCGGCCGGATCGAGATCCTGGGGCGCGATGTCACCGGATTGCCGCCGCACCGCATCTCGCAGCTGGGCGTCGGGCGCAGCTACCAGCGCACCAACATCTTCATGCGTTTCACCGTGTTCGAGAATTGCCGGCTCGCGGCGCAGTCGCGCCTGCCGAGCTCGATGCGCTTCCTGAGGGCCGCGGCGCGCTATCGCGCGGTGAACGAGGCGGCGGCGCAGGCGATCGAACTCGCCGAACTGGGCGGCCGCGAGCAGCTGCCCGCGAGTTCGTTGTCGCACGGCGAGCGGCGCCAGCTCGAGGTGGCGATGACCCTGGCGACGCAGCCGAAGGTGCTGCTGCTCGATGAGCCGCTGGCCGGCATGGGGGGAGAGGAATCGGCCCGCATGGTCGAGCTGCTGAAAAAGCTCGTGCCCGGGCACGCCATGCTGCTGGTCGAGCACGACATGGATGCGGTCTTCGCCTTGGCGGGCCTGCTGACCGTGATGGTGAACGGCGCGGTGCTCGCGAGCGGCACGCCGGAGAGCATCCGCGCCAACCGCGAGGTGCAGGAAGCCTACCTCGGGAGCCCGGGGCATGAGTGAGTTGCTCGTCGAGGCGACGGGGCTGCACACGTACTACGGTTCGAGCCATGTCCTGCGGGGCGTGGACTTGCGCATCGGGTGCGGCGAGTCGATCGGCCTGATGGGTCGCAACGGCATGGGCAAGACCACGCTGCTGCGGACCATCATCGGACTGGTGCGCTCGCGCGAGGGCAGGGTCCGGATCCGGGGACGCGACGCCACGCGCGAGGCGGCGCACCGCATCGCGCGCATGGGAGTCGCCTACGTGCCCGAGGGCCGCGGCATCTTTCCGAACTTGTCGGTGCACGAGAACCTGATCATGGCGGCGCGGCCCGGCAGCGAAGGCCGGCGCGACTGGACGCTCGAGCGCGTGCTGGAGACGTTTCCGCGCCTGGCGGAGCGCATGCGGCATGGGGGTGGACAGCTCTCGGGCGGGGAGCAGCAGATGCTGACCATCGGGCGCGCGCTGATGACCAATCCCGAGTTGCTGATCCTCGACGAGGCGACGGAGGGCCTGGCGCCGAAAATAGCGCGCGAGATCTGGACCATCGTGCGCAAGGTCCGCGAATCCGGCATCGCGACCGTGATCGTGGACAAGAATTTCGCCGCGGTGAATTCGATCACCGACCGCAACCTGATCCTGGTCAAGGGCGAAGTCGTGTACGAGGGCCCTGCTGCGGAGCTGCGGGAGCGGCCCGACGTGCACCAGCGCTATCTGGGCGTCTAGGGGTGCTGCGGCTCTGCGGCGTCACCAAGCGCTTCGGCGCGCGAACCGTTCTCAACGCGGTATCGCTCGATGCCGGCCAGGGCGAATATGTCGCCATCGTAGGCGAGTCCGGGATCGGCAAGTCGACGCTGCTGCATGTGATTGCCGGTCTCGAACCGGTGGATCGCGGCCGCATCGAATTCGAGGGCATCGACGTCACGCGGCTGGACGACGATGCGGCCACCCGCCTGCGGCGCGACCGGTTCGGTTTCGTGTTCCAGGCGTTCCACATCCTGCCGCATTTGAGCGTGGCGCAGAACGTCGGCCTGCCGCTGTTGCTGCGCGGGGTGCCGCAGGCCGTAATCGACCAGCGCGCGGTGTCGCTGGTGGCCGCAGTGGGTCTGGCGGGGCGCGAGGCGAGCATGCCGCGCGAACTGTCGGGCGGCGAACTGCAGCGGGTGGCGATCGCGCGCGCGCTGGTCGGCAATCCGAGTCTGGTGCTCGCGGATGAGCCTACGGGCAATCTGGACCCCGAGAACGCAGCGCAGGTACTTGAGCTGCTGCGCGCGCAGGTCAAACAGCGCGGGGCAGCCGGCATTCTCGTCACCCATTCGCAGGCGGCGGCCGCGGGATGCGACCGGCGGTATCGGCTTTCGGCCAGCGGGCTGACGCCCACTCCCTGACGCCTGATGCGGCACGTTCGCTTATGTGTACCAGTCGGCGACCTTCAGGCCGTGCACACGACCGAATTCCCGTATGTTCCGCGTCACCAGGGTCGCATTGTGCGCGAGCGCAGTCGCGGCGATGAGCGTATCCATCGGGCCGATTCC
>MERE01000073.1 GCA_001771975.1 Betaproteobacteria bacterium RIFCSPLOWO2_02_FULL_68_150 | reverse complement strand
CGCGATGCTGACGCGCTGCACCGCTCGCGCCGCCGCGCACGCGATGCGCGTTCAACCGGCGGTAATGGATGCGGCGCGCCTCGGCTTTGCGGCCGCGAGTTTCGACTGCGTACTGCTACATCTGGCAATCGCGGTGGTGCCGGATCCGCGCGCCACGATGCGCGAGGTGGCGCGCGTGCTGGCGCCGGGTGGGCGCGTCTCCGTGTTCGACAAGTTCCTTCCGGACGGCACCGTGGCTTCGCCCCTGCGCCGCGCGGCGGGCGCGCTGGCGCGGTTCGTCGCCACCGACCTGAATCGCCAGCTCGGGCCGCTGCTCGCCACCGGCGGACTGACGTTGCGCGCTCTGGAGCCCGCCGGCCTGGGCGGGTTGTTCATCGCAGCGTGCGCCGACAAGGCTGCGCGATCTCCCGGCGGTTCATAAACCGATCGTCCGCAGGGGCTTGTGTTGCGAGCGCAGAAGCCATGTCGACCAACACCGCGGGCGTCCTGATGTCGCCCTTTGGGGGGCGTGTCGCTCAGGGATACGACAAGGCGCAGTAACCACCCTTGGCGTTGACCCAGTTCTGCTGGATCAGGTAATCCCTCGAGCCCAGTCTCATGTTGGCCCTGGCGCCGTTTGCAGTCGTATACGTGCTGCCGAATGTCCACGCACACTTGTCGGCGTTTTCCCGCCCTCTGCGGTCGTACCAGGCGCTGAGCTCAGGATCGGTGACGGTTTTTGCCAGTTCATGGGCGATGGTGCTGGCCATGGCATCGGCTCCCGCATTGCCGTTCGGGCCGATGGTCTGGGTAGCGCAAGCGCCGGGACAGCGATCCGGGTTGCCGACAAAGGCATACTTGAGGTTCTTTCCATCGATCGTTCCGCGGGCATGCCAGCCGCAGTGCCGAGTGCAGAAGCCGGAGGTCTCGTTCACGTCAGCCGAGGTCAGCACGAAGTAGACGGCGTTCGTCTCGGCAGGCAGCGCGCCGGAACCGATCGCTCTGGAAACGATCATCTTGAGGTCCGCATCGTCTAACGCGGACCCTCGAGAGTAATTGTCCACGCTGGCGCCCGCGAGTGAGACCGAGTTGCTCGGGTTCACGTTGCTGCCGTCACGGTAGGTCGTGTTGATGTTGTAATAAGGCGAGCCGCCCAGCGATTCGGCAAAATCCGCAAGGATGTTGAGCGCGGTGTTGCCACCCCAGTTGCCGTACCAGATGAAGTAAAGATTGGTCTCGCCGAGCATCAGCGGCCCGCCGTGATAATCGATGCCGTTCGCGCCCTTGCTCACGGCGCCGCTCGTGTCCAAGGGTTTCCCGCGCTCCTTTCCGCCGGGCGCGAGCGAGATGAACGGGCTGATGGTCGTGGAATTCCCAGGGTCTTGGTTCCCGGCCGCGGCGCTACGCACGACCGGGCGCTGTCCCCACCCCCTTCCCGTAGGCACCAGGACAGTCGCGGCAGCGGGAGTGGGCGGCTCGACCGCGTTGCCGCGCTGATCGCGGATCACCCCCGCATGCGAGGTCGCAAGGACCAGCCAACCGACTGCGCCCAGGAGCAGAGCCCACTTTTTTCTGCGGCCCATGACCGGGGAACATGACACGAGCCGAGGAATTCCTACTGCGCGCTCGTGCTCGCCGTATTGCTCGCTGCGCTCTCGGTGTCGACACCGATATCGAACGCGCCGTTGCCGTTGCAGTCGTTCCAGGCGGTCGTCACGTACGTGTACGTCATCCGGCTGGTCAGACCGCTGTCCTTGTAGGTCAATGTCGTTGCCGAAACGTTCCCACGGAACTGCAGCTTGCCGGCCTGGCTGTAGTAGACGCGATAGCCGCCGGTGGGAACCGGGCTGCCCGCCGACCATTTCAACGTGATGCTCCTTTTTCCCGCCGTTGCAATGAGATCTTGTGGTGCGCCCGGCGTCACGCAAGCAGGCGGCGGGGCGGTGCCCCATGTCGCAGAGGCCATCACCACCGGCGCAGCCATCCCGGTGTTGAGCCACGCGTCGAGGAGGTTCACTCCCTCGTTGGCGAGGAACGCAACGCTGCGGTTGTTCGCGAGATGGAGGAACCGGATGTATTCCCAGGAGGTGGACTGGTAAAGGAGGTCGATGGTGGCGTAATAAGCACCCGCTGGCGGGTTCAGGGCGACCGAATCCCAGTAGTTGTACGCACCATCAGTCGAGCTTGGGCTGCCGTATTGCGTCGCGGGTTCGGGCAGCGCGTTGCGCTTCCTCGCCTCTTCGTAGGCGAAACCATAGGGCGGGATGCGATTGTCCTTCGCCACGGTGTTGTTGAGCACGAAGTGGAATGTCTCGTGCTGTGTGCCTGGGGTTTGGGCGGCAAGCTCCCCGAGGGTGTAATTCACCGCACCGGTGACGCGATCAAAGCTGAGCGGCAGGCTCGCCGGGTATCCCAGCGTGCGCAGCTGGGCCGCCCACTCCTGCGTCATGCCGTAGTGCGCCTCGTAAATCTTCGTGTTGGGGTCGGCGAGGTCAAGGATCGTCTTGACCGTGCTGATACCGGTCATCCCTGACACACTCAGATCTGCGTACCTGCCGTCCTCGCGGAGCAGCGCATTGGCGGGGTCGTACCACTTGATGTTCAACCACATCCGCCGACCTTCCGGGTAACCGGAAATGAGCTTGTGGCCCGTGAGGTTGGTCACCTTGAGCGTGTTACCAGTCACGGACAGCGAGGCCGCGAGCCGAAGTTGTTGCCGAGCCCGTTCCTTGCCCGCCGTGATGGCATCGATCTGGGTGACGCTCAGCCCACCACCGAGGCGCAGCGTTCCCTGGTTGTTCTGATACAGGATCGCGTCCGGCGCCCAAACGTTGCCGCCGGTCATGTCGTGCAGCGGCAGATCCACGCGGGTCGGCGTCCCGGCCTTGTTGGCGCCCACGCCGGTCACGGCACGCAGGTGGCAGGTCTGGCACGAAAAATATCGCGCCGTGCCATCAGCGTAATTTCCCCTGGCGCTGTCAAACGCCGCCTTGATCGCGCCAGCCTTCAAGTCAGCAGGAAGGCTCGAGTAACTCGATACCAGGGTTTTCGAGATCGCGCCCGCCTTGTATTCGCTGAAGGTCCGTTCGACGACTCCGTACATGAAGGGGAAGTTGTTGAACGCGGCTTTGACGTTCACCTGCGATCCGGGCGCGCCGCTTGCCGTAACCGGGTCACCCGTCGGCTGTTTGCCGTAGTTATGCGCCAGATCGCCCACTGCGGAATTGGAGACGTCATGGCAGGAACCGCAGAAGTCCACGTCGCGGTGGAACTTGGACTGCATGAACTGGTGCTTGGCTGCCGCGTCGTTGTACGGCCCGAGCTTCTGGTTGCCGCCCCAGAGCGAGAGCATTCCGCTCGCGTAATAGCCGGTGGCGGGCGTCTTCTCGTCGTTGGCAAGGAACGGCGGAAACATCACGCCTTTGTGTTCCTGGCTGTTGGGATTCGTCATCTTGTGGCAGGTGTCGCACTCGACACCGTCGGCGTCCCCGGCGGTGAGCGCAGAGCCGTCGGTTGGCGTCGAGCGCCCCGCGTGCCACCCGGCGGTGCTGTGGCACCGGATGCAGAGATCGCCGGAACCGCGGAAATCCTGCTCGGCGATGGCCATGGTCGCCCAGAAGATCGGGTCGCGCCCGGCGTTCGCCATCATGCCGCCGCGCCAGTTGAAGGCGGGTTCCACGGCGCGGTTGTAGCCGCCATGGCAGTTGTCGCACTTGTCGGGAGTCTCCAGGTTGCTGACCTGCCCGGGCTGCGTGCCCGGCTGCTGAATATCGGTGGGCACGACCAGCGCCTGTGCGCCCACGAGGCCGATCCCAGCAAGGCACAGGGCTGCCACGACGACCAGGGGAGGGGAATTTTTCATATCCGGGTCCTTTGCTGCGGCCCGACGCTTTATCCCCCGAACGGGACCTTTTGCGTAAAAGGGGGACCGTCAAACCGCTCTGGACATGCCCCGTCTGCAACTGCCGAATTACCGGTCCTTCTTATAGCGCGTGGCGCGCGTACCCATCTTGACGAAACGCAAGGCAGGCCGACATCCGGGCGTCAGACCGTCGCCCGGGTTGATCGCCGGTCAATCGCGTCCGATCGACCCCGCGGAAAACGTCACCTCGCCGGATTGGATCCCTGACCAAGCGGCAGGTTGGGATCTGCAGCCGTCATTCGCGCGGCAAGTTGATTCCAGTCAGGCTCGGTGAGTGATTCAATATCCCTGAACGAACGCAACCACGTGAGCTGGCGCTTGGCGAGCCGACGCGTGGCGGCGATGGCCTTATCGCGCAGCGTGGCGCGGTCGCAGGCGCCTGCAAGAAATTCCCATGCCTGCCGATAGCCGACGGCCCGCATGCTCGGCAGTTCGGCCGAGAGCCGGTAGCGCGCCCTGAGCGACGTCAGTTCTTCGATCAGCCCGGCGGCAAGCATGGCGTCGAAGCGCTCGGCGATGCGCCGGTGGAGCGCGGCGCGGTCCGCGGGCACGATGGCGAATGTCTTCAGAGCGAACGGCAGCGGCGCCGCGCTCGCGGTCTGCAGCGACGACATCGGCCGGCCGCTCAGGCGCCAGACTTCCAGCGCACGCTGGATGCGTTGCGCATCGCCAGGCGCGATGCGTTGCGCGGCCCGCGGGTCCACCTGCGCGAGTTCCGCGTGCAGCGCCGCCCAGCCGCGGCTCGCGGCTTGCGCGTCGATCGCCGCGCGCGTGGCCGGATCGGCGGCGGGCAGGGCATCCAGTCCCGAGACCAGCGCGCGGTAATAGAGCATCGTGCCACCGACGAGCAGCGGGATCCTGCCGCGCGCGAGGATGCCTTGCACCGCGCGCACGGCGTCGACGCGAAAGCGGCCCGCCGAATAGGCTTCGTCGGGTTCGACAATGTCGATCACGTGGTGTGGCACGCGCGCGCGTTCTTCTCGCGAGGGTTTCGCCGTGCCGATGTCCATGCCGCGATAGACCTGCGTCGAATCCAGGCTCACGATCTCGAGCGGCAGGCGCGCCGCCAGCTCGAGCGCGAGACGCGACTTGCCGCTGGCAGTGGGGCCGAGCAGCGCATAGGCGGTGGCGCGGGATCGTCCCGACGTCATCGCCGCTCAGCGCCCGCGCAGGAAAAGCTTGTCCAGATCCGCCAGCGTGAGCTGGTACCAGGTCGGGCGGCCGTGGTTGCAGCTGCCCGAGCGCTCGGTCGTCTCCATCTCGCGCAGCAGCGCGTTCATCTCGGTGACCGTGAGCAGGCGGTTGGCGCGCACCGCGGCGTGACACGCCATGCCGGCGAGCAGCGCGTCGCGCCGCGCGGCGAGCGCCTGTGCGGCGCCGAATTCGCGCAGTTCCGCGAGCACGTCGCGCATCAGCGCGGCGAGGTCTCCGGAGGCAAGCAACGCCGGCGCGGATCGCACCGCGAGCTCGTTTGGCCCCGCGACCGTGAATTCGATGCCGAGTTGCTCCAGGGTCTCGCGGTTCTCCTCGGCGGTGGCGACATCGAGCGTGTCAACGCGGAACACGGCCGGCACCAGCAAGGCCTGTCGCTGCACGCGGCCGTCCTCCAGATCGACGCGCAGCTTCTCCATCACGATGCGTTCGTGCGCCGCGTGCATGTCGACGAGCACCAGTCCGGCGTCGTTTTGCGCCAGGATGTACACGCCGTGAAGTTGCGCCAGCGCAAACCCGAGCGGGGGCGCTTGTTCCGCCCGCAAGGGCACGGCGGGTTGCGCCGCGCCCGACATGAAGGCCTGGTAGGCCGCCGCCGGCTGCGCCAGTCCAAGGGCGGGCTGCAAGGTGGGCCCCGACGCACCCGATGGCGCGATCGCCGCATAAGCGACCGGCGCCTCGGCCGCACTTGGCGAAAGGGCGCGCCGCAGCGCGCCCATCACGAACTGGTGCACGCTGCGCGAATCGCGGAACCTCACCTCGGTCTTGGCGGGGTGAACGTTGACATCGACGCCGCGCGGATCGATTTCCAGGTAGAGCAGGTAGGCCGGCTGGCGCGCGCCGTGCAGCAATTGCGCGTAGGCCTCGCGCGCCGCGTGTGCCAGCACGCGATCGCGCACGTAGCGGCCGTTGACGAAGAAGTACTGCGAGTCGGCGCGCGCACGCGCCGCCGCGGGAGACCCGGCCAGCCCGTGCAGGCGCAGGGTTCCGGCCTGCGCTTCGAGCGGCAGGCTCGCCTGCAGGAACTCGCGTCCGAGCACTGCGGCCGCCCGGTCGCCAGGCGCCTGCGCCTTGAAATGACTGCTGACGCGCCCGTTGTGGCGCAGCGCGAAGGCGATTTCCGGGCGCGCCAGCGCAATGCGCCGGAACACTTCCTCGCAATGCCCGAACTCGGTCGCCTCGGTGCGCAGGAACTTGCGGCGCGCCGGCGTGTTGAAGTAGAGATTCTCGACCGCCACCGTGGTGCCGCGCTCGCGCGCGGTAGGCG
>MERE01000072.1 GCA_001771975.1 Betaproteobacteria bacterium RIFCSPLOWO2_02_FULL_68_150 | reverse complement strand
GCCAGCTGGCGCGGCCGCTGATGCAGGCGCTCGCCGAGCAGGAGGGCCTCACGGTTTCGATGGGCCTGCGCGACGGCGCGCACATGATCTACGTCGAGCGCGTGCGCTCGAGCGCGCCGGTCGTCCTGCAGCAGGACATCGGCACGCGCATCCCGATCGCCACCACGGCGCTCGGCCGCGCCTATCTCGCCGGCTTGCCCGTGCCCGAGCGCGCGGCGCTGCTCGAGGAACTGCGCGCGACGAGCCCCGCCGGCGTGTGGCCGGTGGTGAAGAAGGGCGTCGAACGCGAACTCGCGCGCCATCGCCGCACGGGTTACTGCTTCGGCGGCGGCTGGGATCCGGAAATCACCGGCGTCGCGGTGCCGCTCGACCTGCCGGGCAGGACGCTGCTGTCGCTGTCCTGTGCCGGCGCGCGCGCGGACCTGCCGGATGCACGCCTCGCCGCGATCGGCGAGCGGCTGAACGACATCGTGCGGCGCATCTCGCTTGCGCAGGGCACACGTCTGTAGTCGCTCGAGGAAACGAACCCGCACGGAGGACCTCCATGAACCTTGCAACCGTCGCACGCCGGCTTGCCCGCGCTGCGCTCGCCGCGGGTCTCGCGCTTGCCGCATCCGCCGCCGCCGCGCAGGCGTGGCCCTCGAAGCCGATCACCATCGTCTCGCCGTACCCGGCGGGCGGTATCACGGACCTGCTCTCACGCATCGTCGGCGAAGAGTACGCCAAGGTGTTCGGCCATCCGGTGGTGGTGGAGAATCGCACCGGCGCGGGCGGCGCGATCGCGCTCGCGGCCGTCGCCAAGGCGGCGCCGGACGGCTACACGCTGGTGATGGGCGGCAGCGCCCCCTCGGTCATCGTGCCGGCGCTCAACCGCAACGTCAGCTACGGGCCGAAAGACTTCGAGGCGATCGGCTATGTAGCGGGCCTGCCCATCGTGCTGGTCGCGCACCCCTCGATCCCGGCGGCGAAGCTCGACGAATTCCTTGCCTACGTGCGCGCCAACAGCGGCAAGTTGAACTGCGGCCACCACGGTATCGGCACCGGGACGCATCTTGCGTGCGTGCAGTTCGCGCGCATGACCGGCACGACGATCCCGGACGTCGGCTACAAGGGCGCGCCGCAGGTCAACGCGGATCTCCTCGCCAATCGCGTGCAGTTGTACTTCGCCACGCTTCCCACACAGATCGGCTACGTGCGCGCTGGACAGATGCGCGCCTATGGCGTGGCCTCGCCCGAGCGCGCGCCGGCTGCGCCGGAGATCCCGACGCTCGAAGAGCAGGGCCTGAGGGGCCTGAACCTCGACACCTGGAACGCGCTCTACGCGCCGGCAGGCACGCCGCGGCCGATCATTCAACGCCTGAACGCCGAACTGGTGAAGATTCTCAATCGGCCCGAGGTGAGGAAGCGCATCGAGGCCACCGGCTCCATCGTCCGCCCGGGCTCGGCCGAGGCGCTCGCCAGGCTCACCGCCGACGAGTATGCGAACTACCGCAAGCTCGCCGCCGACGCCAACATCCGCATGGAGTGAAAGCGCAACGCAGACCATGACCTATTCGATCGTCGCGCAATGCAGGAAAACCGGACAGTACGGCGTAAGCGTCGCCACCTACTCGCCGAACGTCGGCGCGCGCTGCCCGTTGGTGGTGCCGCGAATGGGCGCCGCGTCGGTGCAGGCGGTGGCGAACCCGCAGCTCATCCACGTCGCAGCAAGACTCGTCGCGGCGGGGCTTGCAGCCGAAAAGATCGTCGCCGAGATCCTCTCCAGCGATCCATACCCGGAATCACGCCAAGTCGCGGTCGTGGATGTGTATGGGCGTGCGTACGCGGCGACGGGCGCGCGCAATGCAAGTTGGGCCGGACACCATGTGGGCGCGGGTTACGCCTGCGCAGGCAACGTTCTCGCGGGCGCTCACGTAGTGACAGCGATGGCGACGGCGTTCGAAGCGAGCGAGAGCGAGGTGCTCGCCGAGCGTCTGGTGCGGGCGGTGGAGGCCGGGCGCGACGCGGGCGGCCAGCCCGAGGGGCAGAACTCCGCGGCTCTGCTCGTGTCGGGCGAGCACAGCTTTCCGATCGTCGACCTGCGCGTCGAGTTGCACGACGCGCCCGAGGCCGAGCTGCGCCGGCTCTGGAACTGGTACGCGCCGATGGTTCCTTACTACTTGCAGCGTGCGTATACGCCGGAGGTGCCGCGTTGGTGGCAATGGCGCATGGAACACGTCCCCGGGTGGACGGCGCGCCACCTGCTGAAGAAAGCTTGACTGCGATAGGGCGCCCGGGTCATCCGGGTGCAGGGCTGGCGCGTTGCGGGAGGGAACGAACTGCACGCCGAGCGCCATGCCCCGTCTCGCCTGCCCGGAAAAACCCGGCGTTGCGCTGCACCTGATCCAGCGCTGCCGCGGGCGTGCGCCGTGTTTTCTGCGCGAGCGCGACGGCCTCTCGTACCTGGACTGGCTGCGCGCCTATGCGCAACGCTTCGAGTGCGCGGTGCACGCCTATGTGCTGATGAGCAATCACGTGCACCTGCTGGTCACGCCGGCGCGCGCGCAGAGCGCTTCGCAACTGATGCGCGCGCTCGCCGGGCGTTACGCGGCCTATGCAGCGGAGGCACGCGGGCGTGCCGACGCGCTCTGGGAGGAGCCGTTCGATGCCTCGCCGGTTTACGCGCCGCGCTACCTGCTCGCCTGCATGCGCTACATCGAGGAGAATCCCGTGCGCGCCGGGCTCGCCGGAGATCCGGACGGCTACCGCTGGTCGAGCTTCGGCGCCAACGCCTGGGGGCGCGAGGACCCGGTGGTCACGCCGCATGCGCTCTACTTCGCGCTCGGCCGCTCCCCCGAGCGGCGCCGTGCGCGGTACCGGGCGATGTTCTGGCGGGCGTTGCCGGCGCAGGTTGGTGCGTGAAGAACTCAGGCACAATCGCGCCATGCGCCTCCTCATCGCCCAGATGAAACACGAAACCAACACCTTCTCTCCGGTGCCGACGCCGCTCGAGCGCTTCGCGCATGGCCGCCCCCACCCCTACGAGGGCGAAGAGATCCGCGAGGCGTTCAAGGGCACAGGAACGGCGATCGGCGCGTTCCTCGATCTCGCGGAGCGCGCCGGCGCCGAAGTCGTGCTGCCGGTGGCGGGCAACGCGGCGCCGAGCGGGCCCGTGGAGCGCGCGGCCTTCGAATACATGGCGGGCCGTATCGTGGCAGCGGCGGCCGAGGGCTGCGACGCGATTCTCCTCGACCTTCACGGTGCGATGGTGCCCGAGGGGTTCGACGACGGCGAGGGCGAGCTGCTGCGCCGCATCCGCGAGGTGGCACCCAAAGTGCCGATCGGCGTCGCCCTCGACATGCACACCAATCTATTCCCGGCGATGGCCGAGCACGCCACGGTGCTCGCGGGCTACCAGACCTATCCGCACGTCGACATGTACGACACGGGTCTGCGCGCGGCGCGGCCGGTGCTCGCCGTGCTGGCAGGAAAGGCGCGGCCCGCGATGGCGTTCGGCATGCGTCCCATGCTGCCGCACGTGATGCGCCAGGCGAGCCTCGATTCGCCCAACAAGGAAATCCAGGAGCGTGCGCGGCAGATGGAACAGGCGGGCACGCTCGCGGCGACCTTCTTCGTAGGTTTTCCGCATGCCGACATCCCTTGCGCGGGCGCCTCCGCCGTGGTGGTGACCGACGGCGACGCGGCGCGCGCGCGGCGCGAGTGCGACGAGCTGCTCGATATGGCCTGGGCCGAGCGCGCCAGGTTCGTCTATGAACTCGAGCCCTTGGAAGCCTCGATCGAGCGCGCCGCGGCAATCGCAGCGCGGCCGCTAGTGCTGCTCGACCATTACGACAACTGCGCCTCGGGCGGCACCATGGACACGATGACGGTGCTGGGTGCGATGCTCGATGCGGGGCTGGAAGACGCGGCGGCGTTCGCGATCTTCGATCCCGATGCCGTGCGGCAGATGCAGGCCGCGGGCGCGGGTGCGAACGTGACGCTCGCGCTCGGCGGCAAGCTCGACATGCCGTCGCTCGGCTTGAAGGGTGTGCCGCGCACCGTAAGCGGCAAGGTGAAACGCCTGGCCGACGGCAAGTACCGGAACGAAGGCCCGATGGCGAAGGGCGAGCGCGGCGACATGGGATCGTCCGCGGTGCTCGATACAGGCAGGGTCGAGATCGCCGTGATCTCGCGCCACGTCGAGCCCTACGACATGGGATCGTTCCGCGCGCTCGGCCTCGAGCCCGCGAAGAAGCGCTACCTGATGCTGAAGAGCCGCGTGCACTGGCGCGCGGGTCTCGGGCCGCTCGCCAGGGCGGTGGTGGAATGCGCCGGCACCGGCGTGTGCACGTCCGATTATTCGCAGCTCGGTTTCAGCCGGTTGCGGCGGCCGGTGTATCCGCTCGATCGCGACGCGAGCGTTCTGCCGCGCAGCTCTTCCTGACCTCTTCGCGCAGGATCTCCGCCAGCCGCTGCGTGCCCGGCCCTGCCGCGTCGCGGTCGGCGTACATCAGGTAAAGCGTAGCGATTCGCTCCGCGCCCTCGCGCAGCGGCAGCCGTTTGAGCGCGCCCGTCTCCAGTTCTTCGCGCACGCTGTCCTCCGGATACCAGGCGTAGCCCAGACCCATGGTCGCGGCGCGGATCGAAGTGGCCTTGTGCGAAACCGTCCAGCGCGTTTCGTTCAGCCAGCCGGCAGTGCGTGAGCGCTGTGCGCTCGAATCGCGGATGACGAGATGGCGGTGGCGGCGCAGGTCCTCGACGCCGAGCGGGCGGCCGAGCTGGTGCAGCGGATGCCCCGGCGCAGCGGCGCAGACGAAGCGCACCGGCATGAGCGGATCGCCGACGAAGCCAGCGGGCACGATGCCGCCGATCGCGAGATCGACCTTGCGCTCGAGAAGCGCTTCCTCATGCCCGGACAGCGTGGTCTCGTACAGTTCGATGCGCGTGGCGGCACGCTCCCTGCCGAATTCGGCGAGACAGCCAAGCAGCAGCCAGGTCGGAAACACGACATCCACCGCGAGCCGGAGTTCGGGCTCCCAGCCCTTGGCCAGCTCGCCTGCGACGTGTTCGAGCTGCACAGCGCTTTCGAGCAGCGCCTTGCCGCGTCGGTAAAGGAGCTCTCCAGCCGCGGTCAGTGCGGCTTTGCGGCCGCGCAATTCGAACACTTTCACGCCCAGCAGACGCTCGATTTTCTGCACCGAATAACTGAGCGTCGACTGGCTCTTGTGGATGCGTTCCGCGGCCTTCGCGTAACCACCTGATTCGACTACTGAAACAAGAGCGTTCCACTGCTCGATGGAAATTCTAGGTTGAGCCATAAATATCCAATAATTCGAACGATCTGACGAGTATTTTGAGCTTTTTAATCTATCTGATCAATAGTTGAATGCGGTCGTCAACTTCTCAATTCCAGGAGATCCGCATGAAAACGATCCTGCAAATCAATTCGAGCCTCAATTCCAGCGACGGCGTTTCGAGCAGGCTGGCGGATGAAACCGTCACCGCGCTGCGCGCGCTGCACCCCGGCGCGAAATCGATCGTGCGCGACCTCGCACGCGATCCGGTGCCGCACCTCGATGCCGAGCGCTTCGGCGCGTTCATCGCCAATCCCGAAGCCCGCACGCCTGCGCAGCGGGCCGCAGTGCGCTATTCGGATGCGCTCATCGACGAGTTGCGGAGCGCCGATTCGATCGTGCTCGGGTTGCCGATGTACAACTTCGGCGTGCCTTCGCCACTGAAGGCGTGGTTCGACCACATCGCGCGCGCCGGCATCACCTTCAACTACACCGAGAAGGGCGCGGTCGGCCTCCTGACCGGCAAGAAGGCCTACGTGATCGCTGCGCGCGGCGGCAAGTACGCCGGCACGCCCGCCGACACGCAGACGCCGTACGTGCGCAACTTCCTCGCCTTCCTCGGCATCACCGACGTCGAGTTCGTCTACGCTGAAGGGCTCGCGCTCGGCGAGGCGACGAGAAACGAGGCGCTTGCCGCGGCGCAGGGCGCAATCCGCAGGCTCGCGCCGCAGCAAAGAATGGCGGCCTAAAATGGAAACCGGAACCATGACGACCAGAACCCTGCAACGCGTCATCCCTTCGGTAGCGGCCTCGGACGGTGCCGGCGTCAAGCTGCGCCGCAGCCTCGGCGCGAGCCAGCTCGCGCGCCACGACCCGTTCCTCATGCTGGACGAGTTTTACTCCGACGACCCGGACGATTACCTCGCCGGATTTCCGGCGCACCCGCATCGCGGCTTCGAGACCGTGACCTATATGCTCGACGGCCACATGCAGCACAAGGACAGCGGCGGCAATACGGGCGACCTCGGGCCGGGCGACGTGCAGTGGATGACTGCGGCGCGAGGCATCGTGCATTCCGAGATGCCCCAGCAGACCGAAGGGCGCATGCGCGGCTTCCAGCTCTGGCTCA
>MERE01000071.1 GCA_001771975.1 Betaproteobacteria bacterium RIFCSPLOWO2_02_FULL_68_150 | reverse complement strand
ACGGAGAAGGAGGCGATCATGAATCGGAATCCCCCGCTGCGTTTCGTTCTCATCGCGGCATTGTCGGCCGCAGGCTTGGCGGCGCTATCAAGCGCTCACACCGCAACCGCCCGAAACGAGCTGGTCAGCGCGCCGTCCAGGTACCTGGATGAATTCAGCGTCCATCCGCGCGCCGACCTGAGCCGTTACCACAGATTTGTGATGGATCCCGTCCGGGTCGAATTCCACGACGATTGGTTGAGGAGCCTGAACACGCAACGAAGCGTGGCGCAGCGCGTCTACCCGGACGATGTGCAGCGCGTCAAGGGTGACATGGCCTCCAGCCTGGCGGCGATCATGGCAGAGGCCTTCGAGGCCAAAGGCTACGAAATCGGCGCAACGCCGGGCGCGGGCGTGATGCGGATTTCCGTGCACGTCGAGGATCTCTCCGTCAATGCCCCGAATGCGCAGTATCTGGCGCAAACGAAGATTCTTGCGCGGGACGTTGGTCAGGCGACGCTCATCGTTGAGCTGAGCGATGCCGGCACGGGCGTGCTCCTCGCCCGCGCGGTGCGCCGCGGCACGGCCTCCGCGATGGGGAATTTCACCCGTGCCGACGACGTTTCGACACGCTTCTGGTTCGACGCCATGTTTCGGCACTGGGCGCGGAGTTGTGTCGAGGAGTTCGAAGCGTTCAAAGGCCGCGCGCGACCGGCATCTTCATCCTCCCGTTGATGCGGGGGGCGCCGCGCCGCATTCCTCCGCTTATTTCAGCCGCCGCACCTTGACGATCGCGTTGCGTCCATCCACCGAAAGGTTATAGCTCCCCAGGAAGCCGACCTCGATCGTCACCTTCATCGGCTTGCCAGGCGCCGGTTCGATGACTTCAATGCTGTCGCTGTCCAGTTGCCGCCAGATCTGACCGTTGTCCAGGATGAAGATCGCCTTGCCGCGCGGCGTCTTGGCGAACTCGGTCACCGTGGCGGCGAGCTGCGTGATTTCCCCCGGCTCGGCGGGCGCTGCGGGCTTGCCGAATTCCTCCGGCCGCGTCACCGGTTTCGGCGGGCGCGAAAACCCGAACCAGTCGAGAATGCCGCGTTTTTCCCTGGACTGCGCTTCGGTCAGCGCGCGCCTGGCTTGCGGAGCGGCGGCGTCGAAGCACTTCAGGCGTGCCGTGGGGTCGGACAAGTCCGCGCATCTGGCGATCTCGGCCAGCGCGTCCTGCGTAGCATCGGCGTGCACAGGACCCGCAAGCAACGCCATGATGGAGGCAATCAGTATCGTTCGCATGGAAGGCTCGTATCCGTTTGAAACGGCGGCTGCTCGAGACACCTGCCGCTCGGGTGGTCTGTTGAAGTTGCATCATATAACGCGCCTCGCTCCAGTGTCGGCGCAGAACCCGGTTGAGGGGTGACTGCTGGTTCGGTCCGAGGCCCTCGAGGGTTATGAAGCGGGCTTGGGGCTGTCGAAACCCCCTTTTCTCAGCGCCGGAGTTGAAGTAAACTGCGCCGCCTTTTGGGAGGCGCGAAGGGGCTGCACCACAGCCCCTTTTGTCATTTTCTGCGGCGGCCGGTGATCCCGGGCGACGAATGCAGGCGGTGCGTGAGGCGCGCTGCCGGAGGCAGATCTGGGAAACTAATGTTCCGAGCGCAAGACATCGGCGAGGCGCCAGGTCCCGCATGAGCTATGTGGAACCCAGGGACTCCGGGCGCCGCATCGGCGGCATGGTGGCCGTGGTGGCGTTCCATATCGTGCTGGGTTACGCGCTGGTCGAGGGCCTCGCGCGCAAGATCGTCGAGGTGGTCCGATCGCCGCTCGACACCAAGATCATCGAAGAGGTGAAGCCGCCGCCGGACAAGCCGCCGCCTCCGCCGCCGAAACTGGTGGCCCCGCCACCACCGTACATACCGCCGCCGGACATCCAGATCCAGGCACCGGTGACAGGGCCCACAATTACCGCTGTGACGCAAGTGAAGCCGGTCGCACCCGTGCCACCGCCGGCGCGTCCGGCGCCGCCCCCCCCGCCTCCCGCGAAGCCGCGAGAGCCAGTGCGCGCCGGTGCCGTGGTCGACGCGCGGGATTGCGAGAAACCGGCGTATCCGTCGGCCGCCTTGCGTGCCAACGAAACCGGAATTGTGCTACTCAGCTTCCTGATCGACGTCGACGGCAAGGTGCTGCAAGGCAAGGTCGAGCGCAGTTCGGGTTACCGCCGGCTCGACGATGCCGCGCTGAGCGGGCTTTCTCTGTGCAGGTTCAAGCCGGCCACCGTCGACGGCAAGCCGGAGCGCACCTGGTCGCGCATCGAGTACCAGTGGAAACTCGAGTAGGCGGGGTTGTCCGGCGGCACCGCGGCCGGGCGAGACGGGCAAACATCAAACTTTGAATCCGGACGGACACATCATGAAAAACGAGACATCACAAGGTTGGCGCCTGCTGGGGATCCTTACGGTCGCACTGTCGATCGGGGGAGCGGTGCTTGGCGCCGGGTACGCCGTGGCGCAGGCGGAAAAGGCGGACACCCCGCCTGCGCCGCCAGCCGCGGTGACTCCGGTTCCGCCGCCGCCGGCGGTCGCCGCCAAGCCGGTTCCGCCGCCGGCGCTGCCGACCACCGAGGTGGTCGAGAACCCCTACGGCCTCGAGGCGCTGTGGAAGCAGGGCGACTTCGTCTCCAGGGGCACGATCATCATCCTCGTCATCATGTCGGTAGGTTCCTGGTACATCGGCATCGTCAAGCTGATCGAGCAGCAAAAGCTGATGCGCAACGCCAAGGAGGTCGAAGAGAAGTTCTGGAAGGCCAAGAGCGTGGAGGAGGGATTCAAGGCGCTGGACGAAGACAGCGCCTTCCGCTTCATCGCCGAGAAGGGCTCGCTCGCCGCGGAGCACCATGGGGGAACCTTGACCGAGGAGGTCGATCTGAATGCCTGGGTCGGGATGTCGGTGCAGCGCGCGATCGACGTCATCAGCAATCGCCTGCAGAACGGCCTTGCGTTCCTGGCAACGGTCGGATCCACAGCGCCGTTCGTGGGGCTGTTCGGCACGGTATGGGGCATCTACCATGCGCTCACGGCTATCGGCATCGCCGGACAGGCGTCGATCGACAAGGTTGCAGGCCCGGTCGGCGAGGCGCTCATCATGACGGCCTTCGGTCTGGCGGTGGCGGTACCGGCGGTGCTTGGCTACAACTGGCTGGTACGGCGCAACAAGGCCGCGATGGAGCTGGTGCGCCACTTCGGCGGCGGCGTGCACATGACGCTTCTCGGCGGCGGCCGCAAGAAAGGCGCCTGACCATGGGCATGGCGGTCGGCTCGCTGGACGACGACGACGAACTCGTCTCCGACATCAACACCACGCCTCTGGTCGACGTGATGCTGGTGCTGCTGATCATCTTCCTGATCACGATCCCGGTCGTGATCCAGAGTATCCCGGTCGACTTGCCGCGCGAACGAAACCTCCCGACGCAGACCAAGCCGGAAAACATCGTGATCGCGGTCAACAGGGACGGCGACGTGTTCTGGAACAACCAGCTGGTTGCCGACGAGAACAGCCTGCTCGATCGGCTGAAGGAGATTGCGGTGAAGCAGCCGCAACCCGAGGTCCATATCCGCGGCGACAAGGAGGGACGCTACGAATTCGTCGGCCGCGTGGTGTTCGCGTGCCAGCGCGCCAGCATTCTGAAGATCGGCTTCATCACCGAGCCGCCTGCCCGCAACGGCCGCTGAGCGCAAGGAGCGAGAATCCCATGGCGATGAAGATGGCCCCCGGCGCCGCAGGGCGCGATCCGGACGTGATGGTCGACATCAACACCACGCCGCTCATCGACGTGATGCTGGTTCTACTCATCATGCTGATCATCACGATTCCGATCCAGACGCATGCCGTCAAGCTCAACATGCCGGTCGGCATCCCGCCGCCGCCGCTCGCTCCGCCCGAGGTCGTGACGATCGAGGTCGATTTCGACGGCACGTTCATCTGGAACGGCCTGGTGCTGCCTGACCGTGCGGACCTCGAGTTACGCCTGCAGGCGGCCGCCGCGACGTCCGTGCAACCCGAGATTCACCTGCGCCCGAACAAGCTGGTCAAGTACGAAGCCGTCGCCGCGGTCATGGCTTCAGCGCAGCGGTTGGGCCTGACGAAGATCGGCTTGATCGGCAACGAGCAGTTCATTCGGTAAAGGCGGAGGGCCGGTCGAATGAAGTATCATTTCATCGCGCTGTGCATTGGCTTGTTCGCTGCCGGTGCGGTGCAGGCGCAGGAGAAAGCACAGACACTGCGTCCCGAGGTGGGTAAGCCGATCCAGGCGGCGGTAGAGCTTCTCAAGAGCCGGCGCGGCAGGGAAGCGCTTGCCAAGGCGCGCGAGGCTCAGGCCGTCACCGGCAAGTCCGCGCATGAGTCCATGGTGGTCGACCAGGTGCTGGGACAGGCGGCGGCGGCAGCGGGCGATGCCGCCGCTGCGGCGCGTGCGTTCGAAGCGGCAGCCGGGTCGTCCGCGGCACCGGATGCCCAGCGGCGGCAGTTCCTCGCCGCGTCTGCCGGCCAGTATTACGTCGCCAAGGAATACGCCAAGGCTGCGGATCTGGCGGGTCGTTACCTCAGAGGCGGCGGCGGTGACAAGGCGATCCGTACGATTTACGCGCAGGCGCTGTATCTCGGCAACAACTTCGCCGCTGCCGCGAAGGCGCTGAGTGCAGATATCGAGGCGGAAGAGCACGCCGGCCGCGCACCCGACGAGGGACAAATCCAGCTTCTCGCGAGTGCCTATCACCAGCAGCGGGATAACGCCGGATACGCGAGGGCGATGGAGAAGCTGGTCGCTCACTACCCCAAGAAGGACTATTGGGCCAACGTTTTGCAAGGCATCGCGGCGCAGCCTGGTTTCGCGGAAAGGCTCGCTGTGGAACTGGCGCGCCTCAGGCTCGAAACCGGCACGATGCGCACCAGCAGCGAATTCATGGAAGCCGCGCAGCTCGTACTGCAGGAAGGTTTCCCGATGGAGGCGACGAAAATCATCGAGCAGGGATACACCGCGGGCCTGCTCGGTGCCGGTGCCGATGCCGAGCGCCACAAGCGGTTGAAGGATCTCGCGGCAAAGAATCTCGCCGAGGACACGAAGGCGTTGGCGCAAGAGGACGTCGGCGCGGCGAAGGACGGCAAGACGCTGTTCAACGACGGCTACAACTACGTGCTGCACGGCAAGGCCGACAAGGGCCTCGCCATGATGGAGCAGGGGTTCAAGACGGGAACCGGCTTCCGCAGGCTGGAACACGCCAAACTGCAGCTTGCCCGCGGTTACTACCTCGCCGGCCAGCGGCAAAAGGCGATCCGGGCCTACAAGTCGGTGCAGGGCAACGACGGTGCGGCGAGCATCGCGCGCCTCTGGATCATCCGCCTGAGCCGCAACGGCAGCGCGAGCTAGACGCGTCCCTCGATGCCGCGCGGAATCGCGCCGAGCAGGTTCTTCGTGTAGTCGTGCCGAGGGGCGCGGAAGAGTGCCTCCGACGGGCCGCGCTCGACCACTTCACCTTCCCGCATGACCAGGATCTCGTCGGCCATGTACTTCACCACCGCCAGGTCGTGCGAAATGAACAGGTACGCGAGCCCCTGCTCCTCCTGAAGGTCGAGCAGCAGGTTGAGCACCGTGGCCTGCACCGAAACATCGAGCGCCGACACGGACTCGTCGCAAATCAGGACCTCGGGCTCCACCGCGAGCGCGCGTGCGATTGCAATGCGCTGGCGCTGCCCTCCCGAGAATTCGTGCGGATACTTGTGGAACGATTCGGGCGGCAGCTCGACCCGCTGCAGCAGGCGCCGCGCGCGCTCGGCGCGGTCGGTTTCGTTCGCGCCGAGGCGATGCACGCGCATCGGCTCGGTCAGCATCTGCCCGATGGTGAAGCGCGGATTGAGGCTCGCGTAGGGGTTCTGGAAGACGACCTGGATGCGGCGCCGATACGCCATCATCTGCCGGTCGCTCAGGGCGAGCAGGTCGGTGCCCTCGAAGCGCACCTCGCCCGCGCTTGCATCGAGCAGCCGCATGAGCAGCATGCCCACCGTGGTCTTGCCCGAGCCGGACTCGCCGACGAGGCCCACGGTACGCCCGCGCGCCAGACTGAATGACACCTCGCGCACCGCGTGCAGGGCCTTGGAAGAAAACAACCCGGTCTTCAGCCGGAACTCCTTGCGCAGGCCCTTCGCTTCGACCACGGTCGATGCCTCCGACGGGCGCTCGAGCGGCCCCGGATCCTTCGGCTCGGTTGAGCGCATGAAATCATCGATGACCGGAAGCCGGCGCGGACGCACATCGAGCCGCGGACGGCAGGCGAGCAGCCCCTTGGTGTAGGGGTGCTGCGGTGCGCGAAAAATGCGCTCCACCGGCCCGTGCTCCTGCACCTCGCCGTCGCGCATCACCACCACCTGGTCGGCGATTTCGCCGACCAGCGCCAGATCGTGGCTGATGAACAGCACGCTCATGCGATGCCGCTCGCGCAGGCGCGCGATCAGTTCGAGCACCTGGCGCTGGATCGTGACATCGAGCGCGGTGGTCGGTTCGTCGGCAATCAAGAGTTTCGGCTGATTGGCGATGGCCATCGCAATCATGACGCGCTGCTGCTGCCCGCCCGACAGTTCGTGCGGATAGGCGCTGACCCGGGCCCTGGGCTCGGGAATTCCGACCTCGTGCAGCAGGTCGGCCGTCTGCTCGAACGCCTGCCTGCGCGGCAGTCCACGGTGCAGTTGCAGGACCTCGGCAATCTGGTCGCCCACCGTGAACACCGGGTTGAGCGAGGTCATT
This sequence comes from Betaproteobacteria bacterium RIFCSPLOWO2_02_FULL_68_150, assembly GCA_001771975.1. Lineage (GTDB taxonomy): Bacteria > Pseudomonadota > Gammaproteobacteria > Burkholderiales > SG8-39 > 2-02-FULL-66-14. Next base: position 3,965 of record MERE01000071.1, on the reverse strand, counting down.
GGCTCCTGGAACACCGCCGTGATGTCTCGGCCGCGGATCTGGCGCAGCCGCCCGGGGTGGGCCACCAGCAGGCGCAGGATCGACATCGCCGACACGGTCTTGCCGCTGCCCGACTCACCGACCAGCGCGACGGTGGTGTTGGCGGGAATGTCGAAGCTCACGCCACGCACCGCTTCGACGGTGGACTCGCGGCCGAGACGGAAGGCGACGCGGAGGTTGGAGACGGAGACGAGAGGGGTCATTTACACGCAGGCTGTCTCGTATTTGAAGTGATATCTCTGAGGGACCCCAGAATTCGCGTTGATTGATGCTGTCTCGAGTTTGACGTTATATCTCTGCCGACTTGGCTGGGTTTCGCCAAGTCGGCAGACATGAGGAACACCAAATCAGCGATATCGGTCGTCAAGGTTCGAGAGTCAAATCAGCGCAGCTTCGGATCGAGCGCATCGCGCAGCGCGTCGGTGAGGAGGGAGAAGGCGGTGACAAAGGTTGCCATGAAAGCGGTCGCCGCGGCCAGTTGCCACCATTTGCCCAGCACCAACTCGACATTCGCCTCCGCCAGCATGGTGCCCCAGGATACCTGGTCGACCGGCACGCCCAGCCCGAGGAACGACAGGATGACCTCGGCCTTGATGAAACCGACCACCAGCAGCGACAGGCGCACCAGGATCACGTGGCTGACGTTCGGCAGGATGTGGACGAACATGCGTGCGCGGTGCGACACGCCGATCGCCTCGGCCGCCCGCACGTACTCGCGCGTTCGGTGCTTGATGTACTCGGCGCGCACCTGGCGGTACATCCCGGTCCAGCCCGCCAGCCCGAGGATCAGAATCACGGTCTCGATGCCGCGGCCGAACACCGCGGCAAAGGCAAAAATCAGGAGGATGTCGGGTATCGACGTGAACACGTTGTAGACCCACTCGAGGAAATCGCCGACCTTGCCGCCGACATAACCGCCCAGCGCGCCCAGCACGGTGCCGATCAGGGTGGCGAGCAGCGCTGCAAACACCCCCACGAATATCGAGATCTGCGCGCCCTTGATCGCCTTGGCAAGCACGTCGCGGCCCAGCCGGTCGCCGCCGAAAGGCAGCGTCGGCGACTTGACCGTCTCCGCAGTCTGGAACCTGGCGGCGCGCTCGCGCCATTCGGCGTAGCGCGGCGCGAGCGGATCCACGTCACTCAGGTCCACGGGAGGGCCCTTGGGGGCCGCGATCGCCTGTTGCGCTTCGTCGCGATCGGGGCCCACGAACGCAGGCGGCGCGTAAGGCAGGCCAACCTCGCGCTGCCAATCCGCTGCGATCAGCCCCAAGGTCGCGATCAGGATCAGGACCGCGAAGGCGCCCACGATCATCAGACAGGCCATGCCGACACGGTCGTGACGCAGGCGCTGCCAGGCCGCGCGCCACACGCCGGGCGAGCGCGCTGGTGCCGGCGCAGGCAACTGCGGCGCCGGAATCACCGCGCTCACTTGAGCACCACCCGCGGGTCGACCACCTTGTAGAGCACGTCCGCCAGCAGATTGATCACCATCGTCAGCGCAGCCAGGTACACGGTGACCGCCTGGATGACCGGGTAGTCGCTGCGGTTCACCGCCAGCAGGACTTCGCGGCCGAGCCCGGGGATCGAAAAGAACACTTCAATCAGGAATGACCCGATGAAGACCCCCGGCAATACCACGGCGACGTTGGTCAGGATCGGAATCATGGCGTTGCGCAGCACGTGTTTGAGCATGATGCGCTGTTCGCTCAGCCCCTTGGCGCGCGCGGTGCGCACGTAATCGTGGCCGATCTCGTCGAGGAAAAAACTGCGGTAAAGGCGCGTCTGCGGCGCCAGGCCCACCAGCACCGCCAGCACGATCGGCAGGACGGCATAGCGACTCAGATTGACCAGAAAGCTGTCGCTCCAGCCCTGCACCGGAAACCACCCCAGATAGAAACCGAACAGCCACTGGCCGACGATGATGTAGACCAGGAACGAGATCGAAAGCGCGACCGTGGTCAGCACCATGATGCCGCGGTCGGTGAGGGTGCCGCGCACGTAGGCGACGCCCAGCGCGAGGGGAATCGCCAGCGCGATCTCGAGGACCAGGATCGGGATCATCACCGTGAGCGTAGCCGGCAGGCGCGTGGCAAAGATGTGCGACACCGCCTCGCTGGTGGCCCAGCTGCGCCCCCAGTCGAAGGTCGCGATCTGCTGGACGAAGATCCACAGCTGTTGCCAGACGGGCCGGTTGAGTCCGAGCTGTTCGCGGATCGACTCGATCTGCTCCGGCGTCGCCAGCAGACCGCCCAGAATCTCGGCCGGATCGCCGCCGAAGTACTTGAACAGGAAGAACACCAGCAGGATCACTCCCGCCAGGGTCGGGACCATCTGCCAGATGCGTCGGACGATGTATGCAGTCAATGGAGGCGGCGAGGCTTGCGCGCGCGACCATGGCCCGCGCGCGAAAGTGCGTATTATGCTCAATACACGATTTCGCTGCCTGATGAGCCTCCGCCAGTCGATGATTCGAGGTGCAGTCTGCGCCCTGCTTGCGCTGATCGTCGCGCCGGGCGGCGCGCCGGCTGCAGAGCCCAAGGTGCTGAGGTACGCGTTCCGCATCGCCGAAAGCGGCTTCGATCCGGCGCAGATCAACGACTTGTACTCGCGTACCGTGGCGTCGAACATCTTCGAGGCCCCGTTCGCGTTCGAGTTCCTGGCGCGGCCCGTGCGGGTGCGGCCGAATACGGCTGCGGCGCTGCCCGAAGTGTCTGCCGACCAGACGACGTTCACGGTGCGAATCCGGCCGGGTATCACCTTCGATGACGATCCGGCGTTCAATGGCGTCCGGCGCGAGCTGACCGCCCAGGACTACGTTTATTCGATCAAGCGCCACTACGACCCGCGCTGGAAAAGCCCGAACCTCTACATCCTGGAAAACAGCAGGATCCTCGGCCTGTCCGAGCTGCGGCAGCAATCCATCAAGAACAACCAGCCGTTCGATTACGACCGCGAGGCCGAAGGCTTGCGCGTGCTCGATCGCTACACGTTCCGGGTCCGGCTCGGTGCGCCCAACCCGCGCTTCGTCTACAACCTGGCCGACGGCTCGTTCCTCGGCGCAGTGGCGCGCGAAGTCGTGGAGGCGTACGGCGACAGGATCATGGAACGGCCGGTCGGGACCGGGCCGTTCCGCCTGGCGCAGTGGAAGCGCAGCTCGCGCATGATGCTCGAAAGGAACCCGAATTATCGCAACGAGTTCTACGACGAGGAGCCGCCCGCCGGCGACCCCCAGGCGCAGGAGATCGCGCGCCGGCTGAAGGGCCGCAAGCTGCCGATGATCGACCGGGTCGAGGTCTACATCGTCGATGAGAACCAGCCGCGCTGGCTGGCGTTCCTCAACGCCGAGCACGACCTGATCGAGGAGGTGCCGACCGATTTCGCCAACATCGCGCTGCCCAACAATCAGCTTGCGCCGAACCTGCGCAAGCGCGACATTCGCATGGTGCGCTACCCGCGCGCCGACGTTTCGGTGTCGTATTTCGGCATGGAAAATCCGGTCGTCGGCGGCTACACCCCGGAGAAGGTGGCGTTGCGGCGCGCGATTGCGCTCGCGGTCGACCTCGACCAGGAGATCCGTCTGGTGCGCAAGTCGCAGGCGGTGCCGGCACAGTCGCCGGTGGCGCCGGGGGTGTGGGGTTATGACCCCGATTTCCGCTCCGAAATGAGCGAGTTCGACCGGGCCAAGGCGAAGGCGCTGCTCGACATGTACGGCTACGTCGATCGCGACGGCGACGGCTGGCGCGAGCAGCCCGACGGTGGCGAGTTGCGCCTGGAATACTCGACGCAGCCGGACCAGAATTCGAGGCAACTGATCGAACTGTGGAAGAAGAACATGGACGCGATCGGCCTGCGCATCGACTTCCGCACCGCCAAGTGGCCCGAAAACCTGAAGGCCTCGCGCACCGGCAAGCTCATGATGTGGGGCG
>MERE01000070.1 GCA_001771975.1 Betaproteobacteria bacterium RIFCSPLOWO2_02_FULL_68_150 | reverse complement strand
AGGCGCAGCGCGGCAGCGCCGCCGGGTTCGATGCCCCGGCCGGCAAAGGCCGCGTCCACCGCACTCAACTGCGCGTCGATCGCCGCGAGGGAACGCTCATCGAGGGTGCGGTCGTTGTCATCGACCAGTGTCCCCTGGAGTTCCGTGGCGAGCAAGCGAGCGAAACCGGTCATCGCCTGGAACGTCCGCTGCGCGCCGGGCGCGCGCGGCACATCGAAGGTGATCGACAGGCCCGCCGGCGCGGCCGCATCGACGGCGCCTGCAATGAAACCGGCGCCGTCGCGCGGGCCGAGGTAGAACAGCGGGCGCCCCGCGTCATCGTGCAGCACGAAGCGCCCATCGTCGCCGAGCGTGAGCCCGGCAGCCTCGGCCGCGCGCTGCACTGCCGCGCCGGCGAACCGCGCGCCCGGCTGCGGCATGACGTGGAATACGGTCTGCAGGTCGGCGTCGGCGCAAAACCGGTCCAGCTCTCGCGCGCGCTCGACGGCCTGCCGCATCTCGGGTGCGGACACTTTCGCCCCCGTGGCCGCAGCGAGGGTCTCGACCGCGGCGCGAAATTCGATCAGCTCCGCCTCGCCGACCGCGCCCTCGCGTGTCACCAGTTGCAGGCCCGCCTGCAGCACCGACGCCTGTCCGCCGGCGCCGGGCGCAAGCGGCAGCCAGTCCCGCGCGCCGTCGCCTGCGTACGCGAGGCAGGCGCTCTTCGCGTAGCGATGCTCGTAAGGCTTCCACTGCTCGAGCAGCACGCCGACCGCGGGCGGCGTGGCGAACGAAAGCTCCACCACATAGTCGATGCGCGCATCGGGCAGCGCGGCCGGTGGCGGCGGTGCCGGACGAATCGCCGCCGCAGGGCCCATGGCCGGCTCGCGGCGCGGAGCCGGATCGTCCAGCAGCGCGTCGCCCGCGGAGGAGCGAAACGCGCGTTCGGCAGCGCGCCGCGCGCCGCGTTCCTGCAGCCGGTTGTAAACGACCACGCCCGCCACCACCAGAGCGCCGATGACGAGCAGTGCGAGCTGAAGTTCGGTCATGGGGCCACTGCGCCGCGCGCGCCCGCCGCGACTCAGGCAGCGAGCTCCTCGCGCAGGCGCAGCGCTTCGTCGATGTCCACCGCCACCACGCGCGAGACGCCCGCTTCCGGCATCGTCACTCCGACCAGCTGGCTCGCAAGCTCCATGGTGATCTTGTTGTGCGTGATGAAGAGAAACTGTGTCTGGGCGGCCATCTTGCGCACCAGCTCGCAGAAGCGCCCGGTGTTCGAATCATCCAGCGGCGCGTCCACCTCGTCGAGCAGGCAGAACGGCGCCGGATTGAGCTGAAAGATGGAAAACACGAGCGCGATCGCGGTGAGCGCCTTTTCGCCGCCCGACAGCAGGTGGATCGTACTGTTGCGCTTGCCGGGCGGTTGCGCCAGGACCTGCACGCCGGCATCGAGAATTTCCTCCCCGGTCATGAGAAGCCGCGCCTCGCCGCCGCCGAACAGCGCCGGAAACAGGGCGCCGAAATGGCGGTTCACGCTGTCGAAGGTCTCGCGCAGCAGCTCGCGCGTCTCGCGATCGATGCGCCGGATCGCGTCCTCCAGCGTGGTCACCGCCTCGTCCAGGTCGGTCGCCTGCGCGTCCAGATAGCTCTTGCGCTCGCTGCTCGTCTTCAGTTCATCGAGCGCCGCAAGATTGACCGCGCCCAGCTCGCCGATCGCCTGCGCGAGGCGCGTGATTTCGCCCTGCAGCGCGGCTGGACGCGGCGCCCGCTCCTGCTCGGCCGCCAGGCGCAGCTCATCGGCGCCGCCTTCGCGCAGCTGCGCGGCGAACTGCTCGTGATTGATCTGCGCCGCCTGCTCTTTCAGGCGCAGCTCGCCGATTCGCTCGCGCAGCGGCGCGATGCGCGCCTCGCCCTGCAGGCGCAGCTCCTCGAACTCGCGCAACGCGCCCGCCGCCGCCTCGACCGTATCGCGCGCCACCGCGAGCGATTTCTCGCACCCCAGGCGCGCCTCGACCGCGACCTCGCGCGCCTGGCGCAACTCGGGCAGCGGATCGACCGAAAGTTCCTCCCCGAGGCTGGCGGCTTCGGCTTCGGCGCGCACCAGCTGCTCGTCGATGAGCGCCACCGAGCGCTCGATCTCGGCAATCTTCGAGGTGCATTCGCGTTCGCCGAAGGCCGCATCCTGGAGATCGCGCTCCGCCTGCTGCGTGGCGCGGCGCTGCGCCGCCATGGCGGCTTCGGCCGCGGCGTGCGCCGCGTTCACCGTCTCGAGCGCCGTGCGCCCGGTGGCGATTTCCCCGGCCAGCCGCGCCAATGCGGCGTCGCAGTTTTCCAGGCGCAGCGCATCGCGGCCGGACTGTGCCGCGATCTCCGCGAGTTCGCTTCGGATCTGTGCGCTGCGTTCGCGGTACCGCTCGAGCGCCTGGCTGAGCCTCAGCCGCTGCAGCTCCGCCTCGTGCCGCTCGGACAGGCGCGTCGCCAGTTGCGTGCGTGCCGCCTCGAGCGCGCCCTGCCGCGCCTGGACCTCGGCTTCGACCCGCTCTGCCGCGCCGCGAGCTGCAACGTGGCGCTCCACGAGTACGCGGCATTGCACCTCGAGCGCATCGATCTCGGTCTGCCGCGCGAGGATACCGGCGTCCGCCGGGTCCGGCGCATGGAATCCCACCGTATGGCGCGTGAAGCGATCGCCGTCGCGGTTCACCAAAACCGTCCCCGGAGGCAGGGCGGCGCGCTGCGCCGCATCCGCAGTGCCATCCACCGTGTAGATGCCAGCCAGCCAGTCGCCAAGCGCGCCACCGACCGCCGGATCGATGGCGTGAACGCGGTGTGCGAGAGGCACCAGTCCTGCGGCGGCAGGCTGAACGCCGGCCGGCGCGCGCTCGAATACGCTCGCCTTGACCGGCGGTCGGTCCGTGGTCAGGCCGAGCCAGACGCCCGCGTCGCTCAGCTCGAGCGCATGCAAGCGCTCGCGCAGCACCGACTCGAGCGCAGTCTCCCAACCGGCGTCGATGCGGATCTTCTGCCAGCAGCGCGGCAGCGCAGCCAGGGCATGCTTGTCGAGCCAGTCGTGCAGCGGCGCGTTTTCCTCGGCGGCCGCCTGCACCTGCTGCAGGGTCGCGAGCTGGGCCTGTACGGCGGTGCGCTCGCGCGTCGCCTCGGCAAGCGCGCCGGCGCTCGCCACGCGCTGCCCCTCGAGAACCGCCGCTTCGGTTTGCACGCGATTCAGATCTTGTTGCGCGCGCGCGAGCGCGGCGTCGAGCGCGGCGACGTGCTGGTCCGCCGCCGGCAACGCATCCGCCACCGGTTCCTGCAGCGCGTGCAGCTCACCCTCGAGCCGCGAGCGCCGCTGCGCGAGCGACTGCACGTCGCTCTCGATGTGCGAGCGCGTCGCCTGCTCGATCTGCAGGCTGCTTTCCGCCATCAGCAGCCGGCTGCGCGCCTCGCTCAGCTGCTCCTGCGCGGCGCGGTGTGCCAGCTCGGCCCGCGGCAGGTGCTCGGTCTCCAGCGCGAGGCGCTGCTCCAGCTCGGCGACACGCTGCCTCGCGCTCACCGAGCGTGCGACCCACAGGTGCAGCGCCTGCGTCAGTTGCGCGCGCTGCTCGCGCCATGCGGCCAACTGGGCGCGACGTTCCGTGTGGCGGCTCTCGAGGCGCTGCCGGTTCTCCTCCACGTGCCGCAGCTCCGACTCGTGCCGTGCCACTTCGGCATTGGCTGCGTACAGCGCGGCCTGCGCGGCGTTCAGCGCATCGCCGGTCTCGTAATGCGCGGCGCGTGCCGACTCGATCCGGCTCTCGATCTCGCGCGCGCGCGCCGTAGCGGCCTCCATCTCGAGGCCGACCTTCGCGATCTCGCCGGCGTGGCGCCCGCGCTCCGCGGCCGCATCGCGCCGGCGCAGGAACCACAGCAGGTGCTGCCTGAACTGCAGGTCCTGGTGCAACCCCTGGTACTGCGTCGCCACGCGCGCCTGCGACTCGAGCCGCTCGAGCTGCGTGCCCAGCTCCTGCCGGATGTCGTTGACGCGCGCCAGGTTGTCGCGCGTACCGGCAAGCCGGCCTTCGGTCTCCTTGCGCCGTTCGCGATAGCGCGAGATTCCCGCCGCCTCCTCGAGGAACAGGCGCAGGTCCTCGGGCCGCGCCTCGATCACGCGCTGGATCATGCCCTGCTCGATGATGGCGTAGGCGCGCGGCCCGAGGCCGGTGCCGAGGAACATGTCGGTGACGTCGCGCCGGCGAACGTGCGTGTTGTTGATGTAGTAGCCGGACTCGCCGTCGCGCTGCAGCACGCGCCGCACCGAAATCTCGGCGTACGGCGCCCACTGGCCGGCAGCGCGTCCCAGCGCGTTGTCGAAGATCAGCTCGACGCTGGCACGGTTGAGCGGCTTGCGGTGGCCCGAGCCGTTGAAGATCACGTCCTGCATCGAATCGCCGCGCAGCGCGGCAGCGCGGCTCTCGCCGAGCACCCAGCGCACCGCATCGATGACGTTGGACTTGCCGCAACCGTTCGGGCCGACGACCCCGACCAGGGCCCCCGGGACGTGGATGCTGGTCGGGTCGACGAACGACTTGAAGCCGGAAAGCCTGATTTGCGTGAGGCGCACGGAATTCGGGTTGCGGTTCGGATTCTTTGGGGGCGCGCTCTGGCGGGCAGAAAAAACGCCGTCCGCTGACCGCCCGCGCCGCGTAAAAACGGCGCGCCATGATAACATCCCCTTGCCTCAATTCTCGCGCCGTTCGTTCCCCGTCCTTCGATGCCAACGCGCCCCAGCCAGCGGCTGCAGAGCTTTCGCAACCCGGCGCCGGAACGCGACTACCGCATCCAGATGGAGCTGCCGGAATTCACCTGCCTGTGCCCGATGACCGGGCAGCCGGATTTCGCCACGCTGCAGCTCGAGTACGTGCCGGACGCGCTGTGCGTCGAGCTCAAGTCGCTGAAGCTGTACCTCTGGTCGTATCGCGACCAGGGCGCGTTTCACGAGGCGGTCACCAACCGCATTCTCGAGGACCTGGTGCGCGCGGTGCGGCCCCGCTTCATGCGCCTGAGCGCGCGCTTCAACGTGCGCGGCGGCATCCACACCACGGTGGTGGCCGAACACCGCAAGCGGGGCTGGAGGGGATGAACCCGCGGCTGGGGAAGCTGCAGCCCTACCCGTTCGAAAAACTGCGCGCGCTGCTCTCCGGGGTGACGCCCGACCCGGCTCTGGCGCCGATCGATCTTTCGATCGGCGAGCCGAAACACCCGACCCCGGAATTCGTCCGCGCCGCACTGATCCGGTCGCTGGACGGACTCGCCGTCTATCCACCGACCGCCGGGTTGCCCGCGCTGCGCGAGGCCATCGCCGCGTGGCTGATGCGACGCTACCGCCTGCCCGGCATCGACCCGCACACCCAGGTCCTGCCGGTGAACGGCTCGCGCGAAGCGCTGTTCTCGTTTGCCCAGGCGGTGATCGATCCGGCTGGCGGCGGGGCGCTGGTCGCCTGCCCGAACCCGTTCTACCAGATCTATGAAGGTGCCGCGCTGCTGGCGGGCGCGTCGCCCGTTTTCCTCAACGCCACCGCCGCCAACGGCCACCGCATGGACCTCGATGCCCTGCCGGATACGACCTGGCGTGCGGTGCAGCTCGTCTACACCTGCTCGCCCGCCAATCCCGGGGGCTCGGTGCTGCGGCTGTCGGACTGGCAACGCCTGTTCGATCTGTCCGAGCGGCACGGTTTCGCGATCGCCGCCGACGAGTGCTACTCGGAGCTGTATTGCGACGAGGCCAATCCGCCGCTGGGCGCGCTCGAAGCCGCGCAGCAGCTGGGGCGCGCCGGTTTTCCGCGGCTGGCGGTGTTTTCAAGCCTCTCCAAGCGCTCCAACGTACCCGGGATGCGCTCGGGCTTCGTCGCCGGCGACGCGGCACTGCTCGAGCGCTTCCTGCTCTACCGCACCTACCATGGTTCGGCCATGAGCCTCGCCGTGCAGCAGGCGTCGATCGCCGCCTGGAGCGACGAGACGCATGTGCGCGCAAACCGGCAGCTGTACGCCGGGAAATACCGGGCCGTGCTGCCGCTGCTCGGCGCGCCGCTCGAAACCTACCTCCCGGAAGGCGGTTTCTACCTGTGGCTGCGTACGCCGGTGGACGACTGCGAGTTCGTGCGCCGCCTGCAGCGCGACTATAATGTGCGCGCCCTGCCCGGGAGCTATCTCGCGCGCACGGCGCACGGCGAGAATCCGGGCGAAAACTTCGTGCGCCTCGCGCTGGTTGCGCCGCTCGCCGAATGCCTCGAGGCGGCCGGGCGCATCGCACAACTGGGGTCGAGGCTCTAGCATTGGAAAACACGCGGGCGATCATCGAGCAGGCGTGGGTCAATCGAGCGCAACTGAGTCCGGCCGCGGCGTCGCGCGAGACGCGCCAGGCGGTCGAAGCGGTGATCGCCGGACTGGACACGGGGCGCCTGCGCGTGGCCGAGAAGACCGCCGCGGGCTGGATCACCCACCAGTGGATCAAGATGGCGGTGCTGCTCTCGTTTCGCCTGGAGGAGAACCGCCTGCTGCCCGGCGGCGCGACGAATTACTACGACAAGGTGCCGGGCAAGTTCGCCTCCTACGACGAGCCGGCGTTCGCCGCCGGCGGTTTTCGCGTGGTACCGCCCGCGATGGCGCGGCGCGGCGCGTACCTTGCGCGCAACGTCGTGCTGATGCCGTCATTCGTCAACATCGGCGCCTACGTGGATGAAGGCACGATGGTGGATACCTGGGCCACGGTCGGCTCCTGCGCGCAAATCGGTCGCAACGTGCACCTGTCGGGGGGCGTCGGCATCGGCGGCGTGCTCGAGCCGCTGCAGGCGGGCCCGGTGATCATCGAGGACAACTGCTTCATCGGCGCCCGATCGGAAATCGTCGAGGGCGTGGTGGTCGAGGAAAACAGCGTTATTTCGATGGGCGTGTTCATCGGCCAGAGCACCCGCATCCTCGATCGCGCCAGCGGCGAGATCCTCTACGGCCGCGTGCCCGCCGGGTCGGTGGTGGTGTCGGGTTCGCTGCCCGCGCCCGACGGCCGCTACAGCCTGTACTGCGCGGTGATCGTGAAGCGGGTCGACGCCAGGACGCGCGCCAAGACCAGCCTCAACGAATTGCTGCGCGGCGACTAAACTAGCGAATCGAGCATCCGGGGGAGACCACCATGTCGGCGATGAAACGCCTGTTCCAGTTGATGGCCGAGAAGAACGCCTCGGACATCTTTCTCAGCGTCGGCGCGCCGATCAACATCAAGATCAACGGCGTCGCGGTGCCGGTCAACCAGACGGTGCTGAACGCCGACGCCGTGCGGCAGTTGATCTACGAGGTGCTCAGCGAGAAGCAGATCCGCGAGTACGAGGACGAGATGGAGCTCAACACCGGCTTCACCTTCGAGGGCGTAGGGAGTTTCCGCATCAGCGCCTTCCGCCAGAAGGGCTCGCCGGCGGTGGTGGTGCGCTACATCCCGGGCAATATCCCGCCGCTCGATACCCTCGGCCTGCCGGACGCGCTCAAGGACATCATCATGGAGAAACGCGGCCTGATCCTGATGGTCGGCGCCACCGGCTCGGGCAAGTCGACCACGCTCGCGGCGATGCTCGATTTCCGCAATGCGCAGAAGTCGGGCCACATCCTGACGCTCGAGGACCCGGTCGAATTCGTGTTCCGCAACCGCAAGTCGATCGTCAACCAGCGCGAGGTCGGCACCGACACCAAGGTGTTCCAGACGGCGCTGAAGAATGCGCTGCGCCAGGCGCCCGACTGCATCCTGATCGGCGAGATCCGCGACCGCGAGACCATGACCTCGGCGCTGCAATACGCGCAGTCGGGCCATTTGTGCCTCGCCACGCTGCACGCGAACAACAGCTACCACTGCATGAACCGGATCATCAGTTTCTATCCGCTGGAGAACCGGCCGACGCTGCTGCTCGACCTGTCCGCCAGCCTGCAGTCGATCATCGCGCAGCGCCTGGTGCGCACCAAGACCGGCGCGCGGCGCGCGGCGGTCGAAGTGATGCTGAACTCGCGGCTGATCGCGGAGCTGATCGGCAAGGGCGAGATCAGCGAGATCAAGGACGCGATGGAAAAAAGCATGTCGCCGGGCTCGCAGACCTTCGAGCAGGACTTGTTCCGGTTGTTCAGCGAGGGCGTGATCACCAAGGACGAAGCGATGGCGAACGCCGATTCGGCCACCAACATGCTGTGGCTGATCAACCAGGCGACCGCCGGACAGCTGACTTCGAATGCCGCGACGGCGGCCGCGCCCGCGCGCAAGGAAGAGTCCAAGGAGAGCGTTTTCTCCGCCACTGCCGGCGGCGACACCTCCTTCGACGAAATCAAGATCAGCTGACGCCGCCCTGGCCGTTGCGTAGCGCGCTCGACCTCGCCCGGCAGCTCATCGCCCGCCGCTCCGTCACGCCGGAGGACGCGGGCTGCCAGGATCTCGTCGCGCAGCGGCTCGCCGCGGCGGGCTTTGGCTGCGAGAGCCTGCGTTGCGGCGAAGTCACCAATCTCTGGGCGCGGCGCGGCAGCGGGCATCCGCTCGTGTGTTTTGCCGGACATACCGACGTCGTCCCGCCCGGCCCGCTCGAGCGCTGGCAGTCCGACCCGTTCGTCCCGCTCGAGCGCGACGGCAGGCTCTACGGCCGCGGTGCCGCCGACATGAAGTCGTCCATCGCGGCGTTCGTGGTCGCGGCCGAGGCGTTCGTGCAGGAGCGCCCGGCGCACTCGGGCTCGATCGCGCTGCTCATAACCTCCGACGAGGAAGGGCCGTCGGTCGACGGCACCGTGCGCGTGGTGGAGCGCCTGAAGGCGCTGGGCGAGAGCATCGATTACTGCATCGTCGGCGAGCCTTCGTCGGTGAACGCGCTCGGCGACATGATCAAGAACGGCCGGCGCGGCTCGCTTTCGGGGCGCCTCACGGTGCGCGGCGTTCAGGGCCACGTCGCCTACCCGCAGCGGGCGAAGAATCCGATTCATGCCCTTGCGCCGGCGCTGGCCGAGCTGGCGTCTACCGTATGGGACCAGGGCAACGAGCACTTCCCGCCCACGACCTGGCAGGCGTCGAACATCCATGCCGGCACCGGAGTCGGCAACGTGATCCCGGGGTCGCTCGAGCTCGACTTCAACTTCCGTTTCTCGACGGCGAGCTCCGAGCATTCGCTCAGGGAACGGCTGGAGGCGGTGCTCGGCCGGCATGGCGTCGACTACGCGCTGGCGTGGGTGCTCGGAGGCAAACCTTTCCTCACGCGGCGCGGCGAGCTGGTCGAGGTGGTGGCGCGCGCGGTTCGAACGTACACCGGGCGCACGCCGGAGCTGTCCACCACCGGCGGCACCTCGGATGCGCGCTTCATCGCCGAGATCTGCCCGCAGATCGTAGAGCTCGGGCCGGTCAACGCCAGCATTCACCAGGTCGATGAGCACATCGCGCTCGCCGAGCTCGAGCTGCTGCCGAAGATCTATCTCGATACGCTGCGCGCGCTGCTGCCTTGAAGGTCGGCGAAATCCTGCGCGCCACCGCCCGCGGCTTCCGGGCGGCGCAGCTGCACTACGGCCACGGCACGATGAATGCGCGCGACGAGGCCGCGTGGCTCGTCGGGCACGTCCTGCAGATCCATCCCGGCGATGTCGGTATGAAACTCGAACGCGTGGTCGCCCCGCGCGAGGAGAAGCGCATTCGCGCGCTGGCGCAGAAGCGCGCGCGCCAGCGCACTCCCCTCGCCTATCTGCTGCGCGAAGCCTGGCTCGACGACCGGCGCTTCCACGTCGATCGCCGGGTGATCGTGCCGCGCTCGTACATTGCCGAGCTGTTGCGCGACCGGTTGCGCCCCTGGCTGCGACGGCCCG
>MERE01000069.1 GCA_001771975.1 Betaproteobacteria bacterium RIFCSPLOWO2_02_FULL_68_150 | reverse complement strand
CCATGAAAATCACCAGCAGCACCAGCGTCACGTCGACGTACGGCACGACGTTGATCTCGTGCATCGGGCCGCGCTTGGAGTGCAGGCGCGCCACGCGAGCTACCTCACCGGCTGGCGCTGCAGGACGTTGGAGAACTCTTCCATGAAGCTCTCGAAGCGGATCGCGAGGCGGTCGATGTCGTGCGAATAGCGGTTGTAGGCGACCACCGCCGGAATCGCCGCGAACAGGCCGATCGCGGTGGCGATGAGCGCTTCGGCGATGCCGGGCGCGACCTGCGCCAGCGTCGCCTGCTGCACGTTGGCGAGGCTGCGGAACGCGTGCATGATGCCCCAGACGGTGCCGAAGAGCCCCACGTAGGGCGACACCGATCCGGTCGAGGCGAGAAACGCGAGGTGGCGCTCGAGGTGGTCCATTTCGCGCTGATAGGTGGCGCGCATCGCGCGCCGCGCCCCGTCCACCATCACCAGCTCGGTGCCGCGCTGGCCGCGCAGCTTGTTGAACTCGCGAAACCCCGCCTCGAAGATGCGCTCGAGCGAGCCGATGGTGTGGCGGTTGTTGACCGCGCCCTGGTACAACGCCAGCAGGTCGTTGCCGCTCCAGAACTCGCGCTCGAAGAGCTCGGTCTGTTCGCGCGCGCGCCGGATCGTGAACCACTTGCGGAAGATGAACATCCAGGACATGAACGACACCGCGAGCAGCAGCGCCATCACCGCCTTGACGACGATCGAGGCGTTGACGATCAGCGTCCAGATCTCGAGGTCCTGCGTCACGCTCATGGCGCGATCCTGGCGGCAAGCGGCCTGGGGATCGGCTGCGGGCGCATGTCGCGGTGGCGCACGCAGGCCGCCTGGATGCGCGCCGCGGCGCACACGCGCCCGTCGCCAAGGCGCGCTTCCTGCGCCAGCCACAGATAGGTGCGCTTTTTCTCCAGCGGCAGCACGGTGACGGCGAGCAGGTCGTCGAGCCGCGCGCCGATCCTGAAATCGATCTCGGCGCGCGAAACCACGAAGCCGGTGCCGGTATCCGCGGCGAGCTGCTCCTGGTTGATGCCGAGGCTGCGCAGCCACTCGCTGCGCGCGCGCTCGAAAAACCGCAGGTAGTTGGCGTAGTAGACGACCCCGCCGCGGTCCGTGTCCTCGTAGTACACCCGCACGGGAAAACTGAACGGCGTCAACGTGCTGCGCTCCTGGAATGCGTCCGCCTCATTGTAGCAGCGGCCTCGCGGCCGCCTGGCGTTCGGTTGCGCGCAATCCAGAGCCTGCGACTCAGGCCTTGCGTGCAGCGCGCGGCGCGCGGCGGCGGCTCGCGCTGCCCTTGCGCGCGCGCTCGCGGTGGCGCCGCACCTTGAACACGTTGCCGCAGCTCGCCATCTCGCACCAGCGCCGGCTGCGGTTGCGGGTTGCGTCGATGAACAGCCACAGGCAGGTCGGATTGCCGCAACGGCGCACTCGCGCGAGCGACTCTGCGGTCAGCAGTTCGAGTGCGGATTGCACGATCGGCTGCAGCAGCGCATCGGGGGCGCCGACCGACGCATCGAGCTCCCAGCGGCCTTGCCCGTGCCGCCACGCGAGGCGCGCAAATGCAGCGCCGAGCGCATGCTCGGCTTCGAGGCGCGCCAGCGCCTCGCGCGGCGGCGCCTCGCCGCGAACGCGCGCTTCGAACACTCGGCGCAGCGCTTCGCGCAGTTCGAGCGCGCGCGACCACAGCGCCCTGGCGCGCTCGGGCGCCGCGCGCGCCGCCTCGCGGATTCGCTTCGCCTGGTCGGCGCCGAGCGCGCCTTCGGCCTCGAGCCAGTCGAGCAGGTCGGCGAACCCCGCCAGCCATTCGCTGCCGTGAGCATCGCGCGCGCCCTGCCCGGTATTGCAGAAATCGAGGCACAGCGCGCCGCCGGGGCAGCGCAGGGTCTCGCCGCAGGGCTTGCTGCGGGTGCGCTGCAGGGCGCCGGCGGGGCTCATTCGCGTAACCTCCCAATATGACTTGACAGGTTACATTGTGCCACGCTAGCATGTAACCGTCTACTGTGTTGTAGACAGTTACTTCGAGGGACGCCACCATGATCACGCTCGACCGCAAGGCGAGAATCGCCGCCGCGATGGCGGCGCTGGGGGTTAATTTCGTGCTGGCCACGGGACTCGCGTCGCTCGCACAGCATTACGGCGAACAGGCCTCGCGGGATCTGCGCGCGGGCGGCGCCGGTCCGGTGATCGCGACGGCCCAGGCCGGATCGCCGCGCTGCCGGCCCTCGCGCCGGGCTAGCGGCTAGTCCGGCTCGGAAGCCTGCAGCAGGTCCTGCGCCCCCGAGGGCGCCAGCAGGCCGAAATGGCGGTACGCGGCGAGCGTCGCCATGCGGCCGCGCGCGGTGCGCTGCAGGTAGCCCTGCTGGATGAGGTAGGGCTCGAGCACGTCTTCGATGGTATCGGTCTCCTCGCCGATCGCGTGCGCGAGGTTGTCGAGGCCGACCGGCCCGCCGCCGAACTTCTCCATCACCGCGAGCAGGAGCTTGCGGTCCATCAGGTCGAAGCCGAGCGCATCGACATCCAGCATCTTCAGCGCCGCGTCGGCCACCGTCTTCGACACCACGCCGTCGGCCTTGACCTGGGCGTAATCGCGCACCCGGCGCAGGAGCCGGTTGGCGATGCGCGGCGTGCCGCGCGAGCGGTTGGCGATTTCGAGCGCGCCCTCGTCGACCAGCGGCACGCCGAGCAGCCCGGCCGAGCGGTGCACGATGCGCGCGAGCTCGGGCACGCCGTAGAACTCGAGCCGCGCGACGATGCCGAAGCGGTCGCGCAACGGGTTGGTGAGCATGCCGGCGCGCGTGGTCGCGCCCACCAGCGTGAACGGCGGCAGGTCGAGCTTGATCGAGCGCGCCGCCGGCCCCTCGCCGATCATGATGTCGATCTGGTAGTCCTCGAGCGCCGGGTAGAGGATCTCCTCGACCACCGGCGACAGGCGATGGATCTCGTCGATGAACAGCACGTCGCGCGGCTCGAGATTGGTGAGGATCGCGGCGAGATCCCCCGGGCGCTCGAGCACCGGGCCGGAGGACTGGCGCAGATTGACGCCGAGCTCGCGCGCGACGATATGCGCGAGCGTGGTCTTGCCCAGGCCCGGCGGGCCGAAGAGGAGCACGTGATCGAGCGCTTCGCTCCTCTGGCGCGCCGCCTGGATGAAGATCTCGAACTGCGCTTTCACCTTCGCCTGCCCGACGTAGTCGGCGAGCGAGGTCGGCCGTAGCGACCGTTCGACCTGCTCTTCCTGCGCGGAAGCGGGTTTGGCCGAGATCAGGCGGTCGGTTTCGATCGCCACCTCAGACCTTCCCCAGAGCCTTGAGCGCCTGCCGGATGCCTTCCGCGACCGTCACCCCGTGCGACAGCGCCTTCACCGCGCCCAGCGCTTCCTTCTCGCTGTAACCGAGCCCGATGAGTGCGTGCAGGATGTCGGGCGTCGCGCTGTCGGGCGCGGCGGCCGCGGCGCTGCCGGGCAGCGACTCCGCCAGCTTGCCCTTCAATTCGAGCAGCAGGCGCTCGGCGGTCTTGGTGCCGATGCCCGGAACCTTCGTCAGGCGCGCGGTTTCCTGCAAGGTGACGGCGTGCGCCAGCTCCGTCACCGAGAGTCCCGAGAGCACCGCGAGCGCGGTGCGCGCGCCGATGCCCGAGATGCGGATCAGCTGCCGGAACGCGGCGCGCTCATCGAGCGTGGCGAAACCGTAGAGCGTATGCGCATCCTCGCGCACCAGCAGATGCGTATGCAGCGTCACCGACTCGCCGGTAGCGGGCAGGTTGTAGAAGGTGCTCATGGGCACGTCGAGCTCGTAGGCGACGCCGCCGACATCCACCAGCACCTGCGGCGGATGGCGGGCGACGAGCCTTCCCGAAAGGCGCCCGATCAAACCAGCCTCCCGCGCTTCATGCGCAGACCGCGCGTCGACAGGCCGCCGAGCGCGCCGCCGTGGGCGTGGCAGATCGCGCAGGCAAGCGCGTCCGCCGCATCCGGGCTCGGATCGCCGGGCAACGCGAGCAACCGCCGCACCATGTGCTGGACCTGTTCCTTTGCGGCATGACCCTTGCCGACCACCGATTGCTTGACCTGCAGCGCAGTGTACTCGGCGACCGGCAGGCCCGCGAGCACCGCGGCGCAGATCGCCGTGCCGCGCGCCTGCCCGAGTGCGAGCGTCGATTGCGCATTGACGTTGACGAACACCTTCTCGACCGCGACCTCGCCCGGCTGGTGCCGCGCGATCACCTCGCTCAAGCCCTCGAGGATCGTCTTCAGCCGCGCGGCGAGCTCCCCCGCGCCGGAGCGCACGCAACCGCTCGTCACGTAGGCGAGGCGGTTGCCCGAGCGCTCGATCACGCCGAATCCGGTGACGCGCAAGCCCGGATCGATGCCGAGAATGCGCTGCCGGCTCACGCTTCGCCGAGCGCGGCGTTGGTGTAGACCTCCTGCACGTCGTCGAGATTCTCGAGCGCGTCCAGGAGCCTGCGCATCTTGGCCGCTTCCTCGCCCGCGAGCGCGTTCTCGGCGGCGGCCTTCATGGTGATCTCCGCGAGCGCCGGTTTGAGCCCCGAGCGCTCGAGTCCCGTGCGCACGCGCTCGAACTCGCCCGGCGCACACACCACCTCGATCGAGCCGTCATCGTTCGCCAGCACGTCGTCGGCACCCGCTTCGAGCGCCGCCTCCATCACCTGCTCTTCGCTCGTGCCGGGGGCGAACACGAACTGGCCGCAGTGCCTGAAAAGGTAGGCCACCGAGCCGTCCGAGCCGAGATTGCCGCCGTTCTTGGTGAAGGCGTGGCGCACCTCGGCGACCGTGCGGGTGCGATTGTCGGTGAGGCAGTCGACCATCACCGCGGCGCCGGAAACACCGTAGCCTTCGTAGCGCACCTCCTCGTAAGCGGCGCCGTCGAGCGTGCCCGTGCCGCGCCCGATCGCGCGCTGGATGTTGTCGCCCGGGAGGTTTTCGGCGCGCGCCTTCTCGAGCGCGAGGCGCAGGCGCGGATTGGCATTGGCGTCGCTGCCGCCAAGCCGGGCCGCGACCGTGATCTCCTTGATCAGCTTGGTGAAGGCCTTGCCGCGTTTGGCGTCGGAGCGCCAACACCAGCCTGCACCTGCGGCGCGGCGTGCCTGGTTCGATCCCTGGCGGCGGCAGACGGCGTTGAGTCTCACCGGGCGGGGCTGGGGTGTCGGTTTCGCCCTGCTGGGCACGGTCGCTTTCGCCTTCCGTCCGATCCTGGTCAAGCTCGCCTACGCCGAGACTGCGGCGGCGCACCCGGTGAGCGCCACCACGCTGCTGTTCCTGCGCATGACGCTATCGCTGCCGTTCTTCGTCGGCATGGCGTGGTGGCTGCGCGGTGCGGCGCCGCTTGCGGCGCGCGACTGGGCAGGCATCGTCGCGCTCGGCTTTGTCGGCTACTACCTCGCGAGTCTGCTCGATTTTCTCGGGCTGCAGTACGTTCCGGCCAGGATCGGGCGGCTCATCCTGTTCCTTTATCCGACGCTGGTGGTGCTGCTGTCGTTCGCGTTTCTCGGCAAGAAGCCTTCGCCGCGCGAGCTCGCGGCGCTCGCCGCGTGCTATGCGGGCATCGCGCTGGTCGTATCGAGCCAGATCGGCGCAGCACCGCAGCACCGCCTGTTCCTCGCGGGCGCGCTGCTCGTTTTCGCCTCCGCCCTGTGCTACGCGGTGTACCTCGTCGCCGGCAGCCAGCTGGTGCAGCGCGTCGGCTCGATGCGCTTCACCGCCTACACGATGATGGTGTCTACGGCGCCCGCGGTGATGCAGTTCGTCGTTCTGGAAACCGCGGGTTCGCTCGAGCTGCCTTCGAACGTGTGGGGCTACGCGATCCTGCTCGCGACCGTGTGCACCGTGCTGCCGGTATTGCTGGTGGCCGAAGCGCTCAAGCGCATCGGCGCCAACCGCTTCGCCCTGATCGGCGCACTCGGGCCGGTGACCACGGTGCTGGCCGACTTTTTCCTGCTCGAGGGCGCGCTCACCGCGTGGCAGATTCTCGGCGGCGCGCTGGTGATCGGCGGCGTGCTGCTCGTCACATTGAAGCCGCCGCCTTAGGACAGGCGGGGACGCTGGCCGGCCGCATCCGGTCAGCGCAGCAGCTTCGAGCCGAAGAATAGCGGCGCGAGCGCGCGCACCAGCGGCAGCGAATCCGCCGCGGCGAAGTCCTCCAGCCGCAGCTGTGGGCTGTGCGGCCGGATGCGCTCGAAATTCGCGCGCGCCGCCGCATCGGCCGGGGGCGGGATGGTGGCGTCGATCAGCATCTTGGAGCCCAGGCGCTGCCACAGGGGCGTACCGGACGCGCCGAGCTCCGGCAGGCTGGCGTCCATGCCGTGGTTGTGCGTGCCCGGGATCACCACCACGTCCTGCTGCGGGTTGACCCGCGTGGTCAGGGCCCAGAGCAGCTCCGAGTGGTTGAAGATGTCGACGTCGGCGTCCACGGCAATCGCAATCTTCGGGTGGTGGTATTCCGAGGCAAGCGCCGCCATCAGCAGGTTCTTCGCCTCGCCGTAGAAGCGCGGCGTCATCTGCACCACGACGCCGAAGATCCCGGGCAACGCCATGACGTTGTGAAGATTGCTGCCGCCGCCCACGTCCTTCAGGCGCCGGAAGATGGTGGCGCTCATCGGGATCTTGTGGAACACGCAGCCTTCCATCTCGGAACCGTTCTGCAGGTTCTTGAAGATCGCGTCCTGCCGGCGGCTCATGAACTGGTACTCGACCACCGGGTTCTTGCCGGTGCCGGTGACGTAATAGTCCTGGAACTCCGAGAACGGCCCCTCGTCCTCGCGATAGTGCGGCGGGATGTGGCCCTCGAGGACGATCTCGGCGTCGGCGGGAACCTCCAGATCCACGGTCTCGCATTTCACCAGCCGCACGGCGGATTCGAGATAACCGCCCGCGACTTCGAATTCGTCCACCCCGTAGGGCGCGCTGGTCGCCGCAGCCGCGTAGTAAAGCGGATGGTGACCGATGAAGATCGCCACCGGCATCGGCTGGTTCTTTTCCTGGTACTTGAGGTAGTTGCGCCAGGTGTGGCGCGGGTAGAGCAGGATCCCGGATTTGTCCGGCCCCTTGATTTGCAGGCGGTGAAAACTCACGTTGCGCCGCCCGGTGTCCGGATCCTTGGTGACGACGAGCCCCGCGCCGATCACCGGGCCGCCGTCGCGCTGCCCGGCGACATGGACCGGCAACTGGGTGAGATCGAACTCGCCGCGCTTGAGCTTTACCTGCTTCACCGGCCCGTCGGCAACCATGACCGGCTCGATGCGCCGCCCAATGCGCTCGGCCACCAGAGGAATGAGCTGATCCTCGGGCACGCCGAAGGCGATCGCCGCCTGGCGCACATTGGCCGGCGCCTGGCCGAGCGAGCGCCAGCCGTGCGGCAGCCGCTCGAAGAAAAGCGCCTTCTCGCGCGACTGATACAGGAGCGACCCCATTTGGGTCAGCGGATCGACCGGCTTGTCGATGCGGATCAGCTCCTGCGCGGCCTCCAGATCGGCGATCCAGCTGCGCATGTCCTTGACGGGATGTCCTGCGCTGCGCGATGGGGTCATCTTCACTGCCTCCCTTTCCTTCGTGAAGCGGCACCATGCCGCAATATAATTTCGCGCACGCTGACGCAGGTCAATTCTCGGGCTCGCAATCGGCGCGCGCAAGGCCTGGTACCCGCCTACGGAACACTTGGGAGCTTCGCATGGATCTGGGAATTCGTGGCAAGACCGCGCTGGTATGCGCGGCATCGAAAGGCTTGGGCAAGGGCTGCGCGCTGTCGCTCGCGCGCGAGGGCGTGCAACTCGTCATCACGGCGCGCGGCCGCGACGCGCTCGAGGCGACTGCGCAAGAAATCCGCCGCCTTACGGGGACGAAGGTCACCGCGGTCGCGGGCGACATCACCACGCCGGAAGGCCGCGCGCAGGCGCTCGGCGCCTGCCCGAGTCCCGACATCCTCGTCAACAACGCCGGCGGGCCGCCGCCCGGCGATTTCCGCAACTGGACGCGGGAAGACTGGATCAAGGCAGTAGACGCCAACATGCTGACGCCGATCGAGCTCATCAAGGCCACGCTAGACGGCATGATCGCGCGCCGCTTCGGGCGCATCGTCAACATCACTTCCGGCGCGGTGAAGATGCCGATTCCGGAACTGGGGCTTTCGAACGGCGCGCGCACCGGCCTGTCGGGCTTCGTAGCGGGACTTTCGCGCCAGACCGTGCAGCACAACGTGACCATCAACAATCTGCTGCCGGGGCCGTTCGACACCGACCGGCTGCGCTCCAATTTCGCCTTCAACGCGAAGAAACTCGGCAAGACTGCCGAGGAGCTGGCGCGTGCGCGCAGCGACGCCAACCCGGCGAAACGCTTCGGCACGATCGAGGAATTCGGCGACGCCTGCGCGTTCCTGTGCGCCGCCCAGTCCGGCTTCATCACCGGGCAGAACCTGCTGCTCGACGGCGGCGCCTACCCCGGCACTTTCTGAGTCGCCGGCAGCAGGCGCGCCGCCGGAAAGCGCACGCGGAAAACGCTGCCCTTGCCGGGTGTGCTGGCGATCTCGAGCACCGCCTGGTGGCGGGCGAGCGCGTGCTTGACGATGGCGAGCCCGAGGCCGGTGCCGCCGGTGTCGCGCGAGCGGCCGCGGTCGACGCGGTAGAAGCGTTCCGTGAGCCGCGGCAGGTGTTCGGCTTCGATGCCGATACCGGTGTCCTCTACGGTGAACTCGCCTCCCGCGCCGGTCGCGCGCCAGGCGAAGCGGATCTCGCCGCCCGCCGGGGTGTAGCGCACGGCGTTGCTGGCGAGGTTGAGGAAAGCGCTCGCAAGCTCGTTTTCCGCGCCGCGCAGGTCGTGCTCGCCCTCGATCGCGAGCGCGATGCGGTGCCGCCCGTTGCTCAGCTGCTCGGTTTCGCTGCGCAGGCGCTCGAGCAGCGGGCCGAGCGCGATGCGCTCCTCCGGCGGGGGCGGCGCATGTTCCAGCGCCGACAGCACCAGCAGGTCGTCGATCAGGCGGCGCATGCGCGCGGCCTGCGGCGCCATGAGATTGACGTAGTCGCGCACGCGCTGCGGCTCGAGCTTCAGGTCCTGAATGGTGTCGAGAAACCCCGACAGCACGGTGAGCGGCGTACGCAGCTCGTGCGAGACGTTGGCGACGAAATCGCGCCGCATCGCCTCGATCCGCTCGGCCCCGGTGATGTCCTGCGACAGCAGCAGCCAGGCATCCTCGTCGAAGGCGACCAGTTGCAGCGCCAGGGTGCGCGGCGACGATCCGGAAACCTGCAGCCGCAGCGGCTCGGAGAACTCGCGCGCCGCGAGATAGGCGACGAAATCCGGGTGGCGGACGAAATTGACGATCGGCGCGCCGCGGTCGCGCTCCGGATGCAGGTCGAAATGCTGGCGCGCCGAGTCGTTGCACCAATCCAGGCGCAGCTCCGCATCGAGCACCGTCACGCCGTAGGGCAGCGCCTGCGCGGCGCGGCGCGAGCGCACGATCAACTGCGCGAGCTGCCGCCGGCGCTTGAGGTTGGCGCGCCGGTGGCGGTGCAGCAGGTCGAAGGCTTCGCCCCAGTCGCCGGGAGCTTCCGGCGGATCGCTCATCCGCGGCTGCGCCGCCCAGCGCCTGAGCCGTCCGAGCTGGCGCCGATGGTGGACCAGTGCAAGCGCAAGCAGCGCCGCAAGCAGCGACAGCACGATGAGGGCTGCAGTCACGGCCGCGCGCCGCCGCGCAGCAGGTAGCCGCTGCCGCGCACCGTTTCTACGAGCGCGTCGTGTCCGCTCGGCGCGAGCGCCTGCCGCAGCCGCCGCACGTGCACGTCCACCGTGCGCTCCTCGACGACGGCATCGTCGCCCCAGACCCCGTCGAGCAGTTTCGAGCGCGAGTAGACGCGGTTGGGGTGCGTCATGAGGAAATGCAGCAGGCGGAATTCGGTAGGGCTCAGCTCCAGCCCCCGGCCGTTGCCGTGCACCTCGTGTGCGCCCGGGTCGAGCCGCAGCCCGGAGATCTCCACCGGCTGATCGCCCAGTTGCGGCGCGCGCCGGCGCAGCACCGCGCGAATGCGCGCGATCAGCTCGCGCGCCGAAAACGGCTTGGTCAGGTAATCGTCGGCGCCGGCCTCGAGCGCCGCGACCTTGTCGCTTTCTCCGCTGCGCGCGGTGAGAAAGATGATCGGCAGCTCGCGCGTGCGCGCCTCGGCGCGGAGCTTCCGCGCGAGGGCGAGGCCCGACTGCCCGGGGAGCATCCAGTCGAGCAGCGCCGCATCGGGTAGGGTCTGGCGCAGCAAATGCGCTGCCTCTTCGGCGCTCGCGGCGCGCAGCGGCGCGAAGCCCGCGTGCTCGAGATTGATCGCGATCAGCTCGAGGATCGCCGGCTCGTCCTCCACCACCAGTACGCGAACCGGATTCGCCAAACTATTGCGCTCCCATCTCGCGCTCGATGTCGGCGAACGAGGTGTGCCGCACGTCGGTGCCCCTGACGATGTAGATCACCTGCTCGGCGATGTTCTTGGAGTGGTCGCCCATGCGCTCGATGGCCTTCGCCACCCAGAGGATGTCGAGCGCGGGCGAAATCGTGCGCGGGTCCTCCATCATGTAGGTCACCAGCTGGCGCACCGCGCCACGGAATTCGTGGTCGATCTCCGAATCCTCCTTGAGCACGCCGGCGGCGCTTGCGGCATCGAGCCGGGCGAACGCATCGAGCGCCTGGCGCAGCATCTTGACCGCGATCTGCGCGGTGTGCCGGATCGCGGAGAAACGCTGCGCGTGCTGCGGTCCGTGCTCGTGCAGGCGCTTGGACATGCGCGCCACCTTCTTCGCCTCGTCGCCGATGCGCTCGATGTCGGTGACGATCTTGGCGATCGCCATGATGAGCCGCAGGTCGCTCGCCGCCGGCTGGCGCTTCACCACGATGTGGTTGCAGGCGCCGTCGATGGCGACCTCGTAGCCGTTGACGCGTGCGTCGTTCTCGATCACCTGGTCGGCGAGCTTCGCCTCGCCGGTGGCGAAGGCCTCGATCGCGGCCAGAATCTGCGCCTCGACCAGCCCGCCCATCTGCAGCACGCGCGTGCGGGTGGTGTCGAGGTCGGTCTCGAACTGCTTGGAGGTGTGCTCGGTCGATCCCATGATGCCTCCTAGCCGAAGCGCCCGGTGATGTAATCCTCGGTCTGCTTGTTCTTCGGCTTGATGAACAGCTCGTCGGTGACGCCGAACTCGATCAGCTCGCCGAGATACATGTAGGCGGTGTAGTCGGAGACGCGCGCCGCCTGCTGCATGTTGTGCGTCACGATCAGGATCGTGACATGTTTTTTCAGTTCCGTGATCAATTCCTCGATGCTCGCCGTGGCGATCGGATCGAGCGCCGAGGTCGGCTCGTCGAACAGCAGGATCTCCGGGTCGGTGGCAAGCGCGCGCGCGATGCACAGGCGCTGCTGCTGGCCGCCGGAAAGATTGAAGGCCGGCTCATGCAGGCGGTCCTTCACCTCGTCCCAGAGCGCCGCGCCATGCAGCGCGGCTTCGATCTTGTCGGCGAGCGCGCGCCGCGAACGCTCGCCGCGCACGCGCAGGCCGTAGGCGACATTCTCGAAGACGGACTTCGGAAACGGGTTCGGCTTCTGGAACACCATGGACAGGCGCATGCGCACCTCGATCGGGTCCACGCCGGGCGCCAACAGGTTGGTGTCATCCGGATACAGGCGGATCTCGCCCTCGTAGCGGTTGCCCGGGTACAGGTCGTGCATGCGATTGAAGCAGCGCAGGAAGGTCGACTTGCCGCAGCCCGAAGGCCCGATCAGCGCCGTGACGCGGTTCTCGTGCACCACCAGGTCGAGGTTCTTCAGGGCGCGGAAATCGCCGTAGTAAAAGCTGAGGCCCTTGGCCGCGGCCTTCGCCATGGCGGGCGCGTCCCCGGCGGCGCGTGCTTCAACCAGCGGTGCGAGAGACGGAGCAGCCATGGTTCACCATTTGATATTCCTGCGGATGCGATAGCGCAGGTAGATCGCCAGACCGTTCATGGCCAGCGTCATCAGCACGAGGATGAAACCGGCCGCCGCCGCGTTCTGCAGAAACGCCGCCTCCGGGCGCGAGGTCCAGTTGAACATCTGGATCGGCATCACGGTGAAGGGCGACATCACCCAGTCGAACGAGATGAACGGCGCCTCTGCACTGACCGGCGCGGGCGGCAGGAAGGCGATGAAGGTGAGCGCGCCGATCGTGATCACGGGCGCGGTCTCGCCGATGGCGCGCGCCATGCCGATGATGACGCCGGTGAGGATTCCCGCCGACGAATACGGAATGATGTGGTCTCTGCAGACCTGCCACTGCGTGCCGCCGAGGGCGTAGGCGCCCTCGCGGATGCCCTGCGGAATGGCGCGAATCGATTCACGCGTGGCGACGATGACCACCGGCAGGATGAGCAGCGCCAGCGTCAGGCCGGCCGACAGGATGGACTGGCCGAAGCCGAACTGGTAGACGAATAGCCCCAGCGCGAGCAGGCCGTAAACGATCGATGGCACGCCGGCGAGATTGGTGATGTTGATCTCGATGATGTCGGTGACCCAGTTCTTGGGCGCGTACTCCTCGAGGTAGATGCCGGTGGCTACGCCGAGCGGTACGGCGAAGAATGCGGTGACCAGCATCACCAGGCAGGTACCCACCCAGGCGGAAAGGATCCCGGCCTGCGCCGGGCGGCGCGACGGAAAGTTGGTCAGGAACTCCCAGTTCAGGCGCGGGATGCCGTCGATCGCCATGTCGGCGAACAGCGCCGTGAACGTCAGTACGCCCACCATCAGCGCCGCCAAGCCGCACAGCGCGAAGACATGATCCCAGCGCTTGTGGCTGGCGATCAGGGCACGGATCGCGGTGAGATCGCGCGCGTAGCTCATCGGTGGTTCGCCCCCGGCCCCATCAGTAGGTCTCCCGAAACGCCTTGCGCAGCATGTGCCCGGCCACGTTGCAGGCCAGCGTGAAAAGCATCAACGTCAACCCGGCAGCGAAGATCGTCTGGTAACCGACCGAGCCGTGCGGCAGGTCGCCGAGCGCCACCTGCACGATGTAGGCGGTGATCGTCGCGGCGGGCTCGAGCGGGTTGAGCGTGAGGTTCGGTTGCATGCCGGCGGCGACAGCGAGAATCATGGTCTCGCCCACGGCACGCGAAATGCCCAGGATGTACGCGGAGGCGATTCCCGAGAACGCGGCCGGCACGACCACCTTGATCGCGGTCTGATAGCGCGTCGCGCCCATCGCATAGGACCCTTCGCGCAGGCTCATCGGAACCGCGCGCATCGCGTCTTCGCTGATCGAAGCGACGTACGGAACGATCATGATCCCCATCACGATGCCGGCCGACAGCAGGTTGAACCCCGGCAGCTCCGGGTAGAACCACTGCAGAATGGGCGTGATGAAAAGCAGCGCGAAATAACCGTAGATGATCGTCGGCACGCCGCCCAGCAGCTCGAGGAACGGCTTCGCCACCTCGCGCACCGAGAACGGCGCGAATTCCGACAGGTAGATCGCAATGAAGGTGCCCAGCGGAATTGCAATCGCGAGCGCCACCAGCGAGCTGGTCAGGGTGCCCGAGAGCAGCACCACGATGCCGAAATGGGCGTCATCGAACAGCGGCGTCCACTGCGTGTCGGTGAGGAAATCCAGCAGCGGCACATGCTGGAAGAAAGCCACCGACTCCTTCACCAGCACGTACACGATGCCGGCGGTGGTGAATACCGAAACCATCGCGGCGAGGAACAGCACCAGCTCGATCGCCTTCTCGCGCACGATGCGCGAGCGGCGGTGGGCGAGGCGCGCGGCCATCGCTCCCGAGGGTGGCGTTACGGAGATGTCGCCGGGCACGGCGGCCATGGGAAAGGGAACCTGCCTATGTTAACAACGAAACCCCGCCGCAGGGACACCCGCGGCGGGCCGTGTGCGGTCGCGCCAGGCGCTCAGCTCTTGGTTTCGCGCCTGAGCAGTTCGTCGATCGTGATGCCGACTTCGGGCGTGCCGCCGAACACCGTGCCCTTCCTGCCCTTCAGAACGTGGTTCCAGGCGGTCGTGTAGGCCGAATCGGGCAGCGGCACGTACTTCACTTCCTTCGACAGCGCGGCGCCGTGCGTCAGGTAGTACTGCACGAACTCCTTGACTTCCGGCTTGCCGAGCGACTTGCCGTTGACGTAGATGAAGATCGGGCGCGCCAGCGGCGAATAGCTGCCGGCGATCACGGCATCGAGCGAGGGCAGGACCGGCCGGCCCTTCTCGTTGACGATCGGCACGGCCTTGAGCTTGTCCTGGTTCTCGACGTAGTACGCGAAACCGAAATAGCCCAGGCTGTTGACGTCGCGCGCCACGCCCTGCACGAGCACATTGTCATCTTCGGACGCGGTGAAATCGCCGCGCGACGACTTCGACTTGCCGACCACGGCTTCGGTGAAATAGTCGAACGTTCCCGAATCGGCACCCGGTCCGAACAGCTTCATGGGCGCGTCCGGCCACTGCGGGTTGACCTGGTTCCACTTGGTCACCTTGCCCTGTGCGCCGGGTTCCCACATCTTCTTCATCTCGGCAACGGTGAGTTGCTTGATGAAGGAATTCTTCGGGTGGATCACCACGGTGAGTGCGTCGAACGCCACGGGAAGCTCGAAGTACTCGATGCCCGCAGCCCTGCAATCATCCATTTCCTTCTTCAGGATGGGCCGCGAGGCGCCGGAGATGTCGGTTTCCCCGCGGCAGAACTTCTTGAAGCCGCCGCCGGTGCCGGAAATGCCGACGGTAACCTTGATCTTCTGCTTTTTCGCCTTCTGGAACTCCTCGGCGACCGCCTCGGTGATCGGGAACACGGTGCTCGAGCCGTCGATTTTCACGATCTGCTGCGCGTACGTGGCTTGGACCGCCAGCGCCGCAGCGGCGAGCGCCAGCGCGCGGATCCCTGAATTCAGTTTCATGACTGTCGTCTCCGTTCTGCAATGGACGGAAGTCTAAGGCTGCTTTGTTACAACCCCGTGACGTCCGGATTGGCCGTCGTGGCGGCGATATCCACCGGCCGCCGTGACAGAACATCGTGCACGATCAAGAACGCGCATGCCGCGCGTTCCATGAAGCGCTGATGAACGCGCTCTCAGGAAATGCGCGGGACGGTGTTCATCAGCGTGCAATCCAGCCGCCGCACAATGCGCGGACACGACCGCCATCGACTGTCGGGACGGCGCAACCGGAGGAGCGCATATGCGCGCGAACGAATCACGGGTCCGCAACTCGGCAACGCGCAGCGAGGTCGATTGCGCGCACGACGATCGCGTGCGCATCGAACCCTCGGTGATCGGGGCGAGCCTCGAGCCCTCCCGGAGCAATTTCCTTCGCGTCAGCGCGGCATACATGCTCGGCGCAGGATGCGGCGATCCGGATGCGCCCGTGACCGCAGGCCGAACATCGCGGTACGCGCGGCATTCCGGGAAAACTGGATGACGCAGCTCGCATGAATTCTGCCTGACCGCAGGCGTGCTAGATTCGCAGCGCCATGGAAAGCTCGCACAAGGGCGGGACCGGCTTGCAGCGCCTGCTCGACGCGACGCGCCATTCGATCGCCGGCCTGGCCGAGGCCGCGCGCCACGAGGCGGCGTTCCGCCAGGAATTGCTGCTGGCGGCAGTGCTCGTGCCGCTGGGACTCTACCTCGGGAAAACGGCCGTCGAGCGCGCGCTGCTGGTGGGCAGCGTGCTGCTCGTGCCGGTGGTCGAGCTGCTCAATTCGGCGGTCGAGGCTGCCGTCGATCGCATCTCGCTCGAGGAGCACCCGCTCGCCAAGCGCGCCAAGGACCTCGGCAGCGCGGCGGTGATGCTGTCGCTCGTGACGCTGGGCGTGGTCTGGCTGCTGGTACTCGCCGGCTGAACGCCATGCCCTGCTGGAACGAATACGGCGTCGCCCGATCCTGAATCGTTGCCGCCGAAGTCCAGATGCCTGCTCGCGAGCTCGCCTACCTTGCGCCTGTACGGGGGATCGCCTCGGTGCCCAGATACGCTTCGCGCAGGCGCTCGGAGCGCAGCAGGCGCGCCGCCGATCCCTGCATCACGATCGCGCCGCGCTCCATCACGTACGCCCCGTCGGCGATCGCCATCGCCTTGGCGACGTTCTGCTCGACCAGCAGGACGCTGACGCCGTCGTCCCGGATGTGGCGCACCATGGCGAGCAGCTCGTCGACCATCTTCGGCGCGAGGCCAAGCGACGGTTCATCGAGCATGAGCAATTTCGGCCGCCCCATCAACGCGCGACCGACCGCGAGCATCTGCTGTTCGCCTCCGGACAGGGTACCGGCAAGCTGAGTGCGGCGCTCCATCAAGCGCGGAAAAAGCTCGAGCACGCGCGCGAGCCGCCCGGCGCGCTCCGGCTTGGGCAGCAGGTAGCCGCCCAACTCGAGGTTTTCGCGCACCGTCATCTGTGCAAAGAGCTGCCTGCCTTCGGGCACCTGCGCCAGCCCGCGCGCGACGATCGCGGCCGGCGCCGCGGGCAGCGGCTCGCCGTCGAAGGTCACCTCGCCGGAGCGCGGGATGAGCCCGGAGAGCGCCTTGAGCAGCGTCGTCTTGCCGGCGCCGTTGGCGCCGACGATCACGGTCAGTTCGCCCTTCGGCGCCTCGAGGTCGATGCTCGCCAGCACGCGCATCGCGCCGTAGCCGGCCGCAAGCCCGCGGATGGATAACCCCGCGCCGTGTGCCACCGGGTGCGCGCCCGCGCTGGAAAGGACGGCACTCATACGGCGGCCTCTACGGGCTCGCCTTCCTCACCGAGGTAGGCCTCCACCACCGCCGGGTCCCTGGCCACCGCGCGCGGATCACCGTCGGCAATCTTGCGCCCCTGGTGCAGCACCGCGACCCGATCGACCTGGTTCATCAGCACGCGCACGGCATGCTCGATCCAGATTACCGCGAGGCCGAGCTCGTCGCGCACGCGCCGGATCAGTTGCGCGCAAGCCTCGAGCTCGGCGTGGGTCAGTCCCGCCGCTACCTCGTCGAGCAACAGCACCCGCGGGCGGGCGCCGAGCGCCATGCCGATTTCGAGCAGCCGCTGGCGCGCGGGCGTGAGGCCGCCAGCGGGCAGCGCCGCAACGTCTGCAAGGCCGAGAAAACCAAGAATGGCACCGGCGTCATCGAAGATATCCTGCGCTTGCCTGCGCGCGCGGCCGGCAAACTCGAGGCCGAAGCGCACGTTCTCCGCGGCGCTCATGTCGCGGAACACGCGCGGTGTCTGAAAGGTGCGTGCCACGCCGTGCCGCGCGAACTGGTGCGGCGCGCGCCCCGTCAGATCTTCGCCGCCGACCACGATCCGGCCCGCGTTCGGCGCGAGCACCCCGGACAGCGTATGGAAGAAAGTGGTCTTGCCCGCGCCGTTGGGCCCGATGACACCGACGAACTCCCCGGCGCGCACCTCCAGATCGACGCCGTCGACGGCGACCAGGCCGCCGAAGCGGACTTCCACGCCGCGCGCGGAAAGGAGTGCCTCAGGCACGGGCCTGCCTCCAACGCGCAATCAGCGAGGCGAATCCGCCCGGCAGGTAAAGCACCAGCACGATCAGGAGAATTCCCAGCACGATCAGGTAGGCGTAGGGAAACTGCAGCCGCAGCAACTCGGTGAGCAGGCTGAACACGACGGCTGAAATCATCGGCCCTGCGAGCGTCTGCGCGCCGCCGATCATGGCGATCAGCACGGTCTGGAATCCGATGAACGGATTGAACACCGAGGCTGGCTCGATGTAGGTCCAGCGCACCGCCACGGCGGCGCCGAGCGCGCCGGCAAAGAATGCCGCGAGCGCGAAACCGGCGATCTTGGCGAGGCGCGTGTTGACGCCGAGCGTCTGCGCGCGCTCCTCGTCGGCGCCGATGCCGGCAAGCGCCAAGCCGAGGCGGCTGGCGCGTACCGCGGCGCAGGCGGCGAGCGCTGCGGCGACGACGAGCAGCACCATCAGG
>MERE01000068.1 GCA_001771975.1 Betaproteobacteria bacterium RIFCSPLOWO2_02_FULL_68_150 | reverse complement strand
GCCGTGATGCGGCAGATGTGTTCCGGCCGGCCGCCCGCCTCCGCCAGCACCGCGAGGATGTTCTTCAGCGCCTGCTCGAACTGCGGCGCGATTTCCTCGGAATGGAATCTCTGCTGCTCGTCCCAGCCGACCTGGCCGGCGACGAATACGATCCTGCCCGCGGGCACCGCGATGCCGTTGGCGTAGCCGATCGGCGCGTCCCAGCCTTTGGGCAGCAGCACGTCCATGGCCGGCTTCATTCGGAGTAGAGCGAGGGGTCCGGATCGCGGTCCCAGCCCGGGTCCGGTTTTTCGACTTTCTTCATCCACTCCCGGATCAGCTGGACATGCTCGCGCTCTTCCGCTGCCATCTCCCTGGCAATGCGCTTCACGTCCGCGGGCGCGGTCGAGCCCGAGATGCCGGTAAAGAAACGGACCGCACGCTGCTCGCAGGCGAGCGCCAGCTCGAGCGCGTGCCAGGGTTGCATCAGGTAGTGCAGCTCACCCGGCGGCACCGACTCGGGCGCCTCCGACTGGCGCCACATCCAGGCCTCGGCCGCCGCGGGCGG
Source organism: Betaproteobacteria bacterium RIFCSPLOWO2_02_FULL_68_150 (assembly GCA_001771975.1). Lineage (GTDB taxonomy): Bacteria > Pseudomonadota > Gammaproteobacteria > Burkholderiales > SG8-39 > 2-02-FULL-66-14. The sequence continues at coordinate 10,920 of MERE01000068.1, read as the reverse complement.
CTTGCGCCAGCCCATTTCCCTGACGATCCTGGTGGCGTGCAGCCCCTCGATGCGCGCGAGCTTGCGGAACAGCTGCGCCACTGCGGTGTTGTTGTGCACCTCCATCTGGTCGGCGAACTCGGTGTAGCGGTCGCGCGCGTCGTTTTCCATGGCATAGGCCTGCACCATGAAGTCGGCATACGCACCGCTGCGCGGGGCGGCCGGTTTCGCTGCGCGCTTCGGCGCCGGCCTGGAGGTGCGCTTCTTCGGCACGGGCTTTGCGGTTCCGCGCGCCGGTTTTTTCCTCGAACTCATAGGATGAACTCCGCTTCAAGCTCTGCCACACTGCTGGGCGTCGCGCTCTGTTCCGTCCGGTACGGCTTGCGATGCCCCGCATAAAGCACGCCGATGTTGAACCCGTCGTCGGTCATCAGGCGCCGCGCGGCACGCCCCGGGTCGTCGGTCGGCGCCACCGGCGCGGGATGCACCCTGTCTTTCCAGGTGCGTTGTTCCGGCCGGAAGGTGACGCAGGGCGAGAGCACCTCGATGAAGGAAAAGCCGGGATGGCGCACTGCCTGCACGATCAGCTCCGCCGTGCCGTTGGGGTCGCTCGAGGTGGCGCGGGCGATGAAATTGGCGCCCGAGGCGAGCGCGATCACGAGCGGGTGGAATTCGCGCAGGCCGGTGCCCTGTGGCGATAGCTTGGAATCCCAGTCGGGCTCGGTGGTGGGCGAGGGCTGGCCCTTGGTCATGCCGTAGACGCGGTTGTCCATCACGATGTAGGTGAGGTCGACGTTGCGGCGGCAGGCGTGCAGGAAGTGGTTGCCGCCGATCGAATAGCCGTCACCGTCGCCGCCTGCCGCGATCACCGTGAGATCGGGACGCGCGACCTTGAGCCCGGTGGCGGCGGCGAGCGCGCGCCCATGCACGCCGTGAAATCCGTAGCAGGTGGTGTAGGCCGGGATGCGCGACGAGCAGCCGATGCCGGAAACCACGGCGACGTTTTCCGGGCGTACCGCAAGCGCCGCGAGCGCCTTGGTGATCGACGACAGCACGGTGTAGTCGCCGCAACCCGGACACCAGACCGGCTTGACGTCGGACTTGAATTTCTGCGGCGTGAGCTGCGCCGCTTGGGCAGGTGCGTTCATGCACGGCTCCATTCGAGAATCTTGCGGTGGATCTCGTCGGGGCGCACGGGCAGCGGACCCGGCCTGCGGAAGCTGGTGAGCTCGCACGTCAGGTCGTACTCGGCGCGCAGATAGCGCAGGAACTGGCCGCCGAAGCTTTGCTCGACCACGAGGGCGCGCTTCACGCCCTTGAGCGCGCGGCGCAGCTTCTCCGGCTGCGCCGGCGACATCAGGCGCAGCGAGAGCAGGCGGCCGGAAACGCCGTCGCCCTTCGCGCGCGCGAAGGCTTCGCGCACCGCGCCGGTGCACGAACCCCAGGTGATCACCGCCAGCTCGCCCTCGCCCTCGATCTCGGCCCAGTGCTCGCCGTAATCGATCGAATCGAGCTTGCGCGCGCGCTTGTCCATTTGCGCCAGGTGATCGGCGGCTGCGGACGAAGGCGTGCCGCGCTCGCCATGCTCGAGCCCGTCGGCGGTGTAGGTGATGCCGGGCGTTCCCGGGATCGCCATCGGCGACACGCCGGAGGGCGTCAGCGCATAGCGCTTGTAGTCCACCGTGTTCGGCGCGGCGCGCTCGCGCGCGCCGGCGAATGAAACCTCAGCAGGGCGCTCGACCACGGCGCGCGCCTGGCCGAAGAACTGGTCCGAAAGCACGATCGCCGGCACCTGCAGGGACTCCGCCAGATGCGTCGCCCATTGCGTGGTGAGCAGGCAATCGGCCACCGAGTTGGGCGCGAGTACGAGATGCGGCGCGTCGCCATGCAGGCCGTACATCGCGATGTTGAGGTCGGCCTGCTCGGTCTTGGTTGCGATGCCGGTGGACGGACCGGTGCGCATCACATCCACCACGACGACCGGAATCTCCGCCGCCACGCCCAGGCCGAGCGCCTCGATCATGAGCGAGAGCCCCGGACCCGAGGTCGCGGTGAGCGAGGGCACGCCGCCATAGGACCCGCCGAGGATCATGTTGATCGACGCGAGTTCGTCCTCCGCCTGCACCAGCGTGCCGCCGACACGCGCCAGCGCCGGCGACATCCACTCCAGCAGCTCGGTCGCCGGCGTGATCGGGTAGGCGGCGACGAAGCGCACGCCGCCGCGGATCGCGCCGTAGCCAGCGGCCTGGTTGCCGGTGACGAGCCAGCGCGAGGAGCCGGCAGGTGCGGGCGCCAGCGGGAACCCGGCGCCGAGTTTGGCCGCCTCGTCGATGCCCGCCTGCACCGCAGCGAGCGAGGCGGCGAGCGCGTCGCCGCCCTTTTTCATCGATTTCTCGACTGCGGCGCACAGCGCCGCCCGCGGCAAGCCGATCAGGCCGCCGAGCAGACCGAGCGCGACCATGTTGGGCCAGCCGCCCGGAATTTTCTTGGCCATGGCTTTCAGGGTCACCGGCGCATAGCGCGCGCCGCTCTTCAGGAACACCTCGGGGGGTTCGCCCTGCGCCGGATCGCCCACCACGAGGCCCGCTTCGGCGAGCGGCAGCTCGGCAGCGAAGCGCGCGACGTTGCCCCAGTCCACGGCGGCCAGTACCTGGTAGCGGTCGTCGACGCTGTCGCAGGGCGCGGTGCAGATGCGCAGCATCGCGGCGGCTTCGCCACCGCGGATCTGCGGACCGCTCGAGCGCGTCATGAGGCCGTAGTAGCCCGCCCGTGCCGCCGCCTCGAGCAGCATGTTGCCGGCGGTCATCACGCCCGCGCCGCCGCTGCCGGCGAGCGCGACCGAAACGCTGGTCATTCCTTTGCCTGTTTGCGTCACACCCCACTCCTCCCTGCTGCCGCCATTTACGCCGAACGGCCTGCAATTTCTTTGTGCCAGATCAAGTCTGCCGCCCCTCGCCCGCGTTATCTATTGGCCCTACGGAGGAGCGGTCGCTGGCAGCGTCAGGTGCATTGACCTTAAATAGGTAATGCGGTACTGTAATACCACATTAGGCGGAGATTGAAAAGATGGCGGCAAGCGCGACACGCTGGGTGATGACGGCGCCGAAGGCGCCGATGGCGCCGCAGGCGTTCGCGCCGCAGCCGGCGCCGGGCGAGGTCGCGGTGGCGATCGCGGGCTGCGGCGTGTGCCACACCGACCTCGGCTATTACTACGACGGCGTCAGGGTCAATCACGCGCTGCCGCTCGCGCTCGGCCACGAGGTGAGCGGACGCGTGGCGCTCGCCGGGCCGGGCGCCGAAAGCTGGCTCGGCCGCGCCGTCATCGTGCCGGCGGTGCTGCCCTGCGGCGAATGCGACCTGTGCCGCCGCGGCCATGGAACCATCTGCCGCCAGCAGAAGATGCCCGGCAACGACATCCAGGGCGGATTCGCCAGCCACATCATCGTGCCGGCGCGCGGTCTGTGCCCGGTCGACGAGCGCGAACTCGCGGCGGCCGGACTCGCGCTGGAGGAAGTCTCGGTGGTGGCCGATGCGGTGACCACGCCTTACGAGGCGGTGCGTCGTGCAGGCGTCGCGCCGGGCTCATTGGCGATCGTGATCGGCGTCGGCGGCGTCGGCGGCTACTGCGTGCAGATCGCCGCTGCGGCGGGCGCGAAAGTGGTGGCAATCGACGTCGATGAGCGCAAACTCGAAGCGATGAAGCCCCATGGCGCCGCGCTGACGCTCAACGCGAGGAGCAACGACCAGAAGGCGCTCAAAGCCGCGATCGCCGCGTTCGCCAAGGGCGAGGGGTTGCGCGCTACCGAGTGGCTCATTTTCGAGTGCTCGGGAACGGCCGCGGGCCAGCTCACGGCTTACGGCCTGCTGGTGCACGGCGCGACGCTGTCGGTGGTCGGGTTCACCATGGACAAGGTCGAGGTAAGGCTTTCGAACCTGATGGCATTCGATGCGCGCGCCATCGGCAACTGGGGCTGCCCGCCGGAGCGCTATCCGGAGGCGCTCGCCCTGGTGCTGGAGGGCAAAGTGCAGGTCAAGCCGTTCGTCGAAGCGCATCCGCTCTCAGAGATCAACCGCATTTTCGAGGCCGTGCACCAGCGCGAGATTTCCAAGCGCGTCGTGCTGGTGCCGAACTGAAAGGAAAAAATCTCATGGCCGCAGTCATCAAGAACCACGACCTCGCCGAAATCTCCTTTGCCGGCGTCAAAGTCGAGAAAATCCCGGCACGATCGCCCGACGGCACGGTTGCAGCCGGGCTCTACAACGCCTGGATCTGGCTCGACAACCCGCAGCAGCACAACTCGTACACGACCGACATGGTGAAGGGCGTGATGCTCGCGTTTCGTGCCGTGTCGAACGCGCGCGACGTCTCGAGCGTGGTGTTCACGGGCGTCGGCGACAAGGCCTTCTGCACCGGCGGCAACACCAAGGAATACGCCGAATACTATTCCGGCCACCCGCAGGAGTACCGCCAGTACATGCGCCTGTTCAACGACATGGTGTCGACGATCCTCGCCTGCGACAAGCCGGTGATCGCGCGCGTCAACGGCATGCGCATCGGCGGCGGCCAGGAGATCGGCATGGCGTGCGACTTTTCGGTGGCGCAGGACCTGGCGCGCTTCGGCCAGGCGGGCCCCAAGCACGGCTCCGCCCCGATCGGCGGCGCGACCGACTTCCTGCCGGTGATGGTCGGCGCCGAGCGCGCCATGGCCGCGTGCGTGCTGTGCGAGCCGTTCTCCGCACACGAGGCGTACCACATGGGCATGCTCACCGACATCACCCCGGGACTGAAAGTCGACGGCAGATTCGTCGCCAATCCGCTCGTCGAAACCGCCCGCGTGTACGACGAGTTCGGGCGCCTCGTGTTCGGCCGGCCGAAGACGGGCGATGCGCTCAAGGCGGGCAAGGCGCTGCTGGCGAGGGGCCAAGTGGACCTGTCCGCGCTCGACGCCAAGGTCGAGGAGCTGTGCGCCAAGATCCTGCTCACCTTCCCGGACTGCACCACGAAGACGCTGGAGGAGCTGCGCAAGCCCAAGCTCGAGGCGTGGAACCGCAACAAGGAGGATTCGCGCGCCTGGCTCGCGCTCAACATGGTGACCGAAGCGCGCGCCGGTTTCACCGCCTTCAACGCGGGGCCGAAGGACGACCGCGAGATCGATTTCATCAAGCTGCGCCAGGCGCTGGCGCGCAACGAGAGCTGGGTCGGCCCGCTGCACGACTCGATCCAGCCCAAGGCGAAGCAGCGCGCGTGAGCGATACTCCACTCAAGGTCTGGACCGAGCGCGACGGCCAGCTGCTGCGGCTGCGGCTCGCGCGGCCGAAGGCCAACCTCATCGACGCGCAGATGATCGCCGCGCTCGATGCAGCGTTCGCCGCGCACGCCGGCAACGCGCGCCTGCTCGGCGCGCTGGTCGATCACGAGGGACCGCATTTTTCCTTCGGCGCATCGGTCGAGGAGCACCTGCCGGCGCAGTGTGCGCAGATGATCCGCGGGCTGCACGCGCTGATCGAACGCATGCTCGATTGGCCGAAGCCGATCCTCATGGCGGTGAAAGGGCAGTGCCTTGGCGGCGGGCTGGAGTTCGCCGCAGCGGGCAATCTCCTGTTCGCCGCGCCCGAGGCGCAGTTCGGCCAGCCGGAGATGAAGCTCGCCGTCTTTGCGCCCGCCGCGTCGTGCCTGCTGCCGGAGCGCACCGGACAGGCGCGCGCCGAAGACCTGCTCTATTCGGGCCGTTCGATCGATGCTCCGACCGCGCTCGCGTGGGGACTGGTGAACCAGCTGGCGGAGGACCCGGCGGCGGCCGCCCTCGAGTACTTCGAGCGCCACCTGGCGCCGAAGAGCGCAGCGTCGCTTTATTACGCGGTGTGCGCCGCGCGCGCGCCGTACGCCAAGCGCGTCAAGCAGCGGCTCGCCGAGGTCGAGCGGCTTTATCTCGACGGGCTGATGCAAACGCATGACGCGGTCGAGGGTCTGAAGGCATTCCTCGAGAAACGCGCGCCGCGCTTTGAACACCGCTAGAGGAGGACCGATGAACGTCAAGGAAATCGTGGCACGTTGCGAGGCTCTGTTCGAGGACCTCCGTTTCAACGCCGTGCAACAGTGGAAGGCGGCGCTACCGGGGCGCAAGGCGATCGGCTACATGCCGGTCTACGTGCCGCACGAGATCATCCACGCCGCAGGCTTCCTGCCGGTCGGGATCTTCGGCGGCGGCGACCAGATCGAGGTGATCCAGGGCGACGCCTACTACCAGAGCTATATCTGCCGCATCCCGCGCTCGACGGTCGAGCTCGGCCTCAGCGGGCGGCTCGACTGCCTCGACGGCATGCTGTTTCCGTCGGTCTGCGACGTGATCCGCAATCTCTCGGGCATGTGGCAGATCATGTTCAAGGACAAGTACGTGCGCTACATCGACGTGCCGCAGAACTACGACGACGCGATCGGCGGCACGTTCTACATCAGCGAAATGCAGCATTTGCGCGACGATCTCGGCGCCTTGCGCGGCCAGCCGATCACGGACGCCGAGCTGAACGCCTCGATCGCAGTCTACAACGAGAACCGCAAGGCGATCCGCGATCTCTACAGCTACCGCGCGCAAAAGCCCTGGCAGGCGCCGACCTCCGAGGTCTACCTGCTGCTGCGCGCCGGTTGCGTGCTGCCGCCCGAGGAGCACACCCCGCTGGTACGCGCCTACATCGCCGCGGCCGACGTCGAGAAGCGCGCGCGGCGCGACAACGCGCGCGTCGTGATGACGGGTTCCTTCTGCGAGCAGCCGCCGCTCGGGCTCATCAAGTCGATCGAGATGTCGGGCTGCTACGTGGTGGACGACGAGTTCATGCTGGCGTTTCGCTGGCTGATGGACGAAGTGCCGGCCGACGGCAACCCGCTGGAGGAGCTGTCGAAGGCGTTCCTGCACCGCTCCGCGCAAAGCGCGTCGAAATACGACGACAAGAAGGAAGACAAGGGAAGATACCTGCTGCACCAGGTGAAGAGCCGCGGTGCGGAGGGCGTGATCTTCGCCGCGCCTTCGTTCTGCGACCCGGCGCTGCTCGAGCGCCCGATGCTGCAGGAGGTGCTCGCCAAGCAGAAGATTCCCTACACCGCATTCAAGTACGCCGAGAACACCGGCCAGATGGCCCCGATCCGCGAGCAGGCCGGAACCTTCGCCGACTCGATCAAACTGTGGAGCGCCGCATGAGCACGCCGACGATGCAACCCCAGATCGCCCCGAAGGCCAAGCCACAGGTCCTGAAAGAGGACGCGATGTGGCTGCAGAAGGAGATGATCAACCGCAACTATCACGAGCTCGCCACCGCGCACCAGGACGGCCGCAAGGTCTCGGCGACCTTCGTGCCGGGCAACCTGAACGAGCTGCTGATGTGCTTCAACTTCGCGAGGAGCCTCCCCGAGACCAACGCGCTGCAGAACGGCATGCGCAAGAAGTCCGGCAAGATGATCATGGACGCCGAGCGCGACGGCCATTCCGAGGACGTGTGCACCTACGTCAAGGCCGACCTCGGCATGATGCTGCAGGGCCAGGTCGGACCGACCGGCGAGCCGCTGCCGCATCCGGACGTGCTGCTGCTGTCGTATACCGGGTGCTTTACTTTCATGAAGTGGTTCGAGTTGATCCGGCAGAAGTACAACTGCGAGACCGTGATGCTGCACGTGCCCTACCAGGGCGACGGCAAGGTCTCGCCGGCGATGCGCGACTACGTGGTGAAGCAGCTGAAGGAGAAGGTCATCCCGACCCTGGAGAAGGTCTCCGGCGTCAAGTTCGACATCGACCGGTTGCGCCAGTACATGCGCGAATCGGTCAAGGCCGAGGAAAACCTGGTGCGCGTGCTGCAGTCGGCCAAGAACCGGCCGAGCCCGATCGACGGCTACTTCGGCGCGGTGTACTACATCGGGCCCATCTTCACCGCCTTCCGCGGCATGCCCGAGGCGACCAGGTATTACGACACCCTCTGGTCGGAGGTCGAGCAGCGCATTCGCGAGAAGAAGGGCCCGGTCACGCCCGAAGGCGAGATGGCCGAGGAAAAGTACCGCCTCGTGGTCGAGGGACCGCCCAACTGGACCAGCTTCCGCGACTTCTGGAAGATGTTCTACGACGAGGGCGCGGTGATCGTCGCCTCGACCTACGCCAAGGTGGGCGGGGTGTACGACTTCGGCTTCCGGCACGACGCCGAGCGGCCGCTCGAGTCGCTCGCCGAGTATTGCCTGGGCTGCTACACCAACCTCAATTTCCCGCAGCGCATCGACATGATCTGCAAGTACCTCGACGAGTACCAGGCCGACGGCCTGCTGATCAATTCGATCAAGAGCTGCAACAGCTTCTCCGCCGGGCAGCTGCTCATGCTGCGCGAGGTCGAAAAGCGCACCGGCAAGCCGGCCGCATTCATCGAGTCTGACCTGGTCGACCCGCGCTATTTCTCGGCGGCCAACATCAAGAACCGGCTGGAGAGCTACTTCCAGATGATCAAGCAGAAGCGCGTCGCGCAAGCGGCCGCGGGAGTGCACTGACATGAGGTGCTTCATCGGCATCGATCTCGGATCGACCACCACCAAGGCGGTGGTGATGGACGAGGACCGCAAGGTGCTCGGGCGCGGAATCACCAATTCGCGCTCCAACTACGACACCGCCGCCACGGTCGCCAAGCAGGAGGCGCTGGTGTCGGCGAGGTTCGAACTGTTCCGGCAGGCGCTGGCGAAAAGCGGCGCGCTCGACGGCAAGCTCGACGAATTCATCGGCCAGCTCGAGCGCGATTTCCGCCTCGAACAGTTCCTCATCCAGCTCACCGATCTCGAGGAGGTCTGCGGCCGCAACGCAGAGGGCACACGCTTCGGCGAGCACGCCGCCGGCGTGGCGCAGGCGCTTGGCGAGCTGTTCCGGCGCCTGCGCGAGGACTCGCCGGCGCTGTTCATCCCCAACGCCAAGCGCAAGAGCGACTTTTTCCGCGACATCGCGGGCGCGCAGTACCTGGCCCTCGGCGAGGCGGTGGCGAAGGACGCCGGCGTGCGCTACGACCTGCTGTTGAATGTATATGACCGCTCGATCATCGAGGTGGAAAACCGGGAGTACGGCGATGCGATCAGCCGCAACCTGATGGCAGGGATGGGGCGCACCTTCAAGGCCCTGCCGGATGCGGCGGCGCGCGGCGACAGGATCCGCGCGCCGATCCAGGGCGTGCTCGACACGGCGCTCGAGGAGACTTATGTGGTCGGCACCGGCTACGGCCGCGCCCGCCTGCCGTTTTCCAAGGAGCACGTGCGCTCCGAGATCCTGTGCCACGGCCTTGGCGCGCACGTCATGTATCCGAGCACCGCTACGGTGCTCGACATCGGTGGCCAGGACACCAAGGCGATCCAGGTCGACCGCGCGGGCATCGTGGAATCGTTCCAGATGAACGACCGCTGCGCCGCGGGCTGCGGCCGCTACCTCGGCTACATCGCCGACGAGATGAACATGGGGCTGCACGAGCTGGGGCCCCTCGCCATGAAGGCCACCAAGACCGTGCGCATCAATTCGACCTGCACCGTGTTCGCCGGGGCCGAACTGAGGGACCGCCTCGCGCTCGGCGAGAAGCGCGAGGACATCATGGCGGGGCTGCACCGCGCCATCATCCTGCGCGCGATGTCGATCCTCGCGCGCTCGGGCGGAATCCGCAACGAATTCACGTTCACCGGCGGGGTGGCGAAGAACGAGGCGGCGGTGAAGTCGCTGCGCGAGCTGATCTTCGACAACTACGGCGAAATGACCATCAACATCGACCCCGACTCGATCTACACCGGGGCGCTCGGCGGCGCCACCTTCGCCTGGCGCGCGGTGGTGGAAGAGGGCAAGGTCGTGGAGGCACGGGCATGATCCATACCATCGGCATCGACATCGGCTCGGGAGCGGTGAAGACCGTGCTGTTCCGCGACAACGCGTGGGTCGCGAAGCGCTGCGAGCGCATCCGCCGGCGCGATCCCATGGAGCTGGCGAAACAGGGTTTCGACGAGGTGGTCGCCGAGGCGAAGCTGAAACCGGCCGACGTCGCGTACACGGCGACCACGGGCGAGGGCGAGAACGTGAAGTTCGCCACCGGGCATTTCTACTCGATGACCACGCATGCGCGTGGCGGCATCTTCCTCAACCCGGAGGCCCGCGCGGTGGTGGACATCGGCGCGCTGAACGGCCGTGCCATCTGGGTCGACGAGCGCGGCAAGGTGCTTTCCTACAAGATGACCAGCCAGTGCGCCTCGGGCTCGGGGCAGTTTCTGGAAAACATCGCGCGCTACCTCGGCGTCGCGGTCGAGGAGATCGGGCCGCTGTCGCGCACTTCGCAGAATCCCGAGAAGGTGAGCTCGATCTGCGCCGTGCTCGCCGAAACCGACGTCATCAACATGGTGTCGCGCGGCATCCCGACCGCGGACATCCTCAAGGGCATCCACCTCTCGATGGCCTCGCGGCTGGCGAAGCTGCTCAAGGTCACGGGGATCACCAAGGGCCTTGCCCTTCTCACGGGGGGCCTCGCGCTCGACGAAGGCCTGCTCGCGGCGCTGCGCGAGGAGCTGGTGACGGAGAAAATCACCGGCCTCACCGCGACCAACCACCCGGATTCGATCTACGCCGGGGCGATCGGCGCCGCGCTGTGGGGCGCCTTCCGGCACGGTAAACTGAAGGAACTTCAGGAACGCGCCGCGGCGTAAGGAGAGCTCCATGGCCTTGATGATCAACGACAACTGCACGGCCTGCGACGCCTGCAAGCCCGCCTGCCCCAACGAGGCGATTGCGGTCGGCGATCCGATCTACGTCATCGACGCGCTCCGCTGCACCGAATGCGTCGGCGCGCACGACGAGCCGCAGTGCAAGCTCGTCTGCCCGGCCGATTGCATCGTGGTCAATCCGGACTTCGAGGAAACGCCCGAGCAGCTGCAGGAGAAATACCAGAGCCTGCACGGCT
>MERE01000067.1 GCA_001771975.1 Betaproteobacteria bacterium RIFCSPLOWO2_02_FULL_68_150 | reverse complement strand
GCCAAAATCACGCGCCGGCCGGTGAAGATCGTGTTCACGCGCGAGGAGGAATTCGCCGCCTCGCCGACGCGCCAGCCGGTGCTGCTGAAGCTGCGCTCGGGCTGCACGAAGGATGGCGCGCTCACGTTCCGCAGCGTCGAAACGCTCCACGACAACGGGGCCTACACGTCCTGGGGCGCGACCACGCCGTTCGTCATGATGCAGACGATCTCGTCGCTCTACCGCGTGCCGCACTGCAAATACCTGACGCGCGCGGTGTACACCAACAATCCCTATGCGGGATCGTTCCGCGGCTACGGCAATCTGCAGGCGACCTTCGCGGTCGAGGCACACATGGACCGGCTGGCGGAGGCGATCGGCATGGATCCGCTCGATTTCCGTCTCAAGAACGCGCAGGACCCGGGCGAGGTGACGCCGCAGGGCATGCACTTCAAGTCCTGCGGTTTCAAGGACTGCCTGAAAACCGCCGCGGTGCGTAGCGACTATCAGAAGAAGCGCGGCGAGTACGCCGCGCGGCAAAAGGACGCCGATCCGGTGAAGCACGGTGTCGGCATCGCCTCGATGCTGCACGTCGGCGGCGGCGCCAAGATCTATCCGTCGGACGGCTGCGGCACGATCCTCAAGATCGACGATTTCGCGCACGTGACGCTGATCACCGGCGCCTCGGAAATCGGGCAGGGCTCGGAGACGGTGCTCGCGCAGCTGGTGTGCGAGGAACTGGGCCTGCCGCTCTCGGCGGCGACGGTGGTGAACAACGACACCGACATCACGCCCTGGGACGTCGGCGTGCACGCTTCGCGCACCACCTTCATCGCCGGCAACTCGGCGATCGGCGCCGCACGCAAGGCGAAAGCCAAGATCCTCGAGGCAGCGGCGACGAAGTCCGGGCACGCGGCGCAGGCGCTCGACCTGCGCGGCGGCTTCGTGGTGCTGAAAGCCGACGGCGAGCAGCTGCTGGAGCTCGGCAAGTTCCTGCGGTCGCTGCATTTCTCGGACAAGGCCGAGCTGGTGATGACCTCGTTCTATTACGAGCCGCCGAGCAAGCACCAGGACCGCCAGTTCAAGGGCGACGTCTCGGCCGCCTACGCCTGGGCGACGCAAGTCGCCGAGGTCGAGGTGGACACGGCTACCGGCATCGTGCGGCTGCTCAAGATCACCGGCGCGCACGACGTGGGGCGCGTCATCAACCGCCTCGGCATCGAAGGCCAGATCGAGGGCGGCGTGGTGATGGGGCAGGGCTATGCGCTCACCGAAAATCTGATCGTAGAGGGCGGCGTGGTGAAGAACCCCAACTTCCGCGACTACAAGCTCGTCACCGCGCCCGAGATCCCGGAGATGGACATCTCGTTCATCGAAACCATGGACGGCGAGGGCCCGCAGGGCGCGAAAGGCGTGGGCGAGGCGCCCGCGATCTGCATTGCGGCCGCGGTCGGCAACGCGATCCATAACGCCACCGGCGTGCGCATCACGTCGCTGCCCTTCACGCCCGAGCGCGTCTACCGCGCGCTGCGCGGGCAATTGCCGGCACCGGTGTGGAACGTGCCGGCGTGAAACGCCGCACGGTGCTCTCCCTGGAGCAGGCGCTGTCGCTGCCCTCGGCGACGCTGCGCTTTGCGCAACTGGGCTGGCGCGTGATCCGCATCGAGGCGACGCCCCTGGGCGCGGGGCTGCCGGGCGACCCGAACCGCTACATCGGCGCGCGCGTCGCCGACGAGGACCGGCGCAGCTACTTCATCGCGCCCAACGTCGGCAAGGAAGCGATCGCGCTCAACCTCAAGGACGCGCGCGGCCACGAGGTGCTGCATCGCCTCATCCGCGCGCTCGACGTAGACGTGTTCTGCTGCAACACGGTGCCTTCGCGCTACGCTTCGCTCGGCATCGATTACGCGACGCTGGCCGGCGTCAAGCCGGACCTGATCTGGGCCGGGATCTCGGCGATGGGGCCGCAGTACCCCGAGGCGCCCGGCTACGATCCGGTGATCCAGGCGATGTGCGGCTACATGGAGGTGACCGGCGACCCCAGGGGCGCGCCCACCGTCATGGGCCTGCCGGTGATCGACCTGAAGGCGGGCGACGAGGTGTACGCCAACGTGATGCTGGCGCTCCTCGAGCGGCACGAGACCGGCCGCGGCAAGGCGATCCATGTCTCGATGCTGCAGGCCGCCGCCTCCTGGCTCATCACCGTGCTGCCGCTCATCGACTATGGCTGCGAGCCGAGCGAAATAACGCGTGCGGGCAACGAGCACCGCAAGTTCATTCCTACCAACGTCTACCCGGCGAAGGATGGCTTCGTCTATCTCGCGATCGGCAGCGACGCGCAATGGAGGCGGCTCACCGAGAGCCCCAAGTTCGCAAGCGTGGCGAACGAAGTCCGCCGTACCAACGAAGGCCGCCACAAGGAGCGCGAGGCGATCCACCGCGACATGGCGTTGGTTACGCGGCAGCATGCGGTGGACGAACTGCTCGCCGACCTGCGCGCGGCAACCATTCCGGCAACGCGCATCTTCGACATCCGCCAGGTGCGTGAGCTGCCGCAACTCGCCGACCGCCTGACGCGCACCGCGCTGCCCGATGGCCGCTCGGTGCGCATGCAGCCGATGGCGGTGGACGTGCCCGGCGCGCGGGCCGAGCTGCCGTTTCCGCACAAGTACGGCGCCGACACGCGCCAACTGCTCGGCGAAGCGGGCTTCGCCGAGCACGAACTCGCCGTGCTAGCCGGCGCCGGAGTGATCGCTTGAAGCACGACGAGGCGCGCGGCGAATGGCGCGACGGCGAGGCGCGTTACCTGATGATTCGCAATGACTCGCTGATGGGGATGTTCGCCCGGCTCGAGGAGCCGGCGCGGAGCGACGCCTTGCGCGCGCTGGCCGAGTCCATCGCCGCGCACGGCGGCCGATCCGCGGCGCGCTATCGCGCCGAGGACGCCGAGGCGTTTCTTTCGAGAGTGACCGCGATGGCGGCGCAGCTCGGCTGGGGCCATTGGGTTCTTTCGCGCGAAGACGGCGGGCTGCGGCTGGTGGTCGAGAACAGCCCTTTCGCCGGCGGTTTCGGTGCCGCGGCGGCACCGGTGTGCGCGCCGATCAGCGGCATGCTGCAGGCGGTCGCGAGCCTCGCGCTCGGTGCGCCCGCGATCGCAGAGGAGATTCGCTGCGCGGCGGCGGGCGCGACCGAATGCGCGTTTCGCGCCCGATTGCGGCCATGAGGATTGCGGTGCTGGGGGGCGGCCACGGCGCCTACGCCGCCGCCGCCGATCTCAGCGAGCAGGGACACGAAGTGCGTTTCTGGCGGCGCGATGCCACGGCCTTGCGTTCCTTGCAGGAAAGCGGAGCGATCACGCTCATCGACGCGGCCGGAACGCGCCGCGTGCGCATCGCGAAGGTGGCGGCCGATCCTGGCGCAGCCGTGGCGGGCGCTAAGTTGATCGTCGTTGCGGCGCCGGCGACCGCGCAGGAGGACATCGCGCGCGCGATGGCGCCACACCTCGTGCCCGGGCAGGTGGTGTTCCTGCCGCCGGGCACTTTCGGCAGCTATGTCATGGGCCGCATCGCGCACGCTTCGGGGTCGCGCGCCGCCTTCGCCGAGGCCGGCACGCTGCCGTATCTCGCGCGCAAGCGGGGCCCAAGCGAAATCGCCATCACCATCCGCGCGGTTCGGCTGCCCACCGGGGTCTATCCTGCCGCGCGCGCGGCCGAGGCGCTGGAAGTGATCGGCGCCGCTTACCCCGCGGTCCTATCCTGCGGCGACGCGCTTTCCGGCGCCCTCATGAACGCGGGTCCGATCATTCACCCGCCGCTCGTTTTGATGAACGCGGCGCCGCTGGAAGCGTTCGAACGCTGGGACATCCACAGCGAGGGCACGCAGCCGTCGGTCCGCGCGGTCACCGACCGGCTCGACGCCGAGCGCATTGCGCTGCGGGAGGCGCTCGGCTTTGCGGCGCCGCACTTCCCGCTTGCCGACCACTATGCGGGCGATCGCTGGATGTACGGCGATGCGCACCGCAGGCTCGTAGATTCCGGCGACTGGCGCGAGCGCATCGAATTGCGTACGCATCGCTACATGACCGAAGACACGGTGCTCGGGCTCGCGTTTCTCGCCTCGGTGGCGAAGTGGGCCGGCTGCGAGGCGCCGGTGGCGCAAGGGCTGCTCGCCATCGCGGGTGCGATTCTCGGCCGCGATCTGCGTCAGGGACCGCGCACCCTCGAGGCGCTGGGACTGGCATCGCTCGGCCGCAGCGAAATGACGCAACTGCTCTACGAGGGGCAGGCGTGACCGGGCTGCCGCGACGCATTGCCGCGGTGGGCGCGGGCCGCATGGGGCGCGGCATCGCGCTCGCCTTTGCCTACGGCGGCTACGAAGTCGCGCTGATCGATCTCAAGGCGCGCACGGCGGCGGATTGGGCGACGCTGCGCGATGAGGCGCAGGCCGAAATGCATGCGAACCTCGCGATGCTCGCCGAGCTCGATGCCATGCCGCGCGATGCGATCGCGCGCGTGCTCGGTCGCATTCGCCTGGTTTCGGAGCCCGAAGCGCCGGGCGCGCTCGCCGATGCGGAGGTGGTTTTCGAAGGCGTGCCGGAGACGTTCGCCGCGAAGCAGGATGCCTTGACGCGCCTGTGCGCTCTGATACCGGGCGAGGCGATCCTCGCCTCGACGACCTCGACCATCCTGCCGGGCGATCTGGCCGCGTTTGCGACGTACCCGGAGCGGCTGCTCAATGCGCACTGGCTCAATCCCGCATTCGTCATTCCGCTGGTAGAGCTTTCCGCGCACGCGACGACCGCGCCTGCGGCGATTGCGCGCTTGCGCGGCCTGCTCGAAGACATCGGCAAGATTCCGGTGCTGTGTGCCGCGTCGCCGGGCTACATCGTGCCGCGCCTGCAGGCCCTCGTCATGAACGAGGCGGCGCGCATGGTCGAGGAGGGTGTCGCGAGCCCCGAGGATATCGACCGCGCGACGCGCTACGGGCTGGGGTTGCGCTTCGCCGCACTCGGCGTGATCGAGTTCATCGACTACGGCGGCAACGACATCCTGTTTTACGCCAGCCGCTACCTCGCCGAGCGCCTGAGCCGCGAGCGCTACCAGGTGCCGGCGATCGTAGAGCGGCTGATGCGCGAGGGGCGAAATGGTTTGAGGTCGGGGGAGGGGTTTTACGATTATCGCGACCGCGACGTGCAAGCCTACCGGCGCGATG
>MERE01000066.1 GCA_001771975.1 Betaproteobacteria bacterium RIFCSPLOWO2_02_FULL_68_150 | reverse complement strand
TTGTCTCGGGTGGCGCAAAGGCGTCGATTTCATTCCAGCCGGTGGCGAGCCACCAGGTCGTGCCCCAAGCGAGCAAGACGGCGGCGATCACCTGATCGAAGTCCTGCTTCACGAACCGGTGGCGCGACCCGTGCCAGGCGCAGAACAGACCCGACAGCGCGATAGTGAGGCCGCCCACGAAACCGCTATTGAGAATCGGGGTCGCGGCGTGCGCTGCCGCGAGCGCGCCGGCGAGGAATGCTACACCTGCGGCGGGCTGAAGCAGCAGGCCGAACAGTCGCGGCAAGGACCTGTTCTGGCGCGTTCCTACCCAGAGCGCCGCGGCGCCCTCGAGCGCCCAGCTGGCCGCAGTCCACTGGCCGTCGAAGGCGTACGGGATCGCGAGCGTGGCAAACGCCACGCCGAGCGCTATGAAGCTTTCGACGAGCAGTTGCAGGGTCTCGCGCCGCAATCTCCAGAGCTGATACGCCACGACGCAGTAAAACGCGCCGAGGGCTACGGCGCTCCAGGCGGCGCCGTATTCAGTTTCCCTGACGAGCGCGAGCTGCAGTGCCGCGGCCACCAGCGGCGTGCCGAAGACGAGCACCGAGTCGACGTAATCGTTCAGACGCGGCGCGCGATGCAAGGCATAAAGCACCGCGATCGCGACGTACAGCAGGAAGAACACGATCAGGAAGGGCTGCATCGTGTCGTAGAACTCGGGCCGGTAATAGGCATCGCCCCAGAACGTGCCGATGCCGAAAGTGAAGGCGAAGCCCAGGAGATTGAGCGCGCGCCAGGCCTTGTGCCAGGCGATCAGTAGCACTCCCAGGTCGAGCACGACGTAGAAGCTGAACAGCGCCACATGGCTGCCCTGGCCAGTGGAGGCGAGCAGCGGCGCGAGGAACCCGCCCGAGACGCCGGCAATCGCCAGCGAGCGCGAATCCTGCGCGATCGCCAGGATCGCCGAGGCGATCGCGATCGCGACCAGCAGCACGAATGCCAGCTCGGGCGGCACGAGCTTCCAGATGCGGAACGCGCCGAAGACGACCAGGTACAGAACCCCGACCCCGCCTCCCTGCAACACGAGCCCGTAGCCGCCAGCGCGCTCGCGCAGCCGCCAGCCGACGATGAGCATCGCGATCGCGCCGAGGGCGATGCCGCTCAGGCGCGCCTCGATCGGAACGTCGATATGCTCCGCCGCGTAACGCACCAGGAATGCAACTCCAAAGAAGAGCACCAGCACCCCGATGCGCACCAGCGCATTGCCGCCGAAGAGCCATGTCCACAGGCGATTGGGTTGCGGCAAATCGACTTCGCGTTGCGCGGCCGCCATGGCAACAGGCTCCGGGGCTGGGGCTGCTGCCACGGTCATCGCGAGCGAATGGCTTGGCGCCGGGAGCGGCGGTTCGGGGCTCGCCAGCGGCGCCGCTTCAGCAGCGGCGGACGACGCGGGAGCCAATGGCGCGGCTGCCGCCTCTGCGGGCGCGAGCGCCGCCATCTGCGCTTCGAGCTGCGCGACCCTGCGCGTCAGCGACAGCACTTGTTGTCGCAACTCCTCCGCGCCGGTCGATGCGTGGGTCTGAGCGTCCGATCGCCCGCCTCCCTGCCTCGTCAGCCAGTTCCCCAGCAACGCACCCGCGACAGCGAAAGCAACCGCGCCCCAGAACTCGCCGATCGCGGCGCCGATCAACAGGCCGAGAATTCCGAATAGCCACGGCATGGATCCCCCTGACTTCAGCACCGCGCCGTCGCTCCTACGCCGCCTGCCCGGCGCTTGCGCTACGCGACGCCATCGCCTGCACGATCGCATCCGGCAGTTCGCGCAGCGCGCCGCGGTCGTACTCGCCCATCAGCCCCACCTGGACCCAGTTGCGCTCCACGAGGTAGCTGCTGCGCGCGCTCAATTGGAAACCCTGGTCTTCGAGCGCCGCGGCGACGGCGAGCGACGCCAGGCTGCGCGGCAAGGCAAGCGTGGTCACGGCCGCACTGGCCGACGCTTCCGGCGCGACCACGCTGACGCCGCAGACGCGCAGCGCCTGCCGCAGCCAGCGCGCATCGCGCTCGATCTGCGCGTAGCGCGCGCCGAAGTTCCCGGTCTCCAGAGCGGTGGCGAGCGCGGCGAGCAGGTTGGAGGAATGGGTGAAAGGCGTGCTCCGATTGCGCAACCAGTAATCGAGATCCAGATAGCGGGGCACCGGCGCTGGAGGACGCGGCGCCGGCCCGCCGAGCAGCACCATCGCGACGCCCGCATAGGCTGCCAAACCCTTGCCGCTGGCGCCCGACGCGAGGTGGATGCCGGACAGATTCAGCGGCAGGCAGCCGATCGAACTGATGCAATCGGCGCAGAGCGCGCAGCCGTTGGCGGACGCGATCCGCTTCAGCACCTCGAGGTCGTTCACGACCCCCGTGGAGGTTTCGCAATGCACTGCCCACAGCCACGCCGCGCGCGAGCGTCGCACGGCACTCGCAATCTCGCTTTCGCCGAACGACTCGCCCCAGGACTTGCGCAACGGTTCGAATCGCAGCCCCGTGCGCCGCGCATGGTCCACCAGGCGTTCACCGAACTCGCCGTTTGAAAGCACGACGCCGGGTTCGCCCAGGCCGCGCAGCGATTGCGCGACGACGTCGTTCGCCAGCGTGCCCGAACCAAGCAAGAGCACCGAGTCGGTTGCGCCGGTCAGCTCACAGATCGCGCTCCTGGCCCGTTCCATGAGCGCGTGAAACTCGGCCGAGCGGTGCGAAATCGCCGCTGCCTCGAACGCCGCTCTCACCGCGGCGCTGCGCGCAACCGGACCGGGAAGGAACGACGCGATTGCGGGGAGCGTGCCAGCGACGGAATTCATTCCGAGCGACTTTCTGCCGCTGGCGCGGAACGATTCCAGCGTCAGAAGCATCGGCTGGAAGGGGGCTTGCGCCGTCCCCACCAGCGGACCGAACGGCTCGAATCCAAGGCGCCGGTACAGCTCCAGTTGACGCGTGGTGCCGGAAATGATCGCCAGGTCGTGGCCCGCCCGGATGGCGCTCTGCGCGGCAAACGCCAGCAGGTCGCGCAGCAGGCGGCTCTTGCGCCATTGCGTGCGCACCGCGAGCAGCCGCAGCTCGCACACCGAGCGGTACGGCGGCAGGTGATCCTCCAGCCGCGCGAGCTTCTGATCGAGCGAGAACGGCCGGCGCGCGCGCAAGGCCAGCATGCCGAGCACCAGCCCGGCATCGTCCACCGCGATGACATATTCATTCTCCGCATCGAAGCGATCGACCAGGCGCCGCTGCTCGTTAGGCGCGTGTTGCGGGATTTCCTCGACGAAGGTCGCGTAGTTGAGCGCGTGGATCTGCTCGCGCTCGGCAGCGGTTGCGGCGGTCTTGATGCGGTAAGGCGCCATGGTCCGATTACCTCCAGTCCTCGCGTAGGGCGCGTACCCTCGCCTGAAGCGCTTCCGGCGGGGCCGCGGCCAGCGGCGCGCCGACCGCCAGCCCGATGCTCGCGAACGGACGCAGCCGCCACGGCTTGGTCATGGCAGCGCCCCCCTTGCGCGAAAAGAACGAGCCCCACAGTCCCTGCAGCGCCATCGGCACCACCGGCACCGGATCGCGCTCGAGGATGCGCGCAATGCCGGCGCGGAACGGCGCGAGCTCGCCCGTGTCGCTAAGGCGCCCTTCGGGAAAGATGGCCACCAGGTCGCCCGCACGCAGTGCCCGCGAGACTTCGTCGAACGCGCGCTCCATCATCTGCGGATCCTGCTTCGCGGACGCGATCGGAATCGCCTTGCCGGTGCGAAACACGAACGAAAGGATTGGCAGGCGAAAGATCTGGTGGTCCATGACGAAGCGGATCGGCCGCCGGCAGGCCGCCGCGATCACCAGCGCGTCGACGAGGCTCACGTGATTGCACACGATCACTGCCGGACCTTCTTCGGGAACGTTCTCCAGTCCGGTCTTCTTCAGTCGATAGACCGAGTGGATCAGCATCCAGACGATGAAGCGCATCAGGAATTCGGGCACCAGCGTGTAGATGTAGATCGCCACCGCGGCATTGAGCAGCGCCGTCACCAGGATCAGCTGCGGGATCGTGAGGCCCGCCTGGAACAGGCCGATCGCCAGCGCCGCGGCGCCGACCATGAACACCGCGTTGAGGATGTTGTT
This sequence comes from Betaproteobacteria bacterium RIFCSPLOWO2_02_FULL_68_150, assembly GCA_001771975.1. Lineage (GTDB taxonomy): Bacteria > Pseudomonadota > Gammaproteobacteria > Burkholderiales > SG8-39 > 2-02-FULL-66-14. The sequence continues at coordinate 2,444 of MERE01000066.1, read as the reverse complement.
GCCGGCAATGACGCGTGAGCGGTGGCTCGGCTCGCTGCGGGTCTGCACCAGCGCGTACAGCGGCACGATGTAGAAGCCGCCGAACAGGCCGATCAGCAGCAGATCGGCGAGCAGCCTCCAGTGGCCTGGATCGCGCACGAACTCGCCGAGCGCCACCGGCCCGTGCGCGAGATGGCCGGCACCGGCCAGCCAGAGGTCGATGCCGAACACCGTCAGCCCGATCGAGCCGAACGGCACCAGGCCGATCTCGACCTTGTGCCCCGAGAGCCGCTCGCACAGCAGCGACCCGACCCCGATGCCGATCGAGAACACCACCAGCAGCAGCGTCACCACGTGCTCGTCGGCCTGCAGGATGTTCTTCGACAGGTTGGGAAACTGCGTCACCAGCATCGAACCGTAGAACCAGAACCAGGAAATGCCGAGGATCGAGAGAAACACGGTCCGGTTCCGGCGCGCAAAACGGAGGTTGCGCCAGGTCTCGGTGATTGGGTTCCAGTTGATCCTCAATGCGGGGTCTGCGGCGGGCGCCTTCGGGATCAGCCGCGAGAGCGCGATGCCCGCAGCCGAGAACGCCATCGCCGACGCGGCCACCCCGGCGACCCCCCAGCCCGCCTGCGTCACCATCCAGCCGCCGTAGACCATGCCGGCCAGAATCGCGATCGAGGTTCCCATCTCGACCAGGCCGTTGCCGCCGACGATCTCGGTATCCTTCAATTGCTGCGGCAGGATCGCGTACTTGACCGGCCCGAAGAGCGTCGATTGCATGCCGCCGAGAAACAGCGCCGCCAGCAGCAGCGCCAGATTCTGCGTCAGCAGCCCGACCGCGCCGAGCGCCATGCAGGCGAGTTCGATCGCCACCGTCACCGTGATGAGACCCGATTTCTCGTACTTGTCCGCGATCTGGCCCGCGGTGGCCGAAAACAGGAAGAACGGCAGCACGAACAGCGCCTGCGCCAGGTTCTGCAGCGTGTCGGAGGCGAGCGTGGTGAAGCTTGCCGTCTGGTAGGCGAGCAGTATGACGAGCGCCTGCTTGAACACGTTATCGTTCATCGCGCCGAGGAACTGCACGCCGAAAAACGGCCCGAAGCGGCGTTCGGCCAGCAATCGGAATTGGCTGTGCTCGGCCACGGCTCAGGCCTCGGTGCGCACGTACTCGAGGACTGCGGCGAGGGTCTCCTCGAGCATCGTCCGGTTGACCCGCAGGTGAACTTCGCGGCCCGAACGCTCGGCTACCAGCACCCCGGCGTCGCGCAGGATCTTGAGGTGGTGCGACACCGCCGGCCGCGACAGCGTCGCCGCTTCGGCGATCTGCCCCACCGTCAGCCGCTCGCCCTTGTCGAACATGAGCAGCATGCGCTGGCGATGCTCATCGCCCAGCGCGATGAACACCTTCGCCATCGCGCGCCATTCCCTGGGAACGGTGCGCAGGTAGTTGCGTTTCATGGCCCGCTCATATGACGATATGTTTAAGTATTTCGACATATAAAGCCGGCCGCTGTCAAGCCTGAAGTTGTCGGAGCGCAATATTGCAGTGCGGCAACGGCAGCGTTAAAGTAGCGCCCCTCCCTGATCCGCAAGGAAATTTCCATGATCGTCCGCGACAAGTTCTACATCGGCGGCCAGTGGGTCGCGCCGAGCACGCCGGAGACCATCGACGTGCATCGCGCCGGCGACGGCGCCGTGATGGGCAAGGTGCCTGCGGGCGCCGCGAAAGACATCGAAGCCGCGGTCAGCGCGGCGCGCGATGCTCTGCCGGGCTGGAGCGCGCTGCCGGTGGCGCAGCGCGCCGAGTTCCTGCAGAAGGTTTCCGACGGACTCAAGGCGCGCGCCGAAGAGCTGGCGAAGACCATCGCGCAGGAAGTCGGCATGCCGATCAAGATGTCGGCGCGCATCCAGGCCGGCTTGCCGATTGCCAATTTCGCCAACTACGCGCGCATCGCCCGCGAGTTCAAGTTCGAGGAGCGGGTCGGGAACTCCGTGGTGGTACGCGAGCCGGTCGGCGTGGTGGGGGCGATCACGCCGTGGAATTACCCGTTGCACCAGATCGCGCTCAAGGTCGCGCCGGCGCTCGCAGCCGGGTGCACGGTGGTGCTGAAGCCCTCCGAAGTGGCACCGTTCAACGCCTTCATCCTCGCCGAAGTGATGCATGCGGCGGGCCTGCCCAAGGGCGTATTCAATCTGGTCACGGGATTCGGTCCTACGGTAGGCGAAGCGCTGGTGGGCCACCCGATGGTGGACATGATCTCATTTACCGGCTCGACGCGCGCCGGCAAACGCATCTCCGAAGTGGCTGCGCAGACCGTGAAACGGCTCGCGCTCGAACTCGGCGGCAAGTCGGCGTCGGTAATCCTCGACGATGCCGATCTGGCGAGCGCGGTCAAGTCCACGGTCGGCGGCTGCTACCTCAATTCCGGGCAGACTTGCACCGCGCTCACGCGCATGCT
>MERE01000065.1:6663-7908 GCA_001771975.1 Betaproteobacteria bacterium RIFCSPLOWO2_02_FULL_68_150 | reverse complement strand
CTGGCCGCTGCGCGGCCGCTGCGCGGACTGGTGCTGGTCAGTCCGTTCGACAGCCTGGCGGCGGTGGCGAAGCACTACTACCCTTACCTCCCCGTGGACTGGCTGCTCAAACACCGCTTCGATTCGATCGCACACGCACCCGCGATGACGGCACCGCTGCTCTGTTTCATTGCGGAACGCGACGACGTGATTCCGGCGGTGCACGCGGAGCGCCTGTTCGCGGCGTGGGGCGGGCCGAAACGCCGGGTCGTGCTGGCCGGAGCGAACCACAACAGCACCGACGGTGCGGCCGGATACTGGTCCTCGATCCGTGCGTTTCTGGAAGCCGCACGGTGAGCGAGACCTCCCTCGCGCACGCGCTGATCCTCGGCATCATCGAGGGGCTGACCGAGTTCCTGCCGGTTTCGAGCACCGGGCACCTGATCCTGGCCGGCGACCTGCTGGGCTTCAACGACGCGCGCGGCAAGGTGTTCGAGCTGGTGATCCAGACTGGCGCGATGCTCGCGGTGCTGTGGGAATACCGCGCGCGCTTCGGTCGCGCGCTGGCAGGGCTTCTGAGCGAACGCGCCGCGCAGCGCTTCTGGCTGCACCTCGGGATCGCGTTTGTGCCCGCCGCGGTGCTGGGGCTCGCGTTCGGCTCGCTCATCAAGGCGCAACTGTTCAAGGCGATGCCGGTGGCCGTCGCCTTCATCGCCGGAGGGATGATCATCCTTTGGGTGGACCGCGGCGATCGCAAGGTGCGGGTGCGCGAGGTGGACGCGATGAGTTGGCTCGATGCGCTCAAGGTCGGGGTCGCACAGGCCTTCGCGCTGATCCCCGGGACCTCGCGCTCCGGCGCCACGATCATCGGGGGGATGCTGTTCGGGCTGTCGCGCCGCGCCGCCACGGAATTCTCTTTCTTCCTCGCGGTGCCGACGTTGATGGCGGCCGGCGCCTACGATTTCTGGAGGCACCGCGCGCTGTTTTCTGCAAGCGACGTGCCGCTGTTCTCGGTGGGTTTCGCGGCAGCATTCAGCGCGGCGTTCCTGTGCGTGCGCTGGCTGATCCGTTACGTCGCAACGCACGACTTCCGGCCGTTTGCCTGGTACCGGATCGCCTTCGGCGCAGTGGTTCTGCTCACCGCGCACTACGGCTGGGTCGACTGGAGTCCCTAGCCCTGCACCCAGGGCAGGCCGGCCGCCTTCCAGCCGTTCATGCTGCCGCGGTGCTGGCTCGCGTCCCGGTCGCCCTCGAAGCCCTCGAGCA
>MERE01000065.1:0-6641 GCA_001771975.1 Betaproteobacteria bacterium RIFCSPLOWO2_02_FULL_68_150 | reverse complement strand
CGAAGCCCTCGAGCACGTTGTAGCATTCGCGCCAGCCGGCCTGCGTCGCCACGCCAGCCGCAAAATGCGAACGATTCCCCGAGCGGCACAAGAAAAGCAGCGTCTCGCCCTTGTCGGCAAGCGCGGCGAGCTGGCCGACAAAATCGCGGTTCGGCACACCGCCGGGGTAGCCGTTCCATTCCACCCATAGCGCGCCGGGCACCTGGCCAACCCAGTACAGCTCGGCTTGCGTGCGAACGTCGACGAGGCGGGCTCCGGCCTGGATCAAACGGAAGGCTTCCTGCGGGCGCAGGGCACCCGCATAAGGCAGATTGAGTTGCCGCCCCCGCTCATGGGCGGCCTGACGGATGGTCTCGATTTCGCTCATCGGCTTCTCACGATTATACGGACGGCGAGACGCATCCCCCGGTGCACGAATCCGGTGCACGTACCACCAAAATTGCACCCACACTGTGCGCTGCGCTGAGCTAAAATGCGCGGCACTCCACCGGTACAGGGGCCGGCTGGGGTTCCGGCTTGTGGCACGGATTCTGCTCCGGTCACCGCGCCCAGCCGCCGCAACCGGCCCGTATTCGAATTCATCCACTCAGGAGACCCGACGATGGCGATGACGCCCGATGACGTCTTGAAATTGGTCAAGGACAAGGAAGCGAAATTCGTGGACCTGCGCTTCACCGACACGCGCGGCAAGGAGCAGCACGTGACGGTGCCCGCGCGCCAGTTCAACAAGAGCAAATTCGAAGAAGGCCACGCCTTCGACGGCTCTTCGATTGCCGGCTGGAAGGGGATCCAGGCCTCCGACATGCTTCTGATTCCGGACCCGGAAACGGCGCGCATGGATCCGTTCACCGACGAGGCCGTGCTCAACATCAACTGCGACGTGATCGAGCCCGCCGACGGCAAGCCCTACAGCCGCTGCCCGCGCGGCATCGCCAAGCGCGCCGAGGCCTACCTCAAGTCCACCGGCCTGGGTGAGGTGGCCTATTTCGGACCCGAGCCGGAATTCTTCATCTTCGACGGCGTGACGTGGAACGTCGACATGTCGGGTTGCTCGGTCAAGATCAAGTCCGAAGAGGCGCCCTGGTCCACGGGCGTCGACTACGAGTCGGGCAACATGGCACACCGCGCACCGGTCAAGGGGGGCTACTTCCCCGTGCCGCCGACCGACACCCTGCACGACATCCGCGATGCGATGTGCCTCGCGCTCGAGCAGCAGGGCGTGGAAGTCGAGGTGCACCATCACGAAGTCGCGGCCGCAGGCCAGAACGAGATCGGCACGCGCTTCGCGCCGCTGGTGCAACGCGCGGACTGGATGCAGATTCTCAAGTACACGGTGTGGAACGTGGCGCATTCCTACGGCAAAACCGCGACCTTCATGCCCAAACCGATCGTCGGTGACAACGGCTCGGGAATGCACGTGCACCAGTCGGTGTGGAAGGGCGGCCAGAACCTCTTTGCCGGCAACGGCTACGCGGGACTGTCGGAATTCGCGCTGCATTACATCGGCGGCATCATCAAGCACGCCAAGGCCTTGAATGCGATCACCAACCCGGGTACCAACTCGTACAAGCGCCTGGTGCCGGGCTTCGAAGCGCCGATCAATCTGGCGTACTCGGCGCGCAACCGGTCCGCGGCCTGCCGCATACCGTATGTCTCGAGCCCGAAGTCGCGCCGCGTCGAAGTGCGCTTCCCGGACCCGACTGCCAATGCCTACCTCGCCTTTGCCGCGATGCTCATGGCCGGGCTGGACGGAATACAGAACAAGATCCACCCAGGGGACCCGATCGACAAGAACATGTACGACCTGCCGCCCGAAGAGGCCGCCAAGGTTCCGCAGGTCTGCGCCTCGCTCGAAGAGGCGCTCGATTACCTGAAGAAGGACCAGGCGTTCCTCACCAAGGGCGGCGTGTTCGACGGCGATTTCCTCGCCTCGTACATCGCGCTCAAGGAAGAGGAACTGACCCGCTTCCGCATGACCACCCACCCGGTCGAATTCGACATGTACTACAGCTCGTAGTCCTGAAGCGGCAGTGGTGCGTTGATCCGAGGGCGGGGCAACCCGCCCTCGGCTTTTGGCGCACGCGGATTGCCCAATCGACAAGGCGTGGCATAGACTTGGTTTGCTCAACCCGGATGAATCCCCGACCGATGCACCCGACCGTGCGCCTTGCGCTGCTTGCCGCCTTCCTTGCGGGTCCGGCGCACGCCCAGCAGACGGTCGAGCAGACCATCTGGAGCTGCAGGGACAAGAGCGGCAAGACCCTGCTCACGAGCCTGAAGGAAGATACGCTCGACAAGGAGTGCAAGGTCGTGCAACGGCAGCGCGTGACGGTGGTTCCAGCGCCTGGCAAGCCGGCCGCCAAGGCGTCATCGCCGTCGAGCTTTCCCAAGGAATCCGTCAACGACCGCAGCGCGGCGCGCGAGAAACAGCGCCAGACACTGGAGCGCGAGCTGGCGCAGGAGCAGGATCTGTTGGCGGCCGCGCAGCGCAAGCTCGCCGAGCAGGAGGCCATCCGCAGCGGCGACGAGAAGAACTACGCCAGGGTGCTCGAGCGGCTGCGACCTTATCGCGATGCGGTCGAAGTCCACGGCAAGAACATCGAAGCGCTGAAGCGCGAGCTGTCCAACCTCTATCGCTGAGGGGAGACGCCGTGCCATGACCGGCCGCTACGCCGGGCTTGAGCTTCTCGCCACGGCCGTGCTCGCGCTCGACGAGCGCCTGCGCGTGCGCTATGCCAACCCGGCCGCGGAGCACCTGCTTGCGATTGCCTCGCGCAATCTCCTCGGGCAGCAATTTCCGTCGCTGTTCGCGGAGCGCGCGGTGCTGGAACGGGCGCTTGGCGATGCGCTGCAGGCGCGCTGGGAATACGCCGCCCAGAATCTGAACTACGAACGTCCCGGAGAGGAGCCGCTGCCGCTCGCCTGCGTGGTCGCGTGCACCGATTCCGCGGACGCTCCGCTGGTGGCCGAGCTGCGCCCGATCGGAGAGCTGCTGCGCATCGAGCGCGAAGAGCGCCTCATCGACCAGCAGGCGGCGAGCCGCGAGTTGATCCGCAACCTGGCGCACGAAATCAGGAACCCGCTGGGCGGCCTGCGCGGCTCGGCGCAGTTGCTGGAACGCGAACTCGACCGCCCCGAGCTGCGCGAATACACCCAGGTCATCATCAGCGAGGCCGACCGCCTGCAGGCGCTCATGGACCGGCTGCTGACGCCGCATCGCGCGCCGCAACCGGCGCGCCTCAATATCCACGAAGTGCTGGAAAGGGTGCGCAATCTGGTGCTGGCCGAGTTCTCGCAGGGGGTATCGATCCTCTGCAACTACGATCCCAGCGTGCCGGACCTGGTCGGCGACCGCGAGCAGCTCATCCAGGCGCTGCTCAACGTGGCGCGCAACGCCGCCCAGGCGTTCGCGCAGGAGGCGAACCGGCCGGGCCGGCGCGGCAGCATCATTTTCCGTACGCGGGTCGCGCGCCAGATCACGATCGCGCGGCATCGGCACAAGCTGGCACTAGAATTGCATGTGATCGATGACGGACCCGGGGTGCCGGCGGAGATCCGCGAACGGATCTTCAACCCGCTGGTATCGGCGCGCGAAGGCGGCAGCGGACTCGGGCTTTCGCTCGCGCAAACCTACGTTCAATACCACGGCGGCGTGATCGAATGCGACAGCCGTCCGGGGCGCACGGTGTTCAGGATCCTGCTACCGCTGACATGAAACCGGTCTGGGTCGTCGACGACGACCGCTCCATCCGCTGGGTGCTCGAAAAGGCACTCGGCCGCGAGGGCATCGCCTTCGGCTCGTTCGCCTCCGCGCACGAGGCGCTCGACGCGCTGGCGCAGGGCGCGCCGCAGGTGCTGGTCTCGGACATCCGCATGCCGGGCGCCTCGGGCATCGAGTTGCTGCGCGCGATGAAGCAGAAACATCCCGCGGTTCCGGTCATCATCATGACAGCATATTCGGACCTGGATTCGGCCGTGGCGGCGTTCCATGGCGGCGCCTACGAGTATCTGCCCAAACCGTTCGACGTCGACCAGGCGGTGGCGCTGATTCGCCGCGCGCTCGAGGAGAGCCTGCGCGTAGAGGCGGTGCTCGAGCCGGCGGCGGCGTCGCCCGAAATCCTGGGGCAGGCGCCCGCGATGCAGGAGGTGTTCCGCGCCATCGGGCGGTTGTCGCAATCCAGCGCCACGGTGCTGATCACGGGCGAATCGGGCACCGGCAAGGAGCTCGTCGCGCGCGCCCTGCACCGCCATGGGGCGCGTGCCGCCAAGCCGTTCGTCGCCATCAACACGGCCGCCATGCCGCGCGACCTGCTCGAGTCGGAGCTGTTCGGCCACGAGCGCGGCGCCTTCACCGGCGCGCAGCAGCTGCGCCGCGGACGCTTCGAGCAGGCCGAAGGCGGAACGCTGTTCCTCGACGAGATCGGCGACATGCCGGCCGAGCTGCAGACTCGATTGCTGCGCGTTCTGTCCGACGGCACCTACTATCGTGTCGGCGGGCACCAGCCGCTGCGCGCCGATGTGCGCGTGATCGCGGCCACGCACCAGGATCTCGAGCAACGCGTGCGCGAGGGCGGCTTCCGCGAGGATCTGTTCCACCGGCTGAACGTGATCCGCCTGCGCATGCCGGCGCTGCGCGAGCGCGCCGAGGACATCCCGCTGCTCGCGCGCCATTTCCTCGCGCGCAGTGCGCGCGAACTCGGCACCGAGGCCAAGCGCCTGTCCGACGAGGTGCTCGCGCACCTGGCGCGCTTCGCGTTTGCGGGCAACGTGCGCCAGCTCGAGAATCTGTGCCACTGGCTGACGGTGATGGCGCCCGGGCAGGTGATCGGGCTGGCCGACCTGCCGGTGGAGGTGCGCGGTGAGATCGCGGCGGCGCCGACCCACTGGGTCGCCGCTTTGGAACACGAGGTGGAGCGGCGCCTGGCGTGCGGCGCCAGCGGCATGCTGGAGGAGCTGACGCGCGAATTCGAGCGCGCGCTGATCCGCAAGGCGCTCGCACGCACCGGCGGCCGGCGCGTCGAGGCGGCTGCTTTGCTCGGCATGGGGCGCAACACCATTACGCGCAAGATCCAGGAGCTTGGCATCGGGACGGAGGGCGAGGGCAGTCCGTAGCACGGCCGCCAGCGGCGCGCATCAAGGCGAGGTTCGCGGCCGCTCGATTTTCTTGATCCTGGCCACGAAACCGGCCGGGAATATCGACTAACATTCGCCCTTTCGTCCCGCAATCGAGATTCTCCGATGGGCCTTTCCCTGCCAACGGGCATGCAGATCAGCGGCGCGCTGGCGCCAGGGTTCGATCAGGTTCTCACTCCCGAGGCGCTCGCGCTGGTGGCGCGCCTGCACCGCGCCTTCGAGCCGCGCCGCCGCGAGCTGCTCGCGGCGCGCGCCGCGCGACAGAGGCAGTTCGACGCCGGCGGCCTGCCCGATTTCCTGCCCGAGACGAAGCAGATCCGCGATACCGAATGGCGCATCGCGCCGCAGCCGCGCGACCTGCTCGACCGTCGCGTCGAGATCACCGGCCCGACCGACCGCAAGATGGTGATCAACGCGCTCAATTCGGGCGCCGCCACCTTCATGGCCGATTTCGAGGACGCCAACTGCCCCACCTGGTTCAACATGGTCGACGGGCAGCTGAATCTGCGCGACGCCGTGCGCCGCACGATCACCTTCGAGCAGGGCGGCAAGCGCTACCAGCTCGGCGAGCGCACGGCCGTGCTGATTCCGCGGCCGCGCGGCTGGCACCTGAATGAACGGCATGTGCTGATCGACGGCCAGCCCGTGGCCGGCGGGATCTTCGACTTCGCGCTCTATTTTTTTCACAACGCGAGAGAACTGGTGGCGCGCGGCAGCGGGCCGTATTTCTACCTGCCGAAGCTGGAGTCGCACCTCGAGGTGCGGCTGTGGAACGACGTCTTCAGCCTGGCGCAGCAGGAGCTTGGCGTGGCGCACGGCACGATCAAGGCGACCTGCCTGATCGAGACGGTGCTCGCCGCGTTCGAGATGAACGAGTTTCTGTGGGAGCTGAAGGACCACTGCGCGGGCCTCAACATCGGCCGCTGGGACTACATCTTTTCGTGCATCAAGAAATTCCGCGCCAACCGCAATTTCTGCCTCGCCGACCGATCGCAGGTCACCATGACCGCGCCGTTCATGCGCGCCTACGCGCTGCTGCTGGTGAAGACCTGCCACCGGCGCGGCGCGCCGGCGATGGGCGGCATGGCGGCGCAGATTCCGATCAAGAACGATCCGTCGGCCAACGACGCCGCTCTGGAGAAGGTGCGCCAGGACAAGCTGCGCGAGGTCAGCGACGGTTGCGACGGCACCTGGGTCGCCCATCCGGGCCTGGTGCCGATCGCCAAAGCCGTGTTCGACGAGCACATGCCGCAGCCCAACCAGTACCAGCGCCAGCGCCCCGATGTCAACGTCACGGCCGGCGATCTGCTCGATTTCCGGCCCGAGGGGCCGATCACCGAGGCGGGGTTGCGCAACAACATCTCGGTCGGCATCCAGTATCTCGGCGCCTGGCTCGCGGGCAATGGCTGCGTGCCGGTGTTCAACCTGATGGAAGACGCCGCCACGGCGGAGATCTCGCGCTCGCAGATCTGGCAGTGGATGCGCAGCGACAAGGGCCGGCTGGACGA
>MERE01000064.1 GCA_001771975.1 Betaproteobacteria bacterium RIFCSPLOWO2_02_FULL_68_150 | reverse complement strand
CAATCCCGCCGCGTTCGCGCGCGCCACCTGGGCAACGTAGGCGAAATCGACGAACTCCGGCAGATCGCCGAACCGGACGCCCTTTTCCTCGCGCACGTCCTGGTGCTGATGGCGGTAATCTTCCGCCGGCTCGGTGAAGCGAACGGCGGCATACCCGCGCTCCAGAAAAGGCAGGTGGTCGCCGCCGCGCAGGAAGCGATCGGGACGCGGGATCAGATCGACGGTGAAACCGGGCAGGTAACGCTCTGCGGTCTCCTTGAGGTGCCGGCCGAGCTGATGCGTCGGCGTGTCGGCCTCGCCGCCCGAGCGGGCGATGGCGTCAAGCTCCCTGCGGGCGCGCTGCGCGAACGCGTTCGCATGCCGCTGCGAAGCAGCCAGCAGCGCCGGCAGACCGTTCGCGAACAACCGCACCCTGCGCTCGTTGCGGCGGCCGTCGCTCGCGGTCGGGCTGCCAATGATGTCGTTCGTGATCATCGCGGCGATTGCAAGTCCGTTCTTGCGCGCCACCTCCGCCCAGTGAGCGGCGCCGAGCAGGCCCTGCTCCTCGCCGGCCACGGCCATGAAGACGACCGTGGCGTCCAGGCGGTGCGCCGCCATGACGCAAGCGAGTTCCATCACGGCTGCCACGCCGGAGGCGTCGTCATTGGCTCCGGGGGCAAAGGATTCGGCGTCCATGACATCTGATACGCGCGAGTCGTAATGCCCGCTGACGACGTAGATGCGTTTCTGCGCCTCGGCTTGGGCGCCGGGGAGCGTCGCGACGACATTCACGATTTCCACCGCCTCCGGCAACCGTCTGCCCGGCGGCTCGATGTAGGCGTCGAATGCGACCTGCATCCGCCCCCCGGTCGCACGCGCGCATTCCGCCAGTTCGGCATGGATCCAGCGGCGCGCGGCGCCGATGCCGCGCGTGTCGGAATCCGTCTGCGAGAGCGTGTGGCGGGTGTAAAACGATGCCAGTTTCCGGATCCGGGCCTCGATCCTCTCCTGCGATACCGCAGCCACGATTGCATCGATCTGGAGATTGCGCTCACCTGAATCGGCTGCGCGCGCAGGCGTGCTGAGGCTCAGCACGAACGCAACGAGACTGCTCCATGCGACGGACCGCACGCTACTCTACCGTCACCGACTTGGCGAGATTCCGCGGCTTGTCCACATCCGTGCCGCGCGCGAGCGCCGTGTGATACGCCAGCAATTGCAGCGGCACCACGTGCAGGATCGGCGACAGCAGCCCGTAATGCTCCGGCAGGCGGATCACATTGATCCCTTCGGAACCTGCGATGCGCGTTTCGGCGTCCGTCAGCACGTAGAGTTCGCCGCCGCGCGCGCGCACTTCCTGCATGTTCGACTTGAGCTTCTCCAGCAGCGCATCGTTCGGCGCCACCGTCACCACCGGCATCTCCGAGGTGACGAGCGCGAGCGGCCCGTGCTTGAGTTCTCCCGCCGGGTAGGCCTCGGCGTGGATGTAGGAGATCTCCTTCAGCTTGAGCGCCCCTTCGAGCGCGATCGGGTAGTGCAGCCCGCGGCCGAGAAAGAGCGCGTGCTCCTTGGCGGCGAAGCGTTCCGACCACGCCATCACCTGAGTTTCCAGGGCGAGCGCCGCGCCGAGCGCCTTGGGTAGATGCCGCAGGCGCCGCAAATGCTGCTGCTCTTCATCGACCGACAGGCGGCCGCGCAGCTTCGCCAGCGTCATCGCGAGCAGAAACAGCGCCACCAGTTGCGTCGTGAACGCCTTGGTCGACGCAACGCCGATTTCCACGCCTGCATGGGTGAGAAACGCGAGTTGCGTCTCGCGCATCATGGCGCTGGTGGCGACGTTGCAGATCGCGAGCGTATTCGGCTGACCCAGCGTGCGTGCGTGGCGCAAGGCCGCCAGCGTATCGGCGGTTTCTCCCGATTGCGACACCACCACCACCAGCGCATCCGGATCCGGCACGCTGTCGCGGTAGCGGTATTCGCTTGCGATCTCGACCTGCACCGGCAGTCGCGCCAGCGATTCGATCCAGCACTTGGCCGTGAGCCCGGCGTAGTAGCTCGTGCCGCAAGCGAGCAGCAGCACTGATTTGACCCGCTGCAGCGCTGCAGCGGCGCCTTCGCCGAAAAGCGCCGGCGCCACCGACTCGACGCCCTCCAGCGTGTCGGCTACCGCCTGCGGCTGCTCGAAGATTTCCTTCTGCATGAAGTGCCGGTACGGTCCCAGCTCGACCGCGCTGCTACCAGCCTTGACGATGCGCGCTTCACGCTTCACCGGCCGGTCAGCCTGGTCGAGCACGCGATAGCCGTCGAGCCGGATCTCGGCCACGTCGCCTTCCTCGAGACAGGCGATGCGCTCGGTCGTGCCGGCGAGCGCAAGTGCGTCGGAGGCAAGGAACATCTCGCCGTCGCCGACGCCGACCACGAGCGGGCTGCCGGCGCGCGCGCCCACCACCACGTGCGGCTCGCGCTCGCTCATCACCGCGATGGCGTAGGCGCCGCTCAACCGCTTCGCCGCCCGGCGCACTGCGTCGAACAGATCGCCCGCGTAGAGGCTGTGCACCAGGTGCGCGATCACCTCGGTATCGGTCTGGCTCTCGAACGCGTACCCTCGAGCCTTCAGCTCGTCGCGCAACTCCTCGAAGTTCTCGATGATGCCGTTGTGCACCAGCGCGATCTCGCCGCGCGAGAACAGGGGATGCGCGTTGTGCGTGAGCGGTGCGCCGTGCGTCGCCCAGCGCGTGTGCGCGATACCGGTTTCCGCGGCAAGCGCTTGCGAGGCGACCTGTCCGGCGAGGTCGGCGACGCGCGCCACGCTGCGCACGCGCGCGAGCGCCCCGTGATGCAGCGCCGCCACGCCGCAGGAGTCGTAGCCCCGGTATTCGAGCCGCCGCAGGCCCTCGAGCAGGACCGGAATGATGTCGCGCCGCGCAGCCGCCCCCACGATGCCGCACATGGCCTCAATCCTTCTTCGGTGGTTTCCAGCGCGGCACCGTGATCTGGCGCGCGCGCGCCACGGTCAGCTCCCCGGCCGGCGTGTCCTTGCTGATGGTCGAGCCGGCGCCGATGTACGAGCCCTTCGCGAGCCGCACCGGCGCCACCAGCGTCGTGTCCGAACCGATGAAGCAGTCGTCCTCGATCACGGTGCGGTGCTTGCGGGCGCCATCGTAGTTGCAGGTGATGGTGCCGGCGCCAATGTTGACGCGTGCGCCGACCTCGGCATCGCCGATGTAGGCAAGATGATTCGCCTTCGACCCGGCGCCGAAGCGGCTCGCCTTCACCTCGACGAAATTGCCGATATGCACCTCCTCGGCAAGGCTCGCACCCGGGCGCAGCCGCGCGTAGGGCCCGATGCGGCAGCGTGCCCCGACCTCGGCGTTCTCCAGCAGGGAAAACGCATGGATCTCGCTCCCGGCGGCAACCGCAACGTCGCGCAGCACGCAGTTGGGACCGATCTTCACGCCATCGCCCAGGCGCACCCTGCCCTCGAAGACGCAGTTGACGTCGATCGAGACGTTACGCCCGCATTCGAGGTCGCCGCGCACGTCGATGCGCCGCAGGTCGGCGAGCGCCACGCCCGCTTCGAGCAGCCGCTTGGCGCCCGCGTTCTGAAATGCACGTTCCAGGATGGCCAGATCGTGATGCGTATTGACCCCGGTCACCTCGTGCCAGTCGGCCGCCTTGACAGCGCTCACCACGACGCCCTCGGAGACCGCATGCGCGACCACATCGGTGAGGTAATACTCCCGCTGCGCGTTGCGGTTCTTCACCTTGGCGAGCCACGCGCCGAGCCGCGAAGCCTTCGCAGCAAGAAATCCCGCATTCACTTCGCGGATCGCGAGCTGCTCGTCGCTCGCATCCTTGTGCTCGACGATGCGCTCGACCCGGCCGCCGGCAGAACGAACGATGCGGCCGTAGCCCGCCGCATCGGGCGCGTCGGCGGTCAGAATCGCAAGCCCGCCGCGCGCCGCATCCGCGAGGCGCCGCAGGGTGTCGGCGCGCACCAGCGGCACGTCGCCATACAGCACGAGTACCTCGGCATCGGCAGCAACGTGCGGCAGCGCCTGCATGACCGCGTGGCCGGTTCCGAGCTGCTCGGCCTGCTCGACCCATTCGACCCGCAGATCGGCAAACGCCGAGCGCAGTTCGCCGCCAAGATGACCGTGCACGACGACGATACGCCGCGGCGCGAGCGCCCGCGCCGCCGCCAGCACATGCGCGAGCAAGGGCTGGCCGGCGAGGCGGTGCAGTACCTTGGGCAGCGCAGAATGCATGCGCTTTCCCTGCCCGGCTGCGAGGACGATCACTTCGAGGGACATGGGGTATGGTGTCGATTTTAGCTGAATGCGTTTCACGTCATGACCTTGCTGAGGCAGGCCGAAGCGAGTGCGTTTGCGCGTGTCGCGCTCGCCAACGTGGCGCGAGAATATCCGCGCAAGCTGGACCACCTGCTGCTCGCCCCGCCCGGCGAGCTGACGCCACGGCGAATCCATCCCGTGTTCTTCGGCAGCTACGACTGGCACTCTGCGGTGCACATGCACTGGCTGCTTGCCCGGCTGCTGCGCCTGCACCCGGCGTTGCCGGAGGCGGATGACATCGGGGCCCGGCTCGACCTGCAACTTGCGCCGCAGGCCATGGCGGGGGAGCTGGCCTACTTCGATTCACCTGCCGCTCGGACCTTCGAGCGTCCCTATGGCTGGGGCTGGCTGCTCGAGTTGCTGGCGGAGCTCACGCGCCTGAAGAACGACCCCTGGACGCGGGCCGTGGCGCCGCTTGCCGGTCTCATCGCGGCTCGCTTTCGTACTCAGGTCTGCGCAGCACCCTACCCCGTTCGCAGCGGCAGCCACGGCAATACCGCGTTCGCGTCGCTGCTCGCCCTCGATTACGCACGCCGCGCCGGCGACCACGCGCTTGCCGCCGCTATCGAGCAAGCGGCGCGCCGCTGGTACGCCTCCGATCGCGACGCGCCCGTGGCGTATGAGCCCTCGCTGGACGATTTTCTGTCGCCCGCGCTCGTCGAAGCGACCTTGATGCGCGAGGTCCTGCCGGCCGCCGCGTTTCGCGTCTGGCTGGGGGCTTTTCTGCCCGCGGACCTGGGCCCCCTCGACGCACCACCGCTGGTGGCCGATCGCAGCGATGCCAAGCAGGCCCATCTCGACGGTCTCGCGCTATCGCGCGCCTGGTGCTTCGTGCGGCTGGCCGCGACATGGCCCGCTGGCGACGCGCGCCGCGCAGCTTATCAGGCGGCCGCGGAACGCCATTTCGCCACGGCCCTGCCACAGGCGGTGGGCGGCGATTACGCCGGCGAACACTGGCTGGCTTCATTTGCTGCGCTGGCAATGGGAGAATGTCCCTAGGGCCGCATACCCCGGAGGCATCATGAAGAACCTGCTATTGGTCATCGCCATCGCCGCTTTCGCCGGCTGCGGCGTCGAGACCGCCAGTACCGCCGCCACCGCCGCCAGTATCAAGGCCAAGGAGTTGGAAGAGGCGAAGAAATCGCTTGACCGCGCGCAGCAAAAAATCGATCAGGCAACGCAGCAAATGCAGCAGCGCGCGCAGAAGTCGGGCGACGACGCCACGCGCTGAGCGAGCGCGGCGCGCGTCAGTCGCGCAAGGCGACGACGTTGTACGCGCTTACGGTGCGCAGGATGCCCTTCAGGGACAGTTCGCCCACGCTTTCGGCCTGCACGCGCTCCTCGACCTTGCCGTAGAGGCGCTGCGAGATCAGGATCTGACCGGCCTTGGCCTCGCTGCACAGGCGCGCCGACAGGTTGGTCACCGGGCCGATGGCGCCATAGTCGCGCCGGTCATCGAAGCCGATCGCGCCAAGCGTGGCGTAGCCGTTGGCGATGCCGACGCCGAAGCCGAGGTCGTAGCCGCGCTTTTTCCAGCTAACGCCGAGCGCTTCCACCGCCAGGCGCATCTCGAGGGCCATGCGGATCGCGGCAAGCTCGTGCTCGCCCACCGGAATCGGGTCGTTGAACAGGATCATCACGCCGTCGCCGGCAAAATGCTCGATCGTGCCCTCGTGCGCCATGACGATGCGGCCCAGCTCGGCGTGGTACGCGCGCAGCACGTCCATCGCTTCCTCGGGCTCGGCAGTCTCGCTGAAGGTGGTGAAGCCGCGCAGATCGGTGAACACCACGGTGATTTCGCGCCGGTGCGTCTTCAGCGGATCGTCGACTTCCCCGGAGAGGATCAGATCGCCGATGCGCGGCGAGACGAAGCGCTTGAGGCGCGCGAACCGGTCCAGCGCCGCCACTTGTTCGGCGACGCGCTGCTCGAGGTTGGCGTTCAGTTCGCCCAATTGGTCGTAGAGCGACTTGATGCGAAGCAGTGATTTCACGCGCGCCAGCAGCTCGGCCTGATTGATCGGCTTGGTGAGGAAATCGTCGGCCCCGGCTTCGAGCCCCTTGATGCGCTCCTGTGCCGGGTCGAGCGAGGTCACCATCACCACCGGCAGCACGCCGGTGGAAGCGTCGGCGCGGATCGCGCGGCACACCTCGTAGCCGTTCAGGCCCGGCATCATGACATCCAGCAGCACGAGGTCGGGGCGCTGCTCGGCAAGCCGCTTCAGGCCTTCTTCGCCGTTGGCTGCCGTCGCGACTTCGTAACCCTTGATCGTGAGCAGGTCGGCGAGGAGCTTGACGTTCGCCGGCGTGTCGTCGATCACCAGGATCTTCGCGGCGCGCGCCATCAGCCGTCCCCGGCCGGGTGGCTGCCCAGCGCCTTGGCAATCGCCGCGATGAACTCCTTCAGGTTGACCGGCTTGGCGACGAATCCGTCGAAGCCCGCGTCCATGATCTCGCGCCGGTCCTGCGGCATCACCGAGGCGGTGAAGGCGAGTACCGGAATGGCGCGCGTGGCCTCGTTTGCGCGCAGTTTTTTCAGCGCCTGGATGCCGTTCATGCCCGGCAGCTGGATGTCCATCAGCACCAGGTCCGGGTTTTCCTTCGGCGCCATCTCGAGCCCGGTTTCGGCGGTCTCGGCCTCGATCGTGCGGTATCCCTTCACCTGCAGGATGTCGCGCGCGAGCTTGCGGTTCTTCTCGTTGTCTTCGACGATCAGGATCAGTTCATTGGCCATGGCGGTTGGGAAGCGTGAAGGTGAAGGTGGCGCCCTTGCCGAGGCTGCTCGCGATGCGGATCTGGCCGCCGTGCAGCTCGACAAAGCGCTTGGTGAGCGCCAGGCCGAGGCCCGTGCCCTCGGCCTTGCGCGTGTAATCGCGCCCGACCTGCTTGAATTCCTCGAACACCGCGTCGTGGTCCTCGGGGGCGATGCCGACGCCGGTGTCGCTCACCGCGACCTCGACCCCGGCGCCGTTCGGCTTCGCAGCGACGCTCACCTTGCCGCCTTCGGGCGTGAACTTCACGGCGTTGGACAGGAGATTCAGCATGATCTGCTTGAACTTGCGCTCGTCGGCGCGCACCAGTCCGAGCGACAGGTCGACTTCGAGGCTGAGCGCGATGCCGTGGCGCTGCGCGCGTTCCTTCACCAGCGTCATGGCGTTCTGCAGCGCGGCCGGCAGATCGAAATCAGCCAGATCGAGCTCCATCCGGCCGGCCTCGATCTTGGACAGATCGAGGATGTCGTTGATCAGCCCCAGCAGGTGCCTGCCCGAGGAGTGGATGTCGTTCACGTACTCCATCTGCTTTTCGTTCAGCTCGCCGAAGTAGCGCTCCGCGAGCACCTCCGAGAAACCGATCACGGCGTTGAGCGGCGTGCGCAGCTCGTGGCTCATGTTGGCGAGGAACTCGGACTTGTGGCGATTGGCGATCTCGAGCTGCTGGCTCTTGTCCTGGATCTCGCGGAACAGGCGCGCGTTCTGGATTGCGATCACCGCCTGGTCGGCGAAGGTCTTGAGGAGCGTGATCTGCTTGTCGCTGAAGCGGCTGGCGTACTTGCGCCCGACCCAGATCGCACCGATGCCGCGGCCCTCGAACAGCATCGGCGCAAAGACGATCGATCGCATGCCGAGGGCTCGAGTACCTTCCCGTACATACGCGGGAACTCCCGCCGCCTCGGTGTCCGCGTAATGCTTCACGGCAGCGTCGAGGATCGCGCTGCCGGAGCCGCTTTCGTGCGTGAGAGGCATCGGGTAGAGGGCTTTGAGCTTGTCGCGGCCGTCGCCATGATAGGCCGCCAGATCGATCTGCAGGTCGTCTGTGGTCAGCGTAACGCCGACCAGATTCCCTTCGAACAGGCGCTCGCAGCGTTCCAGGATCGTCTCGAACACGGGCCGGGTGTCGGCGATCGAGCTGCTGATCGCGCCCAGCACTTCGGCCGAGGCCTTCTGCTGCTCGAGCGCTTCGCGGGTCTCGTTGAAAAGACGCGCATTCTCGATGGCGATCACCGCCTGGTCGGCGAACGCCTTGATCAGCGCCACCTGCTTGTCGTCGAACGGCAGCGCATCGCGGCGCGCCGCGATGATGGCGCCGATCACCCGGTCTTCGCGCAGCATGGGCGCCGCGATCAGCGAATCGAATCCGAAATCTCGCGCAAACGCGGCGGTAGCGGGCGGCGCGGCGGAATTGTCGAGGACCGGCGTCAACTGCAAAACCTTGCCCGAGCGCATGACGTGTCCGCCGACCGTGCTGTCGTCCAGCGGCCGCGGGTAGTTCTCGCCGAGCCGCTCGAATCCGGCCTCGCCGGAAAGCGCGGCCATTTCGATCCTCCCCTCGCGCAGCAGCTGGACCACGGCGAAGCGCGCGCCGAACAGCCGCAGGATATTGCGTGTGATGGCGTCGAACACCGGCCGCGTATCGGCGATCGAGCCGCTGATGGACGACAGAATTTCGCCGCTCGCGCCCTGGAACTCGAGCGCCTGCTTCAGCTCGCCGGTACGTTCCTCGACCTTGCGCTCGAGGCCCGCATACGATTCCTTCAGGTCCGCGGCCATCTTGTTGAATTGCTCCGCCAGGTCCTGCAGCTCGTCGCCGGTGTGGACGTCGATCCTCTGGTCGAGCCTGCCGGAGCCGATCGCGGCGGCGCCGTTCTGCAGCGCCCGGATCGGATTGGTCATGCGGCGGGCGAAGATCAGGCCCACCAGGATCGACAGCAGCAGGCCCGCCACCAGCAGGACGCCGCTGCGGGCGAGCGAGGCATAGAGCGGCTTGTACGCCTCGGCCGTCGCCTGCTCGACGAACACGTACCAGTCGAGCGACTCGATGCGCGCGAAAGCAGTCAGCACGGAGCGGCCGTCGCGATCGCGCGCCTCCGACAGGATGCTGCGATCCTCCTGCGTCTCGCCGGGAGCGACCGGGGGCGCCTGCAGTGCGGCCGTGACCTGCGGCAGTGCCGAGAAATCGGTCTTCTGCAGCACCAGGCTGATGTCCGGATGCGCCACCAGGCTGCCGTCCCGGTCGAGGACGTAGGCGAGCCCCGTCTCCCCGATCTTGATGCGCTGGATCACCTCCCAGATGAACTTGAGGTTCACCTCGACCGCCGTGACCCCGGCGCCCTCGCGCCCGGCGCGCATCGCGATGGCCATGTACGGCTCGGTTTCCTTGCGGAAATACACCGGCCCGAAATACGCCTGGCCGCCGCGTGCGCCGAGAAAACGCGGATCCTTCGACAGGTCGTCGAGGCACTCGCCGATGCGGTTGATCTTCAGCCGCGACCATTCGACCTGCAGGCATCCATTGGCGTGGATGTAGATCGCCTCCGTGATCGCCTGCACCTGGCGGCCGAGCTTGTCGTAGTCGTTGCGGCGCAGCGCCTTCGGGTCGGCGTCCTCCACGATCTGCGGCAGCGCGGTCCAGCCGATCTGGTGCTCGATTTCTTTGACGAACTGCTCGATGCGGCCCGCGGCCGAAACGGCCTTCTCGCGTGCCAGGGCGACGAGAGAGTTGCGCGTCTCGAGATAGGAGAAGTAGGTGCTGATCGCGCCGCTCACCACCAGCGTGGCGGCGACCAGCGCGATGATGAGCGCCAGATACTTGCGGTAGATGCGGCGCCGCGCGTGCATTGCCTCCCCCTTGGGCCGAGGGTCTACCGGCGCCGGTGTTCTGTCAACCGGCGTCCGGGTCTGATTCGATCACCCGGTCGGCGATCGCGAACACGCGTGCCAATCAGCGCGGAAGCAGCGATGCTCCGGTGAGGAATTCGTCCACCGCGCGGGCGCACTGACGTCCTTCGCGGATCGCCCAGACGACGAGCGACTGCCCGCGCCGCATGTCACCCGCGGCGAACACCTTGGCTGCGCTGGTGGCGTAGCAGCCAGCACCGTCGGTCGTCGCCCTGGCGTTGCCGCGAGCATCCTTGTCGACGCCAAACGCATCCAACACCGATTGCCACGGCGACACGAACCCCATGGCGAGGAGCACCAGATCGGCCGGCAGCGTGAACTCCGATCCGGGCATTTCGCTCATCCTGCCGTCCCTCCATTCCAGCCTCACCAGCTCGAGCGCAGTGACTTTGCCGCTCGCTGCTCCGCTGCCGCCGACGAACGCCTTGGTGGCGACCGACCAGTCGCGCTCGCAGCCTTCCTCGTGCGAAGACGAGGTGCGCAGGCGCGTCGGCCAGTACGGCCAGACCGGATTGCGCTCCGGGTCGGACGGCATCGGCAGCAGCTCCAGCTGCGTCACCGAACGCGCGCCATGCCGGTTGGAGGTGCCGATACAATCGGAACCGGTATCGCCGCCGCCGATCACGACGACGTGCTTGCCGCTTGCCCAAAGCTGCGTCACTTTCGCGTCGCCGGCAACGCGGCGATTCTGCAGCGGCAGGAAGTCCATGGCGAAATGGATTCCGCCCAGTTCGCGCCCGGGAACCGGGAGGTCTCGCGGTTGTTCCGCCCCCCCGGCGAGCACCACGGCGTCGAAGTCGGCAACGAGTTCGTGCGCAGCCACCGCCTGTGCCGCTGCGTTGCCGGCGCCGACCGGTGCGGCCCCGACTACCTGATTGACGCGGAACTCGACCCCTTCGGCAAGCAACTGCTCGACGCGTCGGTCGATCGACCGTTTTTCGAGCTTGAAATCGGGAATTCCATAGCGCAACAGGCCGCCGACGCGATCGTTCTTCTCGAACACCACGACGGCGTGGCCCGCGCGCGCGAGCTGCTGCGCGCACGCGAGCCCGGCCGGCCCGGAGCCCACGATGGCGACGCGCCTGCCCGAGCTCGCCGCTGCGGGTTGCGGCTGCACCCATCCCGCTTCCCAGGCCTTGTCGATAATGGCGTGCTCGATCGACTTGATTCCTACCGGGTCGTTGTTGATGCGCAGCGTGCAGGCTTCCTCGCACGGCGCCGGGCACACGCGTCCGGTGAACTCCGGGAAGTTATTGGTCGAATGCAGCACCTCGATGGCGCGTTCCCAGTTCTCCCGGAATACGAGGTCGTTCCAGTCCGGAATGATGTTGTTCACCGGGCAGCCCGACATGCAATACGGCGTGCCGCAGTCCATGCAGCGCGCGCCCTGGATCTTGGCTTCGGCGTCGCTCAGGTGCGCGGTGAATTCGCGGTAATGCTTCTTGCGCTGCTCCGGCGGCTCGGAGGCCTCTTTGAGGCGCCGAAACTCGAGAAATCCGGTGACTTTGCCCATTCAGGCCGCCGCTTTCCGGTGCGCCGCCGCGAGCTCGCCCAGGGCGCGGCGATATTCCTTCGGAAACACTTTCACGAACCGCACGCGGTTCTCGGGCCAGTTCTCGAGGATCCGGTGGGCGCGGCTGCTGCCGGTGGATCGGGCATGGCGCTCGATCAAGCCCTTGAGAAGGGACTCGTCGCACCGGCCGAGATGCCACAGATCGCGCGCGACCTTCGCCTGCTGCTCGCTCTCGGTGAGCACCGGCTCGAAATCCACCATCGCGGTGTTGCAGCGCCTCGCAAAATCGCCGTCGACGTCATAGACATAGGCGATTCCGCCCGACATGCCGGCCGCAAAGTTGCGTCCGGTCAGGCCGAGCACGGCAACCGTGCCGCCGGTCATGTACTCGCAGCCGTGATCGCCCACGCCCTCTACCACCGCCTGCGCGCCTGAATTGCGCACCGCGAAGCGCTCGCCGGCGACGCCGCGGAAGTACGCCTCGCCGGCGATGGCGCCATACAAGACGACGTTCCCGGTGATGATGTTTTCGCCCGGTTCGCCACGGAACTTGGGTGAGGGTTGCACCGAGATGCGGCCGCCCGAGAGCCCCTTGCCGCAATAGTCGTTGGTCTCGCCGATCAGGTCGAGCGTGACGCCGCGCGCAAGGAACGCACCGAAGCTCTGTCCCGCGGAACCCGCCAGGCGCACATGTATCGTGTCCTCGGGCAGTCCTTCATGCCCGTAGCGCTTGGCGATTTCCCAGGATAGCATCGTGCCGACGGTGCGGTTGACGTTCCGGATCGGGGTTTCAACCCTCACTTTCTCGCCGCGCTCGAGCGCCGCACGCGCCAGCTCGATGAGACGGTTGTCGAGCGCTTTCTCCAGCCCATGATCCTGGCGCTCGCAGTGATGGCGCGCGACGCCGGCAGGCACTTGGGGCACGGCGAAAACCCTGGAGAAATCGAGCCCCTTGGCCTTCCAGTGCTCGATACCCTTTCTGGTGTCGAGCAGATCGGCGCGCCCGATCAGGTCGCCGAAGCGGCGTATGCCCAGCTGCGCCATCAGTTCGCGCACTTCCTCGGCGACGAAGAAAAAGAAGTTGACGACATGCTCGGGCTTGCCGGCGAAGCGCTTGCGCAGCACCGGATCCTGGGTCGCCACGCCCACCGGACAGGTGTTGAGGTGGCACTTGCGCATCATGATGCAACCCTCGACCACCAGCGGCGCGGTCGCAAAACCGAACTCGTCAGCGCCGAGAATCGCGCCGATCACGACATCGCGCCCGGTCTTGATCTGACCATCCACCTGCACCGCGATGCGCCCGCGCAGCCGGTTCAGGGTGAGCGTCTGCTGCGTTTCGGCAAGGCCCAGTTCCCACGGCGTGCCCGCGTGCTTGATGGATGACCACGGCGATGCGCCGGTGCCGCCGTCGTGTCCGGAAATCGTGACATGGTCGGCTTTCGCCTTGGACACGCCTGCCGCCACCGTCCCGACGCCTACCTCGGACACCAGCTTCACCGAGATCGAAGCCGTCGGATTGGCGTTCTTCAGGTCGTGAATCAGCTGCGCGAGGTCTTCGATCGAGTAGATGTCATGGTGCGGCGGCGGCGAGATCAATTCCACGCCCGGCGTCGCGTAGCGCAATTCGGCGATGTATTCCGAGACCTTGCGCCCGGGCAGCTGGCCCCCCTCGCCCGGCTTGGCCCCCTGCGCCATCTTGATCTGGATTTGCTCGGCGCTTGCCAGATACTCGGCGGTGACGCCGAAGCGGCCCGAGGCCACCTGCTTGATCTTCGACTTGAGGGTATCGCCCTCGCGCAGCGCAATGTCGGCTTCGACGCGTCCCGCGCCCAGGCGCGAGCGCAGTGTCTCGCCGGCCTTTGCCGGGGCGTAGCGCCGCCGGTCCTCGCCGCCTTCGCCGGTGTTCGATTTGCCGCCGATGCGGTTCATCGCCACCGCGAGCGTGGTATGCGCCTCCGTGGAGATCGAGCCGAGCGACATGGCGCCGGTCGAGAAGCGTTTCACGATCTCGGCCGCCGGCTCCACCTCCTGCAGCAGGATCGGCTTGACGCGATCGGTGCGAAACTCGAACAGCCCGCGCAACGTCATGTGGCGCGTGGACTGGTCATTGATGATCTGCGCGTACTCCTGGTACGTGGAATACGACTGCTGGCGCGTCGCCGCCTGCAGCTTCGCGATCGCGTCGGGCGTCCACATGTGCTCTTCGCCGCGCACGCGCCAGGCGTACTCACCGCCCGCGTCGAGCGCGTGCGCCAACACCGGGTCATCGCCGAATGCGGCGCGGTGCAGCCGAATCGCCTCCTCGGCCAGTTCGAACACGCCGATGCCCTCGACCGAGGACGTCGTGCCGGTGAAGTACTTGTCCACCAGCGAACGCTTCAGTCCCACGGCTTCGAAGATCTGCGCACCGGTGTAGGACATGTAGGTCGAGATGCCCATCTTCGACATCACCTTGCGCAGCCCCTTGCCGATCGCCTTGACGTAGTTCCTGACCGCCTTGCTCTGCGCCGCGGCGTCATCCGGCCGCATGGCCAGCACCGTTTCGAGCGCGACGTAGGGATGCACCGCCTCGGCGCCATAGCCCCCAAGCAGCGCGAAGTGATGCACTTCCCGCGTCGACCCGGTCTCAACCACCAGGCCGGCGCTGGTGCGCAGGCCCTTGCCCACGAGATGCTGGTGGATGGCCGACAGCGCCAGCAGCGCGGGGATGGCAACGCGCTCGACGCCCAGGTTTCGATCGGACACGATCAGGATCGAATAGCCGCTGCGCACCGCGTCCTCGGCCTGGGCGCAAAGCGACGCCAGCCGCGCTTCGATCGCCTGCTTGCCCCAAGCCACCGGATAGGTGATATCGAGTTCGTGCGCGCGGAACTTGCCGCCGGTATAGCGCTCGATGTGCCGGATCTTCTCCATTTCGAAGAAATCGAGCACCGGCTGGCTGACCTCGAGCCGCAGCGGCGGGTTCATCTCGTCGATGCCGAGCAGGTTCGGCTTCGGACCGATGAACGATACCAGCGACATTACCAGCTCTTCGCGGGTCGAATCGATCGGCGGGTTGGTGACCTGCGCGAAGAGCTGCTTGAAGTAGTGGTACAGGGTCCGGTTCTTGTCCGACAGCACCGCGAGCGGCGAGTCGTTGCCCATCGAGCCGACGGGCTCCTCGCCGTTGTCCGCCATCGGCGCCATGATGAACTTGAGGTCCTCCTGCGTGTAGCCGAACGCCTGCTGGCGGTCGAGCAACCCGACCGGCGAGCGGAACGGCGGCGTTTTCTCGCTTTCCACGTCATCGAGCTTGACGCGGATGCGCTCGATCCACTCGGCATAGGGTCTCGCGCCGGCCAGCGAATCCTTGAGTTCGCCATCATCGACGATGCGGCCCTTCTCGAGATCGACCAGAAACATCTTGCCCGGTTGCAGGCGCCACTTCTTCACGATGCGCTCTTCCGGGAGCGGCAGGCAGCCGCACTCCGAACCCATGATCACCAGGTCATCGTCGGTGACGATGTAGCGCGAGGGTCGCAACCCGTTGCGATCGAGCGTCGCCCCGATCTGGCGTCCGTCGGTGAACGCGATCGAAGCCGGTCCGTCCCACGGTTCCATCATGGCGGCGTGATACTCGTAGAACGCGCGCCGGCTCGGGTCCATGAAGGTGTGATTTTCCCAGGCCTCGGGAATCATCATCATCATTGCGTGCGCCACCGAATAGCCGCCCATCACGAGCAGCTCGAGCGCGTTGTCGAACGAGGCCGAGTCGGACTGTCCGTCATAAATGAGAGGCCAGATCTTGCCCAGGTCATCGCCCAGCACCGGGCTGGAAATTGCGCCCTGGCGGGCGCGAATCCAGTTGACATTGCCGCGCAGCGTATTGATCTCGCCGTTATGGCAGATCAGGCGGAACGGATGCGCGAGATCCCATGAAGGAAACGTATTGGTCGAGAAACGCTGGTGCACCATCGCCAGCGCCGACTCCAGTCGCGGGTCCTTCAGATCGAGGTAGTACTCCCCGACCTGATACGCCAGCAGCATGCCCTTGTAGACGAGCGTGCGCGCCGACATCGACGGCACGTAGAATTCCTTGCCGTGCGCGAGCCGCAAAGCCTGGATGGCGTGTCCGGCGCTCTTGCGGATGATGTAGAGCTTTCTTTCCAGGCCGTCGGTGACGGTGACGTCCCTGCCGCGGCCGATGAACACCATGCGGATCGCCGGCTCGAGCTTTTGCGCCGGCTCGGCGAGGTCCGAGTTGTCCACCGGAACGTCGCGCCAGCCCAGAAGCACTTGGCCTTCGTCCTTGATCGCGCGTTCCAACTCGTACTCGCAGGCGAACCTCGACGCCGGCTCTTTGGGCAGGAACACCATCCCGACGCCGTATTGGCCGACGGGCGGCAGATTCACGCCCTGCGCGGCCATCTCGGCCCGCAAGAACCGGTCCGGAATCTGGATCAACAGGCCAGCGCCATCGGAAAGCTTTGGATCCCATCCAACCGCACCACGATGGGTGAGGTTTTTAAGGACAGTGAGCCCTTGCTCTACTATCGCATGCGTCTTCTTGCCTTTGACATGCGCAACAAATCCTACGCCGCAGGCGTCGTGCTCATGCTGGGGGTGATACAGCCCTTGCGCGCCAGGCGAAGAAAGACATTCCACGGACAACGCCATGATCCTGTTATGAATTTTCCACAAATTCCGCTTTGCACAAAAATGGCAGGCGAACGGTGAAATATACCTTACGGAATCCCGCTGGAACAAGGGGTCTCGCGGCGCGCGGCGCCCCTACCGCGATGCGGCAAACTCTGCTGGCGTGCACGCCGCGATCGTCGCAAGGACCGCCTCAT
>MERE01000063.1 GCA_001771975.1 Betaproteobacteria bacterium RIFCSPLOWO2_02_FULL_68_150 | reverse complement strand
GCCGGCTTCGGCACCTCCGGCGAATCGGCGACCACCTTGTTGCGGCCGCCGCCTTTCGCCTCGTAGAGCGCACTGTCGGCGCGCCACAGCAGCTTGCTCGCCGATTCCGGCGGATTCGAGCTTTTGGCAACGCCGATGCTCACCGTGATCGGGCGGCCGAGCGTCGCGACCTCGGGGACCGCCGCGCACGCCTTGGTCTCGATGTTGCGCCGCAGGCGCTCGGCGAGCATCACCGCCGTCGAGAGCGGCGTTTGCGGCGCGATCACCGCCATTTCCTCGCCGCCGTAGCGCGCCGCGAGGTCGGTCTTGCGCACCGTGTCGCGCACGATGCGCGCCACTTCCGCCAGCACCTTGTCGCCTGCCGCATGGCCGCAGGTGTCGTTGACGCTCTTGAAATGGTCGATGTCGAGCAGCAGCACCGAAACCGGCGCGTGATAGCGCTCGGCGCGCGACATCTCCTCGGCC
This sequence comes from Betaproteobacteria bacterium RIFCSPLOWO2_02_FULL_68_150, assembly GCA_001771975.1. Taxonomy (GTDB): domain Bacteria; phylum Pseudomonadota; class Gammaproteobacteria; order Burkholderiales; family SG8-39; genus 2-02-FULL-66-14. The sequence continues at coordinate 6,238 of MERE01000063.1, read as the reverse complement.
AGGCGCAGGTCGAGGAAGCGCCGGTTGCGCAGCCCGGTGAGCGCATCGGTGATATTTTCGTGTTCGAGCAGCGCGACGCGCTGCACGTCGTGCGCCGTCGACAGCGTCAGGCGCGTCACCATCTGCACGAACCCGGCGCCGAGAAGGAACAGCAGCGGCGCCACCAGGTCGTAAAGCGCCCGGTGGCTGCCATAGAACAGTACCAGGTAGACCAGGTAGCCGACGACGAACACCGCGATCAGCCCCGTCAGCAGCTGCCAGCGGCGCCGCAACGGCGTCGTTGACGGAAGTTCCGCGATCAGCTGCAGCGCCGGCGCAAACGCGGCCAGCAGCACCACGATTCCTGCGGCCACCATCGCAACGGCAATCACGTTCAGCATGCGCAGTCTTCAGAGTTCGTCATCACGCCGCCAGAGCCTGCAGCGCGACCGCACGGCCCTGCTCCACCACCATCGCCTTCCAGTCCGCCGCATCGCAGTAAAACGCATCGCGCACCTGGCGTCGCAGCGCTTCCCGCTGCGCCTGCGGCGCGCCCGGATGGCGGCGCAGCCAGTTCTCGGCGCGCAGCGCCTGCAGCACCTGCATCACGGGCAGCGTGCCGAATTCTAGCGCGCAGCCGGTGAGTTCCGCCTGCGGCAGCTCTTCGTAGGCGGCGAACGCGAGCAGCCCCTCGAGCCGCGCCGACGCCGAGGTGCCCTTGTAGATCGACTTCACCAGGCCGCCCCACATTGCGGTCGCGCGCGCCAGCTCGGCGTCGTCATCCCTTCCCGCCTGGATCAGTTCGCCGTGTCCATAGGGTCCGAGCCCGGTATGGAAGTCGATCCAGCACAGGCGCCGTGCCCAGGCGCGATGCGCGGCCAGCACCTTGCGCAGCGTCCGGTTGGACCAGCTCGGCGCGCGGCCGCCGAAGAACAGACCGTGCGGAAACTCGTACTGCCCGCCGGTCACCGCTGCCTGGAACGCGAACTGGCCGCGCTCGGCGATGTAGCGCGCGATGCCGGCCTCCCCGTCCTGGTCCGGCGGCCACTGCGCGCCGGCGAGCAGCGGATGCACTTCGGCGTAGGCCGCGTTCGCCGGCGGCGGCCGCGAGTGGTCGACGAAATTGCGGTTGAGATCGATGTTGTCCTCGTTCGTGCGTCCCCAATGCGAGAATCCGTAGGGATTCAGCGCGTGCACGAACAGCACCGCAGCGCCGCTCGCGCGCGCCCGGGCGAGAAACCCCGCGTCGTGCAGCAGCGCAACCTGGACGCCCGACCCGCAGAAACCCTCCACGCCGTGCGCTGCGCTGGTGAGCAGCACCAGCCGCTCGGCTTGCGCCGGACCGAGGCGCGCGCAGTCGAGCGACAGCTCCTCGCCGTCGGCACCGCGGGCTGCGGGGTGGATGTGGCGCTCGAGCGCGAGTCCCTGCGCCGAGGCCGCGGCGAAGAACTTCGCCCGCGCTTCGCCGTAACTCTGCGCGAAATGCAGTTCGCTCATGCCGCCGCGCGTATCGCCGTACCGCCCGGACGCGCCAGCGCCGCCCCCGGCCAGACCGAGGGATGGCTGCGTGCGTATTGCGGCGGGTACGCCACGGTGGCGCCGAAGCGCTCCGCGGCGTGCCAGACCCAGCGCGGATCATCGAGGATGCCGCGCGCCAGCGCGACCATGTCCGCCTCGTCCGAGGCGACGATTCTCTCGGCCTGGCCGGCGTCGGCGATCATGCCGACCGCGCACACTGCGATCGGCACCGCCTGCTTGACGCGCGCCGCGAACCCGACCTGGTAGCCGGGCTCGACCTTGATGCGCTGGTGCGACACCAGGCCGCCGCTCGAGACGCAGACGTAATCGAGGCCGATCGCCTTCAGCTCGCGCGCATACGCTGCCGCATCGCCCGCCTCGAAACCGCCCTCGGCCCAGTCGCTCGCGGTGATGCGCGCGCCGAGCGCGCGCTCCCTCGGCCAGACCTCGCGCACGGCGCGCGCCAGCTCGAGCGCGAAGCGCATGCGGTTCTCGAGGCTGCCGCCGTAACGGTCGCTGCGGCGGTTGGCAAGCGGCGACAGGAACTGGTGCGTGAGATAACCGTGCGCCGAATGCAGCTCGATCACGTCGAAGCCGATCGCAAGCGCGCGCCGCGCCGCGGCCGCGAATGCATCGATCAGGCCGCGGATCTCGACGGTGCTCAATTCGTGCGGCGTAGGCCAGCCTTCGCCGAAGGCGAGCGCCGAAGGCGCCACCGCAGGCCACGGCGATTCGCCGCCGGCGAGCGGCTTGCCGCCGAGCCAGGGCACCTGGGTCGACGCCTTGCGGCCCGCGTGCGCCAGCTGGATGCCGATCGGCGACCGGGTGATGCGGCGGCAGGCGTCGACCACGCGCTTCATCGCGGCCTCGTCGTGGTCGCTGTACAGACCCGTGCAGGCGTGGGTGATGCGGCCCTCGCGCGTCACCGCAGTGGCTTCCACCAGCATCAGTCCCGCGCCCGAGCACGCCAGGCTGCCGAGATGGGCCAGGTGCCAATCGCTCATGCAGCCGTCATCGGCCGAGTATTGGCACATGGGCGAAATCACGATGCGGTTGGGCAGCGTGACGCCGCCGAGCGTGATGGGAGCGAACAGTCTTGCGGTCATGGCGCTTTCACCTCGATGGCGCGGGATTGGAATGCCTCGCGCAGCGCCTTCGCGAAGGCCGCCGCGCCCGGTTGATCGCCATGCAGGCAAAGCGTGCCGGGCGCGACCGGCACCTGCTTGCCCTGCAGGCTCGTGACCTCGCCCTGCTCGATCATGGCGAGCGCCTGGGCAACCGCCTTCGACGCCTCTTCGACCAGCCCGCCGGGACGGTTGCGGGCCGCGAGCGTGCCGTCGTCTTCGTAGCCGCGGTCGGCGAACGCTTCGCCGACCGCACGCACACCGAGACGCCCCGCGCATGCCAGCATGCGGCTGCCGGCGAGCGCATACAGGAGCACGCCGCCGCCCAGATCCCGCACCGCGCGCGCGCACGCATCCGAAAGCGCCTCGTCGTTCGCCGCCATGTTGTAGAGCGCGCCGTGGCACTTGACGTGGTGCAGCCGCGCTCCGGCGGCGCGCGCGAAAGCCTCCACGGCGCCGGCCTGGTAGAGAACGAATTCGTACATCTCGTCCGGCGTGATGCGCATGGCGCGCCGGCCGAATCCCTGCAGGTCGGGAAGCGAAGGATGTGCGCCGACCGCGACTCCATGCGCCACCGCGAGGCCTACCGTGGCGCGAATGGTCGCCGCGTCGCCGGCATGGAAGCCGCAGGCGATGTTGGCGGAGCTGATGAAGGGCATGACCTCGGCGTCGGCGCCCATCTTCCAGGCGCCGAAGCTCTCGCCCATGTCGCAGTTCAGGTCGATCGTTTTCATGTCTGGTATTTCCACGCGATGCCGCGTCGCGCCGCTTCGAAGCGGCGCCGCGCCACGCGGCGCAGCTCGAGCGCCTCGGTGAGCGTGCAGCGCGCGAAGCGCAGCGCCGCCCCGGGAGCGAGTTGCGCGAGCCGCGGCATGTCGGCGCCGGCGATTTCCGCGATTTTGGGATAACCCCCTGTGGTCTGATGATCCACCATCAGTGCGATGGGCGCGCCGTCGGCGGGAACCTGCACCGTCCCGAGACAGGTCGGCTCGGATAATATCTCATCCCGGTCGAGGCGCGCGAGCGCCGGCCCCAGCAGGCGAAATCCCATCCGGTCCGAATCCGGCGACACGCGCCAGGTCACATCGAAAAAGCCGCGCTGCGAGGCAGCGTCGAACCAGCCGAAATGCCGGCCCTGCATCGCATGAATCACGCTGAACTCCTGCTCGGGTAGCGTGAGCGAGGGCGCCGACCAGTGCGCGCTGCGCAGGGGCGCGCCGCCCGGATCCGGCAACTGCAGCGTCCTCGCGTGCCGGCTGGCGAGCGCCGCCGCATCCGGCGCCAGCGGCAGCACGTCGCCGGCGCGCAGGGCGCGACCCTGAAAGCCGCCGAACCCTGCCGGCAGGTAGGTGCTGCGACTGCCGAGCAGCGGCTCGAGCGCGATTCCGCCGGCCACGCCAAGGTAAGCACGGCTGCCGCGGTGGGCGCGGCCGGTGGCGAGCCGGCCACCGGCCTTCACCAGCACGGGCCGGTCGCGCGGCAGCGCCTGACCATCCAGGGTGGCGTCGAATTCGGCGCCGCACAGTGCGATGAGCGCGTCCGTTTCGAACGCCAACTGCGGCCCGAGCAGCGTGATCTCGAGCGCCGCCTCGCCTGCGTGGTTGCCGACCAGCGCATTGGCGAAACCGAACGCCGTGGGATCCATGGCGCCGCCCGGCACGATGCCGAGGTGCTGCAAACCGCGCCGGCCGCCATCCTGCACCGTCGTCAGCAATCCGGGCCGCAGGACGCGCACGCTCATTTCAGGCGTTCGTATTCTGCGCGCGCAATCGGCACGAAGCGCACCCGGTCGCCAGGTGCGAGCAGGCTCGGCGGCTCGCGCTGCGGGTCGAACACGCGCAGCGGAGTGCGGCCGAGCACGTTCCAGCCGCCCGCGATCTCGAACGGATACACCACGGTCTGCGCGTTGGCGATCGCGATCGAGCCCGCCGGCACGCGCGTGCGCGGCGTCGCGAGCCGCGGCACAGCGAGGCGCGCATCGAGCCCGCCGATGTAGGGCTGGCCCGGCGCGAATCCGACCATCAGCACGCGGTGTTCCGACGCCGCGTGCCGGCGGACGATCTCGGCGGCGTTCAGTCCGGTCTGCGCGACCACTTCGCCGAGATCGAGCCCGAACTCGGCGTCGTAGCAGACCGGCAGCTCCACCTTGCGTCCCGGCGCGCGGGCTCGCACCGCCGCCTTGAGGCAATCCTGCAGCAGGTCGCTGGCCGCTTGCAGCGGCGCCTGCGGCAACTCGGCGTGGTCGAGGTCGAAATGCATTGCCAGGCCGCCCAGCGACGGCACGACGTCGCGCACCCAGGGCGGCGCGCGTTCGCGCAGCGCGGCCGCGATCGCCTGCAGCGCTTCGTTGATCCGCAGGTCGAGCGTGCGCGCAAACTCGGCGAACACGGCCGCATCGCCCAGCGGCTCGATGCGCAGCGGCTGCATCGGGGTCAGAGTGAGTCGGAAACCTTCGGCACGGCGACGCCGATCATGCAGTCGCGCGTCACGATCTGCGCCAGCTGCGCCTCGCCCCAGCCCGCGGTCTGCGCGGGCCGCATCGGCAGCACCAGGTAGCGCATGTCGGCGGTCGAGTCGTGCACCCGCAGCGACACGTGGTCGGGCACGCGCAGGCCGAACTCGGCCAGCACCGCACGCGGCTCCCGCACCACGCGCGAGCGGTAGTTGCCCGACTTGTACCAGTCGGGCGGCAGCCCGAGCAGCATGCGCGGGTAGCACGAGCAGAGCGTGCAGACGATCACGTTGTGCACCTGCGGCGTGTTCTCGACCACCACCAGGCGCAGCGCCGGGACGTCGAGCCCGAACTCCTCGCAGGCGCGCGTGCCGTTTTCCAGCAGGCGGGCCTTGAATCCCGGATCGGTCCATGCGCGCGCCACCACGCGCGCGCCGGCTTCGGGCCCGCGCGCGCGCATGTCCTCGAGCGTCGCCTGCACTTGCGCGTCGGTGACGATTCCCTTTTCCACCAGCAACTCGCGCAGGCTCACTTCCATCAGCTGGAAATAGCTCAGCGGCCGGTAGTCGCCCAAACCCTTGTCTTCCGCGGCGTCGCTCATTTCATGCGCTCAGCGGTTCCAGCCAGTGCTGGAAGATTTCGATTTCCACCACGTCCTCGGCGCGCCCTGCGTAATCCGGCCACACCTCGCGCTGCAGAAAGCGCACCCGGTACAGCGGTTGCGCCGGCAGCCCACTGCGCATCTGCGCCAATTCCTCCGGCACCGGGTAGTTCCCGCACAGGCGCTCGACGACACCGGCGTGGCCGCGGATGTAATACGGCGTGCGAATGTGCCCGAGCGGATAGGTCTTGCGCACACGCACCCGGTCGCCGGCCGCAAAACGCACCGGCACCGACGGATGGTCGGTCGGATACTGGGGCCGGTTCGCTACTTGCGGCACGGATCGCCGGGCCGCGCGCGGATCTGTTCCATCTTGCGGCCCAATTCGTCGGTGGTGATGACGCCGCGCTGGATCATGGTCTGCGTGATCGAGGTGATCCAGCGCTCGTAATAGCTCATCCGGTCATAGGCCTCGGGGCCGATCGCCTCGATGTTCTTGCGCAACTCGTCCACCGTCATGAGCTTGCGGCCGCCCTTGACGCCCGAGAGCAGCATCATGAGTGC
>MERE01000062.1 GCA_001771975.1 Betaproteobacteria bacterium RIFCSPLOWO2_02_FULL_68_150 | reverse complement strand
ATTTCCCTTGGCCACCATCAGCACCATTTCGTTGTGCATGTAAACCGCATAGTCTTTCATCAATCCCGTTTGCTTGAGCTTTCCCAGATGGCCGAGATTGACGGAGGCGTAAATATCCGGACGGCCGGGGTAATCCTTGCCGCCGTAGGTCCAGCCGTTCCTCTCGATCGCGGTGAGCAACAGTCCGGGTGGGAGCGTGATCAGTCCGACGTCCATGCCAGGATTCTGTCGCTGGAACGCGCGCACGACGTCGTCCATGGCGAAGAACTGGTTCCCCGCGAGCCACAAGATCAGTTCCGCGTCCTGCTGCATGCGCCCGAGCGCCGCGGCGCCATTGATCGTGCGGCCGTCGGCGTAATACAGCTTGAGGTCGCTGTTCTTGTTGGGCGGAATCGTGGCGAAGCCCGCGGCCTTGGCCGGCGACCCGGCCGCGGCGGGTCTTGCCGGTTCCGGCGCGTGCGCACATCCGCCCAGCAGCGCGCCCATCAGCGCCACCAATCCTGCAGCATCGCGAAGTCTCATTGCCTCCCCCATCTCGCAAGACGGCGTCCGCTCTGCCGCGCGCGCGCCACGTGCAATGGTCGCGGAAAGTACCCCGGTCGATGGTTCGATTCTCCTTATGTCGCCATATACTCGTTGCGCACCAGTCCCGCCAAAATGACCGATCGCTCGGATAGTTGCACGCTGCACCTGGACGTTTCCGGCCGCGTGCAGGGCGTGGGTTACCGCGAAGCACTGCGCGCCGAAGCGCTGCGCCTCGGCGTGAGGGGCTGGGTGCGCAACCGTTACGACGGCAGCGTCGAAGCGGTAATCCAGGGTCCTCGGGCCGCCGTTGAGCGGCTCGTGGTCTGGGCGCGGCGCGGACCGCCCGCTGCGCGCGTGACGCAGCTCGAGGCGCGGCCGGACTGCGGCGGGTTCGACCGTCCTTACGCGGGTTTCGAGCGGCTGCCCTCCGCCTGAGCGCCGGCGGGCTTGCGCTTCTTCAACGCGATCATCACCGAGAATTCCCACGGCCGGCAGGCCACCAGCAGGCCGAAGGCGGTTCGCCTGCGCCCGGGCAGGGTCGAATCGACCTCGGCGCTCTCGTTGAATTCGGCGATCAGCCGCTCCAGCTTGCGCCGCAGCACCGCGACCGAATCCGCCGACAGGTCGCGCGCCTCGAAGCGCAGCAGTTCGCCCGGTGCGTCGAAGCGGCCACCGAGGAATTCCTGCATCACGCGCGTGCCGTAGGCCTTCTTCACCGCTCCGCCGGCGCGCCACTGGAAATCGCGTGGCACCGCGAGCCGCGCGCGCTCGCGCGGGCCCCAGTCGATGAGCCGCGCGCGCGCCAGGCGCGCGAACGCAAGCGTCAGCTCGGCCCGGGCGATCGCGAACTCCTGCAGGATCTCCTCGAAGCTCCGGTCGTTCAGCACCAGCCAGAAAACCGACAGCAGGCGCTCGTCGCGCGCCAGCACGGACTCCTGCTCCGGCGTCAGCGCGGCGGGACCGGCCGGATGTCCGCGGCTCAGGCGCGCGATATCGTACAGCTCGAGTTCGAGCACGCGCAGTATCTGCTCGATGCGCGCCAGCGTGAAGCTGCCGCGCGAGAACATGCGCTTGACGCTCGGCTCGGAGAGGCCGAGCCGGCGCGCCAGCTGGGCGTACGTCAGGCCGCGCGCGCGCAGCGATTTCTTCAGCGCCTCGACGAAGCGGCTGCGTACCGGCATGGAACCCATCGTATCACTTTCCGATACTATCGATTTGCGTATTGCTTCTGGGCGGGGACGACGCACAATGCGGGCGCAAACCAAGCCCAACCGGAGAACGCCATGCTCACCACCCTCACCCTGCCGGCCGCCCCATCCCTCGAGGCGCTGCGCACGCGCAGGATCCGGGTGCGCTCCGCCGACGAGCTGCGCCGCGCGCTGCGCGAGGCGCGCGACCGGCCGCTCGCGCTGGACGCCTCGGCCCTCGACTGCGTGCTGCGCACGGACGACGAGCGAAGCCTGCTCGAGGTGCAGGGCGCGATGACCTGGCGCGCGCTCGCGGTCCACCTCGGCGCGGCGGGTGAGCGGCTCAGCGCCTGGGCCGGTTGCGGTGGGGTTCCTGCCAGCGTCGGCCAGGCGATCTCGGCCGACGCCGCGGGACCGGACGGCGCGCCGCTTTCGGCCTGCGTCGAGTCCATCGCGCTGGTGACGGTGGACGGGGAACTGCGCCGCGTCGATCGCAACACGCCGGCTCGGCTGTTTCACCTGGTCGTAGGGGGACAGGGCGTATTCGGCCTGATCTACAGCGTCACGCTGCGCATCGACGCCTTGCTGCAGGCCACCGAGCATGCCGTGCCGGCGATCGAGCTCGAACTGCCGGGACCCGAACTGGGTAGCGGCATTGAGGTGCAATCCCTGCTGCCGCCGGATCAGGTCGAGGGCTTTCTCGCGGACGCTCGCGAGCTGGCGGCCGAGCGCCGCCTTGCGCTGCGCCGCATCGCGGTGCGCCCCCTGCAGGCCGGCGCTGAGTCCGCGCTCGGCTGGGCGAAGCGCGAATGGGCGAGCGTCACTTTGCACCTGCAGCTGCGGGCGACGCTCGGCGCGAGCGTGCACGCGGCCGAGATCCGCAGGCTGGTCCATGCCGCGGCGATCGCCCGCGGCGGCTCGTTCCCGGTGAGCGCCGCGCCCGAGGTTTCACGCGCCCAGCTCGATGCCTGCTATCCGGAACTGCCCGCCTTTCTCGCCGAGAAGCGGCGCTACGATCCGGCCGAGCGGCTGCAGAACACCTGGTATCGCTGCGTCACCGCCCAGCTGCGACATCAGGCTTGCGAATCGCGGTGGGGAAATTGAGCGGGAACGACCCGCGCGACGAATCAGGCGCGGTGCGAATTCGATTTTCCCCATGTCTCGGTTTTTTTGCTCCCGATCGCCGTGCGATCGGGAGCAAAAAAGCCGAGATGATGTAGACCCCAAGAACGCCGCGACGCCTGAATCGTCGCGCGCAAGGATCATCCGTTTCGCACACGGACCTTACGCCGGAGTATCGTAGATCACCTGCACGTTCTCCGGCGCCAGCCACGCCTGCAGCTCGCTGATCAGCCGCTCCTCGGGGCGCACGCGCCAGGACGGGCCGAGCACGACATCGCAGCTGGCGCTGCCGTTCTCGTAATGGACCACCACCGGACAAGCCGGACCGTCGCTCGCGCGGTACGGTGTCAGCAGCTCCCCGAGCCGCTGCGCGTCCGCCTGTCCGTTCATCGCGATGCGCAACCTGGCCGCATAGCGTGCCCGTACCGCGGCGAGGTCGAGCAGCTCTTCCGCGACCATGCGAATGCCGCCGGTCAGCATGTCGCGCTGGACCCTGCCGCGCACCAGCAGCAGCGCATCGGCCTTGAGGCGCTCGCGCTGCGCATCGAGCAGCTCGCTGTAGACATTGACGTCGATCTGCGCGCTGCCGTCCTCGAGCTTGACCACCATCATGCGCCCGCGGCGCGTCATCTGCGGCCGCGCCTCGACCACGATGCCCGCCACCAACACCGGATGCTCGGCCGGCGCCAGCTGCCCCAGCAACTGTCGCGGCAGTCCGGCCAGCTCCTGTTCGTAAACGGAGAACAGGTGCCCGGAGATGTTGAATCCGAGCGCCGTTTTTTCTTCCACCAGGCGCTGTTTCAGGTCCCAGGGAACGGCCTCCAGCAGCGCTTCGCGCTCGGTCTGCGCGGCGTCCGCCTCGCCGAACAGGCTGGACTGCGATTTGCGGCGCTCCGCCTGCTCGGCCGCTTCGATCGCGCGGCCGACCGAAGCCAGCAGCCGCGCGCGGTCGGCTTGCAGCGCGTCGAATGCGCCGGCACGCACCAGCGCCTCGACGGCGCGCCGGTTGAGGAAGCGCTTGTCGACGCGGCGGCAGAATTCGAACAGCCCGCTGAACGCTCCGGCCTTGCGCGCCTCGACCATCGCCGCCACCGCCGCGGCGCCGGTGCCGCGCACCGCGCCCAGGCCGTAGCGCACGGTCTGGCGGTCGACCGGCGTGAAGCGGTAGCCCGAGGCGTTGATGTCCGGCGGCAGGATCCTGAGGCCGTTGCCGAGCGCGTCGTCGTGCAGCTGGCGCACCTTGTCGGTGTCGTCCATCACCGCCGACAGGTTGGCTGCCATGAACGCGGCCAGCTGATGCGCCTTCAGGTAAGCGGTCTGGTAGGCGAGCAGCGCGTAGGCCGCCGCGTGCGATTTGTTGAAGCCGTAGCCGGCAAATTTCGCCATCAGGTCGAACAGCTGCATGGCGCGGCCGCGCGCCAGGCCGTTCCTCTCGGCGCCGGCGACGAAGATGTCGCGCTGCGCGTCCATCTCCTCCTGGTTCTTCTTGCCCATCGCGCGCCGCAGCAGGTCGGCGCCGCCCAGCGTGTAGCCGCCGATGACCTGCGCGATCTGCATCACCTGCTCCTGATACACCATGATGCCGTAGGTCGGCCCGAGGATCGACTCGAGACGCCGGTCGAGGTATTCGACGCGCTGCTTGCCGTGCTTGCGCGCGATGAAGTCGGGGATCAGGTCCATCGGTCCGGGACGGAACAGCGCCACCAGCGCGATCACGTCTTCCAGGCGGTCGGGCTGCGCGCGCTTCACCATGTCGCGCATGCCGCGCGATTCCAGCTGGAACACCGCGCTGGTATTGCCGGCCGCGATCAGCCGGTAGGTCGCCGCATCGTCGAGCGGCACCCGATCGAGCGCGAAGTCGCGCTCGCCCAGCTCGCGCGCGTAGCGCTCGGCCCAGTCGAGGATGGTGAGGGTCGTGAGGCCGAGGAAGTCGAACTTCACCAGGCCGATCGCCTCGACGTCGTCCTTGTCGAGCTGCGAGATCACGTTGGCGGTGCCCTCGGCCGCGTACAGCGGGCAGAAGTCCGTGAGCCTGCCCGGCGCGATCAGCACGCCGCCGGCGTGCATGCCGACGTTGCGCGTCAGGCCTTCCAGCTTCTCGCCCAGCGCGAGCAGCTCGCGCACGTCGTCTTCGTTCCTTTCGCGCTCGGCGAGCAGCGGTTCGAGCTTGCGCGCCTCGGCGAGCGTCACGCTCTGGCCGGGCTGCGCCGGAATGAGCTTCGCCACCTGGTCGCAGAAGTTGTAGCCCAGATCGAGCACCCGGCCGGTGTCGCGCACCACCGCGCGCGCGGCCATGGTGCCGAAGGTGGCGATCTGCGACACCGATTCGGCGCCGTACTTGTTGCGCACGTAGTCGATGACGCGGTCGCGCCCGTCCTGGCAGAAGTCGATGTCGAAATCGGGCATCGAGACGCGCTCCGGATTGAGGAAGCGCTCGAAGAGCAACTCGTAATGAATCGGATCGAGGTCGGTGATGCCGAGCGAGTACGCCACCAGCGAGCCGGTGCCGGAGCCGCGCCCCGGCCCGACCGGGACGCCGTTGATGCGCGCCCAGTTGATGAAATCGGCCACGATCAGAAAGTAGCCCGCGAATCCCATCTGCACGATCATCCGGATCTCGAAATCGAGACGCTCGCGGTAGCGCGGCGTTTCCTCTGCGCGGCGCGCGGCATCCGGGAACAGCTGGTGCAGGCGGTGCGCCAACCCCTTTTCCGCCTCCGCGCGCAGAAATTGGTCGATCGTGAAGCCCGCCGGCACCGGAAAGGCCGGCAGCCGGCTCTTGCCCAGCTCCATTACCAGATTGCAACGGCGCGCGATCTCGACCGCGTTGGCGAGCGCCTGCGGCACGTCGGCGAACAGCTGCGCCATCTCGTCCTGCGATTTCCAGTACTGCTCCGGCGTGAAACGGCGCGGACGGCGCTGATCGCCGAGCAGGTACCCTTCAGCGATGCAGACGCGCGCCTCGTGGGCCCTGAAATCCTCGCGGGCGAGGAATTGAACCGGGTGCGTCGCCACGACCGGGATCCCCGATTTCACCGCCAGCGCGAGGCTGTGCACCACGAGCGACTCGGAATTCGCGAAGCCGGCGCGCTGCAGCTCGAGGTAGTAGCGCCCCGGAAACAGCGCCGCCCAGGCCGCCGCCAGGCGTTCGGCGGCGGCGGCATTGCCCGCGAGCAGGGCCTGCCCGACATCGCCCGCGGCGGCGCCGGAAAGCGCGATCAGGCCGTCGCTGCCGAGTTCGCTGAACCAGGCCGGCGCGATCTCGGCGCGCGCGCGGTGCTGGTTGGAGAGCCACGCGCGCGACAGCAGCGCCGACAGCCGCAGGTAGCCCGCATGCGAGGCGCACAGCAGGAGCAGGCGCGACGGCTTGTCGCGGTCGGTCTCGTTCTGGATCCAGCAATCGGCGCCGAGCACGGGCTTCACGCCCGCGGTGCGCGCCGCCTTGTAGAACTTGATCATGCCGAAGACGTTCGCGTTGTCGGTCAGCGCGAGCGCCGGCATGCCGTCCGCGGCGGCTCTCGCCACCACGTCCTCGATGCGCACGATCCCGTCCGTCACCGAATACTCGCTGTGCAGCCTGAGGTGGACGAAGCGAGGATCAGACATGGGAATCGGCAAAAGTTTACCATCGCGCGATGCGGACTTCGGCTCTCCTTGCGCTATTCACCGGTGCGACGTGCATCGCGCTGTCACCGATCTGGGTGCGCGTCTCGGAGGTCGGCCCCACCGCGAGCGCGTTCTGGCGCGTCGCGCTCGCGGTGCCGTTGCTGTGGCTGCTGCAAGGCCTTGCAAATCAACGGCAAGCGCCGATCGATCGCAAGCACGCGCGGCTGCTGCTCGCGGCGGGCGCGGCATTTGCGGGGGATCTCGCCTTCTGGCACTGGTCGATCAAATTCACGTCGGTTGC
>MERE01000061.1 GCA_001771975.1 Betaproteobacteria bacterium RIFCSPLOWO2_02_FULL_68_150 | reverse complement strand
AGCTCCGCGTAATGCTCGCCGCGCGCCACGTGCGCCGCGCCGACCAGCGCCAGGTCGTTGTCGATCACGCCGAAGATCGCATCGCGGTCGGTATCGATCCGGTTGACGTGGCTGCGAATGGCGGCATCATCGATGGCCTGGCCGAAGCGCAGCCGCCGGTCGCCCGGGTCGAGCGCGATCAGGTGGAGCGCGTAGGCGCCGAGTTCATGGCGCGGCAGTTCGCGGGTGATGATTTCCATGGTCCGCTACCCCGGCCTCAGCCCAGCAGCCGGACGCTGCGACCCAATGGCTGGCACAGGCGGCGCTGGGGGTCGACACGCGCGAACCATTTCAGGGCGCCTCCGATGAGCGCGCCGAGATAGAGCGCGCGCAGCTTGCGTGCCTCGCGCTCCACCGCCGCGTGATCGATGCGCCGAATTCGTCCTTCGCCTTCGTACAGCCTTAGTCGTTCTTCCATGATCTGTCTCCTTCAATGCGCAGGGATGCTGCGCTGCGGTAATCAATCTATGGGCGCAAGTGAAGAAAACATAGTTGTCATTTTTGATCAATGCCATAACCAATTCAAATAATGTAATACTTTAGCGGTGCAATGCAGCAAAAATGGGTGTGTATTCAGTCCTCAAGGACCCCTGCGAATGATGTGGTCTTGGCGTTGGCCACTGCCCCACCGGTGCCTTGCGCATAGGGCGCGGTGAGCGCGATGTTGCGCAGGCTTGAGCAATTCACCGGATCGTGACGATCGGCTGCGCGATGATCCACAGGCTGATCATCGTATAGCAAACCATCAATGCAACCATCGGCCACTGGCTGCGCAGGGCAAGCCGCCGATCGGAATACGCCCGCAAGGCGGTGCGGTGCGCCAGATAGACCGCAACGACATGACCCGTGACGATGGCGCCGATCGAGATGTACCAGACCGCGCGGGCGTCGACCAGTCCGATCCGGACGAAATAGTTTTTCGTGCCAAACAAGTCCCGACCGAAGCCGAATGGATCGGAGGCAAGGGGAATCAGGTATTGCCCGGCCATTGCGAGAAAGGAAAGGTAATGCGCCAGGTGGTAGGCGATGGCAATTGGCACCAGCGTCAACACAAACAAGCCCGCTGTGCGCGTGACCGGAACGCGCGCCTCCCCGCCCCATGCGATCAGGCGGGCGAAGACCAGGTAGACGGCGACAAACAGCAGGGGCGCGCCAATCACGCCCGCGGTCTGCACCCACGCGCGTGCCGCGCCGCTGTCGCTCGCCAGATCCTGTGCGGGCGGCGCGTAATACTCGAGGATCGCCGCCCAGAGTGGCGTTTCGATGAAACCGTCGAAGCTCACCGCAGCGAGCATCGCCAGCACCAGCACGAGGATCGAGTTGGACACCGGTTCGCGCGAAAGCAGCCCGACTCCGTAGGGGCGCAGGTCCAGGGCGCACCTACCAGCGCCAGACTCGCGCAGCTCGGTGGGGGCGAAGCGTGCCAGTAGTCCGAACACAAGCGCAAATACCTCGCCACGACGCAGCCACTGCGCCCTGCCGAAGAGCAGCATGCCGAGCCAGGTGAGCGCGGAGTACCCGAGCATCGCCGTGGCCAGGTACGCTGGACTGTCGCTGTGTTCCCACACCACCTCCATCCAGACGAAGGCCAGAAACAGAACGCTTGCGGGCCAGGCGCCGAGAGTGTCCGGGTAGCGCAGTCCGAGCGTAAGTTCCCGACCAGGCCAAATACGCGCGCAAAGCGCCTCCGTCCATGCGAACAGAGTGTCGAGCGGATTGACGAGCGCCCACAAGTTGCCGAGCAAGGCCGAGATATAGGCCATGCCCACCCACCAGATGGCCCAGACCATTACCGGAGCGATGTTTTTTAATGGGCTTTGTACGCCAAACAAGCCCGCAGTTACTACCAGCAAAAAAAGTGCGACGCCGAGCATACGGCAGGTGAGCAGCACGCCCGGTGCGCCGAGCAAGCGCCCGAAAACCGTGTGCGTCAGGTCGATGCTCCGGTATTCGCCCGCCGACGGTGCTTTGCGCATGAAGAGCGCGAGCATGGCGAACGACAGCGCGACGGTGAGCCCGGCGCCGGCAAGGTAGAGTGATAGCGGGATCGGCAGGTCGTAGCGCGCGCCGAAACCGTGCGCCTGGGCTTGTGCGGACGCAACGAGGGCGCCAAGCGACACGGCGACCGCAGCCCGCGTGCGCCGCTGCGCGCGCACCGCGAAAGTTGCTGCGCGCCGGGTCACTCTGGCAGCACTTCGAGGTGCAGCAGCGTTGTTTCGCGGTGCTCTTTCTGGCGGCTCTCATGGTCCGCCACTGCGCCAAATTCGTGTGCCGTGATCGCGAAACGACCCGCTACGCGGGCCTCGAAGCGCATGCTTGTCGGCGCCAACGGGGACAGCTTGGCCCGCAGGTCGTAGCCGTGCACATGCAACGACGCCGCCTCGTCGGTGCGCCACCGCAACAACACTGTCTCGCCCCGCTTGACACGGATTGTGGCGCCGCCTCCTTCAATGCGGCGCTTGAGGATGTTGAGATCGAACTCGCGCACCGCCGCTGCGGCGCCAAGCAGCGCGACGCCAAGCAGCACGGCCAGGGCGCGCCTTCCGAGCGCGCCCAGCGCCGGCCAGCCAAATGTCAGCTGCACGTTCGGCATCGCTTGCTGCGCCGCACATCGAGAATTCGACTGATGGATGGAGTCAGGCATCATTGAAATCTTTACTCGTGCGAGATAGTAGTGGATAGTCACGCCCTGCAAACGTTGGAAGTCCGGCTTTTACGCTCGCTTGCGAGATGCGGTGCCCCTCGCAGGCTGGGCAAGTCGCCACGCAATATCATCTGAACAGGGGATTGCCATGCCGAGAGTATTTGTGCCGTTTTGCATCACCGCGTCGCTTGCGCTGCTGCCGTCGATCGCCGTCGGCGAGATCCTTGCGATGGTCAATTACGAGACCAAGTCGCCCGAATCGCTGAAGGCGCTCAAGACCCCCGTCGCGGCGCCCGCGCGCAAGGAGGGCATCGCGATCATCGACGTCGATCCGAAGTCCAGGAACTTTGGCAAAATCGTTCAGGACATCGCGCTGCCGGGCGACCTTGTCGCGCACCACATCTTCTACAACCGCGACCGGTCCAAGGCCTACGTCACGGCGCTCGGCAAGGAGGAACTTCGCGTCATCGACATGAAGAAGAAACCCTACGGGATCAGCAAGGTCGTGGCGGTTCCCGGCTGCAGCGTTGGCGAAGACGTGGTTTTCTCCGACAACGGCAAGCACTGGTACCTGAGCTGCATGGGCGCGCAGGCGATGGTGGTTGGCGACGCGAAAAAGGACCAGCCGCTCAAGACGATCAAGGTGGCTGCGCCGTATCCGCACGGGATTGCCATCCACAACGGCATTGACCGAATTCTGCTCTCGAGCACCGTGCGCGCATCCGATCTGGGCGACGCGGGCGAAGCCATCAGCGCGGTGGAAGCGAACAGCGGCAAGGTGCTCGGCACCTACAAGGTCTCGAACAAGCCGTCTCCCGCCAGGAATGCGCCAGTGGAGATCCTGTTCGTCCCGGGCGCCAATCCGCCGGTGGCCTATGTCACCAACATGTATGAAGGCACGCTGTGGACCGCCACCTGGAATGCGGCGAAGAAGGATTTCGATGTGAACCAGGCGCACGATTTTTCGGCCCAGGGCGCCGGAGTGGCGCTCGAAATCTACTTCAACAAGAAGGCCGACCGCATGTACGTGACCACCGCCAAACCCGGGCATCTGCACATCTTCGATCTGAGCGCCGGCCCGGGCAAACCGCGGCTGCTGAAATCCATCGCCACCGCAGAGGGCGCGCACCACGTCGCGTTTACCCTGGACGGTCGTTACGCCTACGTCCAGAACGCTCTGCTCAATCTGCCGGGCATGAGCGACGGTTCGATCACCGTAATCGATTTGAAAAACGACAAGGTGATCGGCAGCGTCGACACGCTGAAGAACATGGGCTACAACCCGAACAGCATGGTGCTGCTGCCACGCTGGAACGATCCTGCGGGTCACTGAGAGCCGGCAGGTAAGCGGTCATTGCCGCGCGAATTCCTGTTCCTGCAGCGCGCGCCACTGGATCTTGCCCGAAGGCGTGCGCGGCAGCGCGCGGCTGAACTCGATCAGCCGCGGCACCTTGTACGCGGCCATCTGGCCGCGCGCCCAGCCGAGGATTTCGTCGCCGCTCGCAGCGGCGCCGGGTTTCAGCACCACCACGGCCTTCACGGTTTCTCCGCGCCGCGCGTCCGGCGACGCAATGATGCAGCATTCCTGGATCGCCGGATGCCGGTACATGGCGGCTTCCACTTCCGCCGGCCAGACCTTGAAGCCCGCGGCGTTGATCATGCGCTTCAGGCGGTCGGAGATGTAAAAGTAGCCGTCCTCGTCGGTGCGGCCGAGATCGCCGGTGCGAAAGAACTTCCTGCCCTCGATCTCCAGCCATGACTCGCGGAAGGCCTGCTCGTTCTTCCAGTAGCCGGTCAGGAGCTGCGGCCCGCGCACCACGATTTCGCCCTGCTCGCCGGGTCCGAGCGCTCTGAAGCTTTCCGGATCCACCACCAGCGCTTCGGTGTCGAAGGTCGGGATGCCGAGGCATTGTTTTTTCGGATTCTGCGGCGGGTTGATGTGGGTCTGCGAGATCGTCTCGGTCAAGCCGTAGCCCTCGATGTAGTGCACGCCGCAGATCTCGTAGAGCTTCTGCGCGATCGCCTCGGGCATCGCCGCGCCGCCGCCGAAAATCCACTTCAGCGACGACACGTCGTGCGCGAGCGCGCTGGGGTGCGAGAGCAGGTCGACCACCATCGTCGGCACGTTGTCCCAGTGCGTGCAGCGGTGGCGCTCGACCAGCTCGGCCGCGGCCTGCGGTTCCCAGCGCCGCTGGATCACGATCGTGCCGCCGGCATACACGGTGGCGAGAAAGCTGTGGATCAACCCGGTGACGTGAAAAAAGGGCGCCGTGGCCAGGGCGACCGAATCCGCTGCGACATGCTTCCAGAGCGCCGAGCCGACGACGTTATGCATCGCGGTGGCATGCGTGTGCATGCAGCCCTTGGGCTGGCCGGTGCTGCCCGAAGTGTAGGGCATGACGCACAGCTCGCTGCTGCCGGCCTGCGACGGGCCGGGGGGTTCGCCCTGCGCCGGCATTTCATCGGCGACGATCAGGTGATCGAGCGGCAGGCCGGCGAAACGCGGCGCGACCTCGCGATCGGCAATCGCGACGCGGGCGCCGCTGTCGTCGAGGTAATGGCGCAGCTCGGCCTCGAGGTTCATCGGGCTCACCGGCACCGCCACCGCATCGGCGCGCAGTGCGGCAAAGAACGCGATGACGAACGCCGGTCCGTTCTGCAGGTCGAGCAGCACGCGCTCGCCGCGCCGCACGCCGCAGGCGCGCTGCAGGTGGCCGGCGAGAGCCTCCGTGCGTTGCAGCACCTCCGCGTAGCTCAGCGCCTCGCCCTGGAACACGGTTGCCGGCTTGCCGGGAAAGCGCCGCGCCGATTCGGCCAGCAGTTGGTGCAGGCGAAGCGGCGGCAGCGCGAGGCTGCGCGGCAGATCGCGCGGCCAATGACGGAAGTGGCGGGATTCCATGGCGGCAAAGTATATTCCGGGCCATGGAGCACACGTTTCTGCTGCGTCCCGGCCTGTGGCGTGCCGAAGGCGAGTTTTTCGACGGCTTCGGCAACCTCACGGGGGTGGAGGGCAG
Organism: Betaproteobacteria bacterium RIFCSPLOWO2_02_FULL_68_150; assembly: GCA_001771975.1. GTDB lineage: Bacteria > Pseudomonadota > Gammaproteobacteria > Burkholderiales > SG8-39 > 2-02-FULL-66-14. Next base: position 1,061 of record MERE01000061.1, on the reverse strand, counting down.
CGCGGAAGTCCGCCACTATCCGGACAAGTGGATCTACGAGGGCCTGCTGCGCGCCATGACCGCGACGCCGCAGGAAACGCGCACGCTGTACGAAATTCATCCGCTCGCGCCCGGCGCGCTCGCCACGCACTGGTCCTCGAACAGCTCGACGCTCGGCACGCTGCGCGGCCGCTTCCTGATCCTGAGCGACGCGATTCTCTCGAGCTACGAATCGGCCACCGGCCGCTACCGCGGGCAGGACACGCTGCTGCAGCGCGACGAGCGCCGCTACAGCGCGCGTGGCGCCCTGTTCGACGGCGCCAAGCTCCTGTCCGCCTGGTCGGTAGAGCTGCGCAGCGCCGGATGAGCGCCGCCCCCGAGGACGATCCCGCGGCGCAATCGCTCGTCGCGTTCGAACGGCACCTGAGCCGCGAGATCCTGCAGAGCGAGCGCATGCGCATGGCGATCCTCGCCGGCATCTTCGCGCTGCTGAGCGTCGTCTTTCCACTGTTCGCGGTGATTTTCCGCGAAGAGTACCTGCGCAACTTCCGCAGCACGGGAATGATTGGAATTGCTGTCGGTGTGTGCGGCGCACTGGTCGTCTACGAGCTGCTGCTGCGATACGTGCTTGGCCGGCAGCTCGGCCGCGGCCGAATGCTCCCCGGGGCGCTGCGCTTCCTGAGCGCGTTCATCGAAACCAGCGTGCCGACGATCCTGATGCTGCTCATCGGCCAGTACACGAACCCGGTGGTGGTGCTGCAGGGCCCGCCGGCGCTCCTTTATGGCGTGTTCATCGTGCTGTCGACGCTGCGGCTCGATTTCCGGCTCTCGGTTTTCACGGGGCTGGTCGCCGCGGTGGAGTTCGTCGCGTTGTCGATTGTCGTTGCACAGGGCGATGCCGATGGCGCGACCCCGGAGGTCCTTTCGGCGCCGGCATTCGTCCTGATGAAGGGCGTGATGCTGCTGCTCGCGGGCGTTGCGGCCGGATTCGTCGCCGGCCAGCTGCGCCGGCGCATCGTCAAGGCGTTCCACGCGAGCGAAGAACGCCAGCGCATCGTCAACGCCTTCGGCCAGCAGGTGTC
>MERE01000060.1 GCA_001771975.1 Betaproteobacteria bacterium RIFCSPLOWO2_02_FULL_68_150 | reverse complement strand
ACTGAACGTGCGCCAGGCCGGCGGCAGCATGTCGATGGAATAAAAGGCGCCGCCGAGAAAGGTGAGCGGCGTGATGACCAGCATCGGGATGAACTGCAGCTGCTCGAAGCCGTCCGCCCAGATGCCGAGGATGAAGCCGAACAGGCAGAAGGTCGTCGCCGTCAGCACCAGGAAGGCGATCATCCACAGCGGATGGCTGATGCTCACCGGCACGAACAGGTTGGCGGTCGCCAGGATGACCAGGCCGAGGAGGATCGACTTGGTTGCCGCCGCGCCGACGTAGGCGAGCACCATCTCGAAGGCCGAAATCGGCGCCGACAGGACTTCATAGATCGTGCCGGTGAAGCGCGGCAGATAGATGCCGAACGAGGCGTTGGAGAGGCTCTCGGTGAACAGCGCGAGCATGATCAGCCCCGGCACGATGAAGGCGCCGTAGGGCACGCCGTCCATCTCGCTCATGCGAGAGCCGATGGCGGCGCCGAACACCACGAAGTAGAGCGAGGTGGTGATCACCGGCGTCGCCAGGCTCTGCCACAGCGTGCGCCGGAAGCGCGCCATTTCGAACCGGTAGATCGCGGCTACGCCATGGCGGTTGAAATTCATCCGCGCTCGCTCACCAGGCTGACGAAGATTTCCTCGAGCGAGCTCTGGCGGGTGTCGAGGTCCTTGAATCCGATGCCCAGCTCGCCCAGGCGTCGCAGCAGCGCCGGGATGCCGCTGCCTTCCGCGGCGGCGTCGAAGGTGTATTCGAGCTCGGTGCCGCCGGCGTTCAGCGCCAGGCGCCAGTCGGCGAGCGCGGCCGGAATCGCCGCCATCGGTTGCTGCAGGTGCAGCGTCATTTGCTTCGTGCCGAGCTTCTTCATGAGCGTTGCCTTGTCCTCGACCACGATCAGCTCGCCCCTGCTGATCACCCCGATGCGATCGGCCATCTCCTCGGCCTCGTCGATGTAGTGAGTGGTCAGGATAATGGTTACGCCGCCTGCGCGCAGGCGCCGCACCAGCGCCCACATGTCGCGGCGCAGCTCGACGTCGACGCCCGCCGTCGGCTCGTCGAGAAACAGGATTTCCGGCTCGTGGGCGAGCGCCTTGGCGATCAACACGCGCCGTTTCATCCCGCCCGACAACGTCATGATCCTGTCCTGGCGCTTGTCCCACAGCGAGAGATCGCGCAGCACGTTTTCGAGGTGCGCCGGATGCGGCGCGCGGCCGAACAGCCCCCGGCTGAAGCGGACAGTGCCCCACACCGTCTCGAACATGTCGGTATGCAGCTCTTGCGGCACCAGGCCGATCTTCCACCGGGCCGCCCGGTAGTCGCGCACGATGTCGTGGCCGCCTGCGAGTACGGTGCCTTCGGTCGGCGTCACGATCCCGCAGACGATGTTGATCAGGGTCGTCTTGCCGGCGCCGTTGGGACCCAGCAGGGCGAAGATCTCACCCTTGCGGATCTCGAGACTGACGTTGCCGAGCGCGCGCAGGCCCGAGGCGTAGGTCTTGGTCAGGTTTGCGATGGAGATGACCGGCGGCACTGGTGCGAACTCTAACCGATGGCGGCGGCGTCGAACTGCCTGACCATACGGTTCAGTCTCCTTTGGCTGCAGGCAGCTGTCGAGACGCGCACCGTAGAATGCAAGCATGGCCGGCGATCGCTCCAGACCGTATGACGACCTGACGCCGGACACGGTCCTCGATGCGCTGCAAAGCGCGGGATTGCGCGGCGATGGCCGCCTGCTTGCCCTGAACAGCTACGAGAACCGCGTCTACCAGGTCAGCCTGGAAGACGATTCCCAGGTCGTGGCGAAGTTCTACCGGCCGTCGCGCTGGAGCGACCGGCAGATCCTCGAAGAGCACGCATTTGCTGCCGAGCTCGAGGGCCGGGAAATACCGGTGGTGGCGCCCCGGGTTCTCGGCGGCAGGACGCTGCATGAGTTCAGACGCCATCGCTTTGCCGTCTATCCGCGCCGCGGCGGCCGCAGCCCCGAGCTCGAGGATGAGAAAGTGCTGGAATGGATCGGCCGCTTCCTCGGCCGCATCCACGCCGTCGGCGCCGCGGCGCCGTTCCAACAGCGTCCGGCCCTGGATCTCGACACCTTCGGCACCGAGCCGCGCGATTGGCTGCTTGCGCACGCGCTCATTCCGGACGACCTGCGGGACGCCTGGGCGAGCGTCTCGGCGCAGGCGCTCTGCGGCGTGCAGCAAGCCCTGGAGCGAGCCGGACGCATCCGCTCGATCCGGCTGCACGGCGACTGCCACGCGGGAAACATTCTTTGGACCGGCGACGGACCGCACTTCGTCGATCTGGACGACGCCCGGATGGGTCCGGCGGTGCAGGACCTCTGGATGCTGCTCCCCGGTGAAGGCGCGCAGGCGGCGACGAACCTGCGCGCCTTGGTCGCCGGCTACGAACAGTTCTTCGATTTCGAGCGGCGCGAGCTGTTGCTCATCGAAGCCTTGCGCACGCTGCGCCTGCTGCATTACTCGGCGTGGATCGCGCGCCGCTGGAATGATCCCGCGTTTCCCGCGGCCTTTCCCTGGTTCGGCACGCAGCGCTACTGGCAGGACCGGATTCTCGAGCTGCGCGAGCAGGTCGCCGCGATGCAGGAGCCGCCGCTTGCCTGCTAGGATGCGCGCGCCGATGCAATCCGATCCCCTGCGCGCCCTGCGGCGGTTGCGCAACCGCTTCGGCGCCGAGGCGGCGCGTGCGAAATGCGCGCTGCTCGGGCGTCTCGTGCGCACGCGGCTGCGTGGCGCGCGGGAGCTCGAGCGCCTGCACGAATTGCTGTGCTTCATGCGCGCCTATCCGGACGACGCCCGCCTGCTGGCCATGGTACGGCGCCTGCTCGCGCGTTTCGCGCACCGCTCCGACCTGCGCGCACAGCGCGAGGCGCTCGAAAACAGCGGCATCGCCGGCACCGCCATCCGCTTCCCTTTCTTCTGGCCGAGCGCCCGCTGGCTGGCGCGCAGATGGCCCGGGCGCATCGCCCTCGATCGGCTCGACCACGCCGCCGGGCGCGCGATCGGCAAGCTGCTCGGCGTGGATCACCGCCTCGGCGGGTTTGCAGCGCTCGATCGCATCCGGCCGCGCGGCCTCAGCGACGCGGTGCAGTTCATCCGCCTCGTCGAGGCCATGCCGGGCGACGATTTCGCCAAGGAGGCGTTCTACGACGCCATCGAGCCGGTGATCGAGATCCGTCCGGGCCGCGGCACGCCGGATCGAACCTCCGCCTGGCATGCGGCCGGGCCGATCGCGTGGCAGCGCACCGCGTTCGATCGCACGCAGCCCGATTTCGCCGCGGAGATCCGCCGCCCGCCGCGGCGCGTGCGCCGCGTGCCGGCGCGCGAAGGCGAGCGCCTGCTCGATCTGGCGCGCGCGGCGATGGCCACGCGCTGCCGCGATCTCGACGCCTTCGCCTACGGCGATGCGCACCGGGTGCGCCTGGTGGACGACGGCGGCGCGCTGGCGTTCATGCTGAATGGCGTCGTTGCCGAACGCCGGCTCGCGCACGCCACGCCGTACGGCGTGCTGACGCTCCGGAACGGCGTGCCCGTGGGCTATCTGGACGTGGCGATGGTGCGCGCGCGCGCGGAGCTCGCGTTCAACACTTTCCCGACGTTCCGCAACGGCGAAGCGGCGCACATCTTTGCGCGCGTGCTGGCGATGGCCTGGACCGTGCTGGGCGCGCGACGTTTCAGCGTCGCGCCCTACCAACTCGGCCAGCACAACCACGAGGCGATCGGCTCGGGCGCGTGGTGGTTCTATTTCAAATTCGGCTTCCGCCCGCGCGACGCCACGGCGCGGCGCCTGGCCCAGCTCGAACGGGCGCGCGTGCGCCGCGACCCCGGCTACCGTTCCAGCGAGGCGACGCTCGAGCGGCTCGCGCAGTGGCCGCTGTATCTCGGTCCACGGAGACGACGATGAACCAGGCGGTGGTCAGGATCGGCGGCGCTTCCGGTTTCTGGGGCGATTCCTCGGTCGCCGCGCCGCAGCTCGTCGCCGTGCCCGGCATCCGCTACCTGGTATTCGACTATCTTGCCGAGCTGACGATGTCGATCCTCGCCGCGGCGCGCGCGAAGAACCTGGAGCTCGGCTACGCCACCGATTTCGTCGACATCACGGTTCGCCAGGTGCTGCAGACCTGCAGGGAGCGCGGCATCCGGCTGATCGCGAACGCGGGCGGCGTCAATCCGGCCGCGTGCGCACGCGCGCTCGAAAAACTCGCGGCGGAACTCGGCGCGCCGGTGAAAATCGCCGTGGTCGCGGGGGACGACGTCATGCCGCTCATTCCAGCGCTGCGCGCGCAAGGCGTGACCGATTTCACCAGCGGCGCGCAGCTGCCGCAGCGCGTCATCAGCGCCAATGCCTATTTCGGCGCCCTGCCGATCGCGCGCGCGCTCGCCTCGGGCGCCGACCTCGTCGTCACCGGCCGCGTCGTCGACAGCGCGGTGACGCTCGGCGCGCTGCTGCACGAGTTCGGCTGGCGCGAGGACGACTACGACCGGCTCGCCGCAGGATCGCTCGCCGGCCACCTGATCGAGTGCGGCTGCCAGGCGACCGGCGGTCTCTTTACCGACTGGCGCGAGGTGCCCGACTGGGCGAACATGGGTTACCCGGTAATCGAGTGCAGCGCGGACGGCACGTTCCTCGTCACCAAGCCCGAGCACACGGGAGGACTGGTCTCGGTGCCGGCGTTGGCCGAACAGATGCTCTACGAGATCGGCGATCCGGCCAACTACGTGCTGCCCGACGTGGTGTGCGATTTCACGCAGGTGAAGATGGAGGCCGCCGGCCCGCAGCGCGTGCGCGTGAGCGGCGCGCGCGGCAAGCCGCCGACCGGCACCTACAAGGTGAGCGCCACCTACGCCGAGGGCTTTCGCTCGACCGGCACGCTCACCATCACCGGATTCGAAGCCGCGGCCAAGGCACGGCGCTCGGGCGAAGCGATCCTCGAGCGCACGCGCGCCATCTTCCGCCACCTCGGGCTCGGCGATTACAGCGCTACCGATCTTTCGGTGCTCGGCACTGAGAGCGTCTACGGGCCGCATGCGCAGCCGCACGACCTGCACGAGGCGGTGCTGCGTCTGGCGGTGTCGCATCCGCAGAAGCAGGCGCTCGAGATCTTCGCGCGCGAAATCGCACCCGCGGGCACTTCCTGGTCGCCCGGCACCACGGGCAGCTTGAACGCGGGGCGCCCCAATGTAGCGCCGCAGATCAAGCAGTTCGCCTTCCTGCTGCCGAAAGCGGACGCGGTTCCGCGCGTCACGGTCGATGGCGGGACGCAAGAGGTCGTAGTGCACGCCGGAAGCCCGCTGCCGCTGACCGCAGGAGCAGATGCACAACTCGATTGCCCGCCGGTGCCTGAGGACGCGATCACGGTGCCCCTGATCCGGCTCGCGTACGGCCGCAGCGGCGACAAAGGGGACCACTCGAACATCGGCATCATCGCGCGCCAGCCGGAGTACCTGCCGTGGATCGCAAGCCAGGTGAGCGCCGAGGCAGTCGGCGCGCACCTGCGCCACCTGGTCGAGGGGCGCGTGACGCGCTACGCGCTGCCGGGAATCGGCGCCTTCAACTTCGTCCTCGAGAATGCGCTCGGCGGCGGCGGCATGGCCTCCCTGCGCGGCGATCCGCTCGGCAAAGGCATGGCGCAGATCCTGCTCGGCATGCCGGTGCGGATGCCGAAGGATCTGCGCTAGTCCGGCAGGTCGTCGATCGCGGTTTCCAGGAAGTCGCGTTTTGCAGCAAGCCCGAGCTGCTGCGCGTGCCGAATTCTTGACAGGACTTGATGGAGTCTTTATAAAGCGCATATGAAGACTCTCACGATTACGGACGCCAGGAAGAATCTCGGCCGGTGGCTGGCCGCCGCTTCCAGCGGCGAAGACATCGGGATCATCTGCGGGGCGGACATCATCGCCCTGCGCAAGGTCGCGGTGGAATCCGCGGACTACGCGCAGCGCGAATACGGAGCGACGCCCGAGCAGGTCGCAGCGCTGGAAAAGGCCACGCACAGGCGCTACCGGAAGCTCAAGCGCTCCGGAGCGCTGGTTGCCGTCACGACCGCAAAGCTGAGGAAGATGGTTGGCTAAGGCCCTGACCGTCGACCCGGCCGTGTTACGGCGGTTGCGGGAGTCGCCGAAGCCGGAAAAGATCGAGTGCCTGCTGGCGTTGTGTGAGTTGATCGAGGGCTTCGGGCGGCCCCACATCCACAGCGGGCTTGGCATTCGCAAACTGGGGAACAGGCTCTTTGAATGTCGCGCCGGCCTGGCGCTGCGTTTTGTCTTCCTGGACCGGCCCGACGATCTTTTCGTCTCGTTCCTGGGCAACCACGATGAAATCAAGGCGTTGCTCAGGAGCCGCAAGTACCGTTGAACTTAATCGGGCAGGTCGTCGATCGCGGTTTCCAGGTGCGCGCACTCGGCCCAGGCGAGTACCCTCCAGTCGTCGCCGGCGATCTCGATCTGGTTGAGCGCCGCGTTGGGAATCTCGAAGTCGCGCTTGGTGGCGAAGCCCAGGCGCTTGGCGTGCCGGTACGCCATGTCGAGCACGCCGCCGTGAGTGAAGACGAGCACGTCCTCGCCGGCGTGGCGCGTGGCGATTCCGGCAAGACACGCCACGGATCTTTCGAAGAACGCGCGCAGGCCCTCGCCGCCGCGGAAGTCGAACTCGGGGTCGTGCGCGCGAAAGCGCGCGTACTCTTCCGGATGGCGAACCTTCACTTCGGCATAAGTCAGAGTTTCGAACATGCCGTAATGGCGCTCGCGCAGCAGCGGCTCGACGCGGATCGCCAAGCCGAGCGCCTGTGCCGCCGGCTGCGCC
>MERE01000059.1 GCA_001771975.1 Betaproteobacteria bacterium RIFCSPLOWO2_02_FULL_68_150 | reverse complement strand
ACGAACAGGACGACGCGCACGTCGCCGTTCCACTCCTGCCCGATCACGAGCGATTCGACCACTTCGTCGAGCTGCTCGACCTGGCGATAGATCTCGGCGGTGCCGATGCGCACGCCGCCCGGGTTGAGCACCGCGTCCGAACGCCCGTAGATGATCACGCCGCCGTGCGGCGTGATCTCGCACCAGTCGCCGTGACGCCAGACATTCGGAAACTTCTCGAAATACGCAGCGCGGTACTTCACCCCGGCGGGATCGTTCCAGAATCCCACCGGCATCGACGGAAAGGGCCTGGTGCATACCAGCTCGCCCTTTTCATGCGCGAGCGGCCGCCCCTCGCCGTCGAACACCTCGACCGCCATGCCGAGTCCGCTGCACTGGATCTCGCCGCGCCAGACCGGCAGCACCGGGCTGCCGAGCACGAAACAGGACACGATGTCGGTGCCGCCCGAAATCGACGACAGGCAGAGATCTTCCTTGATATTCGCGTACACGTAGTCGAACCCCTCCGCCGCGAGCGGCGAGCCGGTGGACAGCATCACGCGCAAGCGGCTCAGGTCGTGCGTATCCCGGGGCTTGAGATTGATCTTGGCGATCGCGTCGATGAACTTGGCCGAGGTGCCGAAGTGCGTCATGCCTTCCGCGGCAGCAAAATCGAACAGGACCCGGCCTCGCCCCGCGAAGGGCGATCCATCGTAGAGGAGCAGCGTGGCGCCGGAAGCGAGGCCCGAGACGAGCCAGTTCCACATCATCCAGCCGAGCGTCGTGAAGTAGAACAGGCGATCGCCCGGTCTCACGTCGCAGTGCAGCTGATGCTCCTTCAGGTGCTGCAGCAGCGTCCCGCCGGCACCGTGCACGATGCACTTCGGCACGCCGGTGGTGCCCGACGAATAGAGGATGTAGAGCGGATGATCGAATGCGAGCGCCTCGCAGACAATCGCGCGCGGCGCGAACGGCGCGATGAACGCCTCGAGCGTGACGCCGACCGATGCGTCCCTGCCGAGGTACGGCAATACGACGCAGGCGCGCACGCTGGGCAGGCCCATCAGGATGTCGCGCACCTTGTCGAGCGAATCGAATTCCTTGCCGCCATACAGATAGCCGTCGGCGCAGAAGAGGACCTTGGGTTCGATCTGGCCGAAGCGATCGAGCACACCCTGCACGCCGAAATCGGGCGAGCACGAGGACCAGATGGCGCCGAGACTCGCGCTGGCGAGCATCGCTGCGACCGACTCGGGCAGGTTGGGCAGGTAGCCCGCGACGCGGTCGCCTCTGCGCACCCCGGCAGCGCGCAGTCCCTGCGCCAGACGCGACACGAGCGCCTGCAGCTCGCGCCGCTGCAAGCGCCGCTTGATGCGGTCCTCGCCCCAGAAGACGATGGCGTCGCCCTCCGGGTCGGCGTCCGCGCGCAACAGGTTCTCGGCGAAGTTCAGCCGGGCGTCCGGAAACCATTGCGCGCCCGGCATGCGATCGCCGTGCAGCAGCGTGCGCTCGCCGCGCGTGCCGCGCACCGCGCAGAAATCCCAGACCAGATTCCAGAATTCCTCCGGGCGCTCGACCGACCAGCGGTGCAGGTCGTCCCAGTTGCTGCGACCGGCGCGCCGCATGAAGCGCGCCAGAAGGCTTTGCGCGGCGCGCTCGGCGCCCGGTCGCCAAAGCGGCTGGTCGCTCATGCCGGCGCTGCCTGCTCGAGCCGCGCGCGCATCGCCTCCGACATGCGCGTCGGCTTTTGCGTCGCGCTGCTGACGAAGACCACGACTGCCTCGCCGTTCGCGTAGGGCTCGGGATCGGCATCCACGCGCAGCTCATAATAAGTCGCGACGCTGGAGCCGCCGATCCGACCGACCAGAAGGCGCACTTCGACGGTGCCGGGATAGGTGATCGGGCGCTTGTAGTGGCAGGACGCGTTCACGATCACGATGCCGGTGGCTTTCCACACCTCGGCTTGCGGGACGAGGCCTTCGAACCAGCTGATGCGCGCCTGCTCCATGTAGCGGAAATAGACCGTGTTGTTGACGTGCCCCATGGCGTCCATGTCGCCCCAACGGATCGGGATACGCTCCACATGCGCCAGGCGGCGAAGGTGCTCCATCGGCGGATTATAGATTTGCGGCCCGGACTCGCCTCGAAACGCGGCGATTACAATAGCCGCCCATGTCACGTGAATCCATGCAGTACGACATCGTCGTCGTGGGCGGCGGACCCGCCGGACTCTCGGCCGCGATCCGGCTGAAGCAGTTGTCGCCCGAGCGCCCGGTCTGCGTGCTGGAGAAAGGCTCGGAAATCGGCGCCCACATCCTCTCCGGCGCGGTGATGGATCCGCGCGCACTGGATGAGCTGATCCCGGAGTGGAAACACAAAGGCGCCCCGGTCAACGTCCCGGTGGCGGAAGACCGGTTCCTGTTCCTGACCGAGACCACCGCGAGGCGCACGCCCAACTGGATGCTCCCGGGCTGCTTCAGGAACCACGGCAATTACGTCGTCAGCCTGGGCAGCGTGACGCGCTGGCTCGGGCAGCAGGCCGAAGCGCTCGGCGTGGAAGTTTTTCCCGGCTTTGCCGCGGCCGAAGTGCTTTACGACGCGCAAGGGGCGGTAAAGGGCGTCGCCACGGGCGACATGGGCGTCAGCCGCAGCGGCGAGAAAACCGGCGCCTACCAGCCGGGCGTCGAACTGCACGGCAAGTACACCTTCTTCGCCGAAGGCTGCCGCGGCCATCTTGGCAAGCAGGTCGAAGCGCGCTTCGGGCTGCGCAAGGACGCCGATCCACAGGTCTACGGCATCGGCCTGAAAGAGCTTTGGGAAATCAAACCCGAGAAGCACCAGCCGGGCCTCGTGCTGCATACCGCCGGCTGGCCGCTCGACGCGCACACCTACGGCGGCTCGTTTCTCTATCACCTCGACAACCATCAGGTCGCGGTCGGATTCGTGGTCGGACTCGCGTACACGAATCCTCACCTGAGCCCCTACGAGGAATTCCAGCGCTACAAGACGCATCCGGCGATCCGCGGCTCCTTCGAGGACGGCAAGCGCATCGCCTACGGCGCGCGCGCGATTGCCGCGGGCGGCATGCAGTCGCTGCCGAAGGTCGTCTTCCCGGGCGGCTGCCTGATCGGCGACGACGCGGGGTTTCTCAACGCATCGCGCATCAAGGGCAGTCACGCCGCGATCAAGACCGGCATGCTGGCTGCGGAAGCCGCGCACGCGGCGCTCGCCGGCGGCAGATCCGGCGACGAACTGGCCGACTACCCCGAGGCGTTCCGCCAATCGTGGCTGTTCGACGAACTCTGGCGCGCGCGCAACTTCAAGCCGTGGATGGCCAAGGGCCTTTACACCGGCTCGCTCATGTTCGGCATCGACCAGATCGTATTCGGCGGCAAGGCGCCCTGGACTCTGCGCCACCGGCACGCCGATCACGAGACGCTCAAGCGCAAGGCCGACGTCCAGCCGATCAGCTATCCGAAGGCCGACGGCGTGCTCACCTTCGACCGCCTGACCAACCTGTCTTTCTCCAATACCAACCACGCCGAAGACCAGCCGGTGCACCTGACGCTGAAGGACGCCTCGGTGCCGGTGAACGTGAATCTGGACCTCTACGACGCGCCCGAGCAGCGCTACTGCCCCGCGGGAGTCTACGAAATCGTGCGCGACGCCGGCGGCGGCAATCCGCGCCTGCAGATCAACGCGCAGAACTGCGTGCACTGCAAGACCTGCGACATCAAGGATCCGACCCAGAATATCGTCTGGGTAGTGCCCGAAGGCGGCGGCGGCCCGAACTATCCCAACATGTAATGGGGTCAGAGCAACGCTCCGACGCCAACTGGCTGATTCACTGACAAAAAGTTACTCTGACCCCATGTTCAAGACAGCTGATCTGTACGATGCGCACACGGACGAAGTTCACGTGGTGGCGCCCATGCTGCGCCACTTCGGCGGCCTGCAGCGCTTCTGCGGACCGATGGTGACGCTCAAGGTGTACGAGGACAACCTCCTCGTGCACGAACAGCTGGCGGAGTCGGGCGCGGGCCGCGTGATCGTGATCGACGGCGCCGGCAGCCTGCGCGCCGCGATCGTGGGCGACATCCTCGTGCAGCGCGCCAAGGACATGGGCTACAGCGGCTACGTGATCAACGGTTGCGTGCGCGACGTCTCCGATTGCGGCCGCATCGCCATCGGCGTGATGGCGCTCGCCTCCAATCCCACCCGCCCGAAGAAGAAAGGGTTCGGCGAACGCGGCGCGCCGGTCGCGTTCGGCGGCGTGAAGTTCACGCCCGGAGAATGGCTCTACGCGGACGAAGACGGGGTTCTGGTCTGCGCGCGCAAGCTCGACTGAAGCGGACCTGCTTCACTTCAGGTACATCGCCTGCACCGCCACCACCCGCGCTTCGTCCAGGTTGCGGACCAGATTGTCCAATTTCTGCGCCGCGTCGGCGCCCATGAGCAGGTGCAGTCCGAGCGGCGGCCGGCCGCGCGCCGCGAAGCGCTCGAGCAAGGCGCGGAACCAGGCGAGTGACTTGGCGCTCACGTCCTCCCAGTGCTGCCGCTGCAGGCCGATTGACTCCAGCAGCCGGCCGATGTCGCTCGGTGTGGCGAGGTGGCTGATGGCGGCATCGGATGCCCAGGGCACCGGAAAATGGGGACTGCCCCCGGTTCCCTGGAACACGTCGTGGAACAACAGCAGGCCACCGGGTTTCAGCACGCGACGGATCTCGCCGTAGAAGCGCGCCTTGTGCGCGATGTTCATCTGCACGTGCTCGGTCCAGACGACATCGAAGCGCTCGCCGGAAAACGGCAGCTCGAGCGCGCTGGCCGCGCGAAACGAGGTGAGCGCAGCCAGGCCACAGCGCTGCGAGAGCAGCGTCGCCACGCGGCAGTATTCCTCGGTGAGGTCGACGCCCGCGACGCGGCAGCCGAATTGCGCCGCGAGAAAACGCGCCGAGCCGCCCACGCCGGAGCCGACGTCCAGCACCTCGTGCGAAGCCCCGAGCTGCGCGAGCGCGGCGAGTTCGCGCGTCGCGTCCCGGCCGCGGATGTGGAACGCGTCGAGCGGCGCGAGATCGTCCGGCACCAGATGATCGAGGTCCTTTCCGGCCGCGCGCAGGGCGTCGAACACCTTGTCGGCCAGCCCGCCGACCGAGTAATGCTCCGTCACCGCCTGCTGCTCTGCGCTCATGGTCCCGCACCCCGCCATGCGTCGCGACCATAATAGCGCACCCCTGCCATGGCGAACCCATCGGTTCCGGTAGAGTTGACCGAGTCGTTCCAGCCGGTGATCGGCGCCGCCGTGACGCTGCGTCCGCTGCGCCCGGAAGACGTCGACATCGAGACCGCATTCGTCGAGGGCCTGTCGCCCGAGACGCGCAGCAGCCGCCTGTTGGGGGGCGCCATCAAGGTGACGCCCGAATACATCGAGCGCCTGACCCGGGTCGATTACGCCCGCGACATGGCGCTCGCCGCCAGCGTCATGCTCGAGGGCCACGAAACGCTCATCGGCGTGGCGCGCTACGCGCTCGAGCCCGATCGTCGCAGCTGCGAGTTCGCGCTCGTGATCGCCGACGCGTGGCAGGGGCGCGGCATCGGGCGCCGCATGCTGGAGAAGCTCGCAGCAATCGCTGCGGCTCGCGGCATTGCGCGCATTTACGGCGACACGCTGGCGACCAATCGCGGCATGCTCGAGTTGGCAAAGGCGCTCGGCTTCACGCTGGCGCGCCACCCCGACGAGGCGCATCTGACGCGAGTGACGCGGGACCTGGTAACGAGGAACGCATCACCGAAAGCATAGCGCGAGCGGGATTTTGACTCTCCCGATCTCCGGTTTTTTTGGCTGGATCGCCGTGCGATCCAGCCAAAAAAACCGGAGACATGGAGAAAACCAGCCACGCGCCGCCATCCACCGGTTGCGCCAGTGCGCTGGTTGCCCTACGCCGCGAGAAACTGCTCCTCGCTGAGCGCCATCACCGCGCCCGAGCCGTTCACCACCGCGTCGCGCAGCCCTGCGGCCTGCGACAGCACGTGGTCGCCGAAAAAGCGCGCGGTCGCGATCTTCGCCGAGCAGAACGACGCGTCGCCCTCCTGCGCGGCGAGCTTGCGCTCCGCGACCAGCGCCGCGCGCGCCATCTGCCAGCCGCCGCACACGATGCCCATCATCTTCAGGAACGGCACCGCGCCGGCGAACGCAACACGCGGGTCTTTGCCCGCGTGCGCAAGAATGAAATCGACGCTTTCGGCGACGGCCTTGACGCCCTTGGCGAGCGCGGCGCGCAGCGCCTGGATGTCGGCGCTGGCGGACTTCGCCAGCTCGCCGTCGAACGTGCGCAACTCCTCGAGCAGCGCTTTCGCCGTGGCTCCGCCCTCGCGTGCGATCTTGCGTCCGACGAGGTCGTTGGCCTGGATGCCGGTGGTGCCCTCGTAGATCGTGGTGATGCGCGCGTCGCGGTAATGCTGCGCGGCGCCGGTCTCCTCGATGAAACCCATGCCGCCGTGCACCTGCACGCCGAGCGAGGCCACCTCGATCCCGGTCTCGGTGCACCATCCTTTCACGACCGGAACGAGAAGATCCACCAACGCCTGCGTCTGCTGGCGCACGCCCCGGTCCGGATGGCGCTGCGCGGTATCGAGCGCCGCCGCGGTCACGTAGGCGAGTGCGCGCATGGCTTCGGCCTGCGACTTCATGAGCATGAGCATGCGGCGCACGTCCGGGTGGCGGATGATCGGCACCGCCTTGCCGCCCGCAGCGAGGTCGCGCCCCTGGACACGATCCTTGGCGTAGGCCAGAGCGCGTTGGAACGCGCGCTCGGCGATCGCCACGCCTTCGAGCCCTACAGCGAAGCGCGCCGCGTTCATCATGATGAACATGTACTCGAGCCCGCGGTTTTCCTCGCCCACCAGATAGCCGATCGCCTCCTCGAAGGCCATTACCGCAGTGGGGCTGGCGTGGATGCCGAGCTTGTGCTCGATCGAAACGCACTTGGCGCCATTGCGCGCACCGAGCGAGCCGTCCGCGTGCACGAGGTATTTCGGCACCACGAAGAGCGATATCCCCTTCACGCCTTCGGGCGCGTCGGGCGTGCGCGCCAGCACGAGGTGCACGATGTTCTCGGTGTAGTCGTGCTCGCCGAAGGTGATGAAGATCTTCTGCCCGGAGATCAGGTAGTGGTCACCCTTGGGCTCCGCGCGGGTGCGCAGCAGCGCCAGATCCGAGCCCGCCTGCGGCTCGGTCAGGTTCATGGTGCCGGTCCACTCGCCGCTCGCCATCTTCGGCAGGAAGGTCTTCTGCAGCTCGGCCGAACCGCGCAATTCCAGCGCGTGCAGCGCGCCCTGCGTCAGCATCGGACAAAGCGAGAAGCTCATGTTGGCGCTGCACCACATTTCCTCCACCGGCGTCGCGACGAGCCTGGGCAGCCCCTGTCCGCCCCACTCCGCCGCGACCGGCAGCGCCCCCCAACCGCCCTCGACATACCGGCGGTAGGCGTCCTTGAAGCCCTTCGGCGTAGTGACCGCGCCCTGGTCCCATTTAGAGCCTTCCTGGTCTCCTGAATAATTCAACGGATCAAGGACTTCAGAGGCAAACTTCGACGCCTCCTCAAGAATCGCGTCGGTCGTGTCCGGGGTCGCTTCCTCGTACCCTGGAAACTTCGCGATCTGCGCCAAACCGGCGAGTTCGTTGAGTACGAACCGGATGTCTTTGAGGGGAGCCACATACGCGCTCATCGCTCGAATCCTCGCGTCAAGACTGCATTATTTCTTCAGTTCCTCGACCAGTTCGGGCACCACCTTGAACAGGTCGCCCACGATGCCGTAGTCGGCCACCTGGAAAATTGGCGCCTCCTCGTCCTTGTTGATCGCCACGATGACGCGGCTGTCCTTCATGCCGGCGAGGTGCTGGATCGCGCCGGAAATGCCGATCGCGACATACAGCTCGGGCGCCACGATCTTGCCGGTCTGGCCGACCTGCCAGTCGTTCGGCACGAAACCGGCATCCACCGCGGCGCGCGAAGCGCCCATGGCGGCGTTCAGCTTGTCGGCGAGCGGCTCCAGAAGCCTGAAGTTCTCGCCCGAGCCCATGCCTCGCCCGCCTGACACCACGACGCGCGCCGAGGTCAGCTCGGGACGCTCCGATTTCGCCACCTCGCGCCCGACGAAGCGGGAGAGCCCGGCATCTGCCGGCGCCGCGAGCGACTCCACCGGCGCGGCGCCGCCGGTTGCCGCCACCGCGTCGAAACCGGTGGCGCGCACCGTGATCACCTTGATGGCGTCGGCGGATTTCACCGTGGCGAGCGCGTTGCCCGCATAGATCGGGCGCACGAAAGTGTCGGGCGCCTCCACCGCGATGATCTCGGAAATCTGCTGCGAATCGAGCAGCGCCGCTGCGCGCGGCATCACGTTCTTGCCGTTCGAGGTCGCCGGCGCAAGCAGGTGCGTGTAGCCCGGGGCGATCGAAACGATGAGCGCGGCGACGTTCTCGGCGATCTCGTCGTCCAGCTGCGGCGCGTCGGCGTGCAGCACCTTCGCCACCCCGGCGACCTGGGCCGCAGCCTTTGCCGCCTCGGCGCAACCATGGCCGGCCACCAGCAGGTGGATTTCGCCGCCGAGTTTCTGCGCGGCGGCAATCGTGCTCAGGGTCGCCTTCTTGAGCGACCGGTTGTCGTGCTCCGCGAATACGAGGACGGCCATCAAATCACCTTGGCTTCGTTGCGCAGCTTCTCGACGAGCGTCCTCGCATCGGGCACCTTGACGCCGGCCTGGCGCTTGGGCGGCTCGGTCACCTTCAGTGTCTTGAGGCGCGGCGCGACGTCGACCCCGAGCGCATCGGGTTGCAGCGTCTCGAGCGGCTTCTTCTTCGCTTTCATGATGTTCGGCAGCGTCACGTAGCGCGGCTCGTTGAGTCGCAGGTCGGTGGTGATGACGGCGGGCAGCTTGACCGAGATCGTGTCGAGGCCGCCATCGACCTCGCGCGTCACCTGCGCCCGGCCCTCGGCAACCTGCACCTTGGAGGCGAATGTCGCCTGCGCCCAGCCGAGCAGCGCCGCGAGCATCTGGCCGGTCTGGTTGGCATCGTCGTCGATCGCCTGCTTGCCGAGGATCACGAGCTGCGGGTTTTCCTTCGCGCAGACGGCTTTCAGCAGCTTGGCGACTGCGAGCGGCTGCAGTTCGGCGTCGCTCGCTACCAGGATCGCCCGATCGGCGCCGATCGCAAGCGCCGTGCGCAACGTCTCCTGGCAGGCCGGCACCCCGCAGGAGACCGCCACCACCTCGGTCGCGACGCCCGCCTCGCGCAGGCGTATCGCCTCCTCGAGGGCGATCTCGTCGAACGGATTCATGGACATCTTGACGTTGGCGGTCTCTACGCCGGTGCCGTCGGCCTTGACGCGCACCTTGACGTTGTAGTCCACGACGCGCTTGACGGGCACGAGAACTTTCATCTGGGAACCGGAGATCGGTGAATGGGAAATCGAGGCGCGGGATTATACCGCCCGCTCCCCGGGACCTGGCTGTTCGGGATCAACGCCCCGTGAAGCGCGGTGCGCGGTTTTCCTGCCAGGCCTGCACGCCCTCGCGCAGGTCCTGCGAGCGCTTGCTTTGCTCGACGCGCGCCTTGAGCCCGGCGCTGTCGAGCGCCCCGCGTGCGATCTCGTTCAGGGCGCGCTTCATGCCGGTCACCGCGAGCGGCGCCAGCCCGGCGATCGTGCCGGCGAGTTCGCGCACGCGCGCATCGAGCCGCTCCGGCTCGACCAGCTCGGTCAGGTAGCCCATTTCGAGCATGCGCCGCGCGTCGATCTTGTGCGCCGTGAGGAACAGCTCCTTGGCATGGTTGAGCCCGAGGCGCGAAACATAGCGATAGAGTCCGCGCTCGTAGTAGTGCAGGCCGAGTCGCGCCGCCGGCATCAGCATCTCGGCCGTCGCGACGCCGATGCGGAAATCGCAGGCCAGCGCGAGGTCCGTCGAGCCGCCGTAGACGCCTCCGTTCAGGGCCGCGATCGTGACCACGCCGAGATCCTCGACCCGGTTGACGAGACGCTCGAAGGCGTCGCCGCCGCCGGAGGTGCCTTCGCCGCCTGCCAGCTTCTGGATCGTGTAGCCTGCGCTGAAATGCTTGCCGCGGCCGCGGAATACGAGGACGCGCAGCGCGCCGTCGCGTTCCACGTCCTCCAGGTGCTGGTGGAGCACGTCCAGGTCCCCCGGCTCGACCCGGTTCGCCTGCCCGGGACGCCGGAATTCGATCGTGGCGAGCGTGCCCTCGAGCGTGAGCTGCGGCGGTGCCGATTCTTGAGGTTCCATGATCATCGCGCATGATAGCGATACTTCGATTGACAGCGCCGGAGGCGTGGCAAAAAATCCCCGGCTTGCCCGGCAGTCAGGACAACGATGACGGATCTCGGTCGCTCGCAGGACGTGTTCTCCTGGGATCCGATCTGAGCGCATGGGCAGCGGGTCGCCTCGGACTTGCCCCCGGCGGCGATTTCCGCGAAGCTAGCGCACATGGAAGGCAAGCGCTTCGGCCGTTATCTGATCGTCGGGGAGCTCGGACGCGGCGCGATGGGCGCCGTGTACCGCGCCATCGATCCGCTGATCGAGCGCGAAGTGGCGATCAAGACGCTGCTGCCGCAGCTCCCCGAGCACGAGATGGTGCATGTGCGGGAGCGCTTCCTGCGCGAGGCGCGCTCCGCGGGGCGCCTGAACCATCCCAACATCGTGACGATCTTCGATGTCGGCGAGCAGGATGGCCTCGCCTACATCGCCATGGAGCTGCTCGAAGGCCGGACGCTGCAGCAGATCCTGGCCGAGCCGAAACGCATGCCGGTGGAGACCGCCGTGGACATCGCGGCGCAGGTCGCCGACGCGCTCGACCACGCGCTCGGCTTCGGCATCGTGCACCGTGACGTCAAGCCCGCCAACATCATGGTGTCCGCCGGAGGTCGGGCCAAGCTGGCCGACTTCGGCGTCGCCTACCTGCCGTCGGCCTCGATGACGCATACCGGCGCGGCGCTGGGTTCGCCGAAGTACATGGCGCCCGAGCAGGTCATCGGTCAGCCGGTCGATCCGCGCTCCGACATTTTCTCCCTCGGCACCGTGCTTTACGAAATGCTGACCGGGCGCACGCCCTTCGAGCGCGAGGGCGAGTCCACTGTTTTCGCGCTGATGAACCGCATCGTCGTGGAACCGCACCTGCCGCTCGCCCAGCTCGATCCGACCCTGCCGCCGGCCTTCGACCAGATCCTTGCCCGGGCGCTCGCCAAGGCGCCCGCCGAGCGCTATCAGCGCGCCGGCGAAATGGCGCGCGACCTGCGCAACTATCGCGCCGAGCCGTTGAAGAACGAGGCGCGTCCGGCAGCGCTGCACCAGGAAAAGACCGCCAGCCTGATCGCCGACTTCGATGCCTTCGCCGAATCCTTCGAGCTGCAGCAGCAGGAGCGCCTGCAGACCGAAGAGGCGGCGCGCCGGAAGAAGGAGGAAGAGGTGCGGCGCTGGAGCGAGCTCGAGGCCAGGCGACGCGAGGAGTTCGAGCGCGAACGCGAGCAGGCTTTCACCGGCACGCCGGGCGGCACGCGGCCCTCGGCTGCGATTCTGCTGGCGCGCCAGCAGGCGGCCAAGCGAGCTGCCGCTGCGAGCACCGGTCTCGATGTCGATGCGGCGGCGAAGGTGAGCGCCCGGCTGCGGGCCGCGTTCCAGTACCTGAGCGAGCTGAGCACCGCGCTCAACGACGCGCACCCGGTGTCCGACCGGCCCTACGCGGTCATCTACGTGGGCAAGATCCAGAACCCGATCCTCACCGACGGTTTCACCGATTACCGTTCGCGCATCGTTGCCGGCACCGAAGTGTTCGACTACGTGGTGTTCAAGTACAAGGTGCGCAGCCCGAAGCCCGCCAGCGTGGAAGTGGTCGGCGCGGAACTGCCCTACGTGCGCGAGAAGCTCGAATCGATGCGCGTCCAATACGCCGCGACGGAAACCAGGAACGACATCGGCAACGTGGTGCGCGCGACGCTCGCCATGTCGGGGCCGTTTCCCTGCCAGGTGGTGTTGCGCGGCGACTATGACCGCTACGGCATCCGGCTCGAGCTCGAGAACCTGCGGCAGCTCGGCGTGGTCAAGACGCGGCTCACGCTCGACGAATTCGACGACGAGGTGCTGGACGAGTTCGGTACCTACGTGCTCGGCGCGAGCGACAGCTTCGAGCGTTTCCTCAAGCGCCTCTGAGCGCTGCGCGCGGCCGGCTGCGCGGCGCGCCTCATTCGCAGAAGAATTCGATCACCGCGGTGGCGCTGGCGCGCGGCTGGCCGAACGCGATCCAGCCGTGCTTGCGCAGCGTGAACTCCTCGCGCCGGAGCATCACCTCGGCGTCCCCCTCGACGGTGACGAAGCTGCCGTTCGAGCTGTGGTCGATGAGCACGAACCGGTCCTGCCGGCGTTCGATCGTGCAATGCAGGCGCGAGGCATTGTGGTCCTCGACCACCATGCCGTGGGGCGTCTGCTCGCGCCCGATCGTGATCGAATCCGGATTGCGCCGCAGCCGGCGCTCCAGGTCGAGGTATTTCAGGCGCAGCACCAGCGCTACCGCCTTCGCGGCCAGGCGGTGCAGCGAAATCGCGGTGGTGTCGGCGCGCTGGCTCCAGATCACCTCGCACAGCTCGACCTCGCTCGCCTTGCCCTTGACCTGGATCGAATACAGCCGCCGCGTCCAGGCCCGGAACACCGGGCCGAGCATCGCCATGGTCTCGCTCGAAGTGATGATCTGACCGCGCACCGCCTGCTCGACGAGGCGCGAGGCGACGTTCACCGTGTCGCCGAAGACGTCGCCGTCGCGCTGCATCACGGCGCCGAAATGAAAGCCGATGCGCAGTCCGAGCTTGGTATTCGCGACCGGCAGCAGCTGGTCGATCGCGTGCTGCATTTCGGCCGCTGCGCCGGTCGCGAGATCGGGCGTCGGAAACAGCGCCATGACTTCGTCACCGATCGTCTTCACGACGCGGCCGCCGGCGACTTCCGTCGCCCGCCGCAGCAGGCCGACGCAGCGCTCGATCGCCTCCATCGCCACCGCATCGCCCGCCGTTTCGTACAGCCTGGTGCTGCCGCTCACGTCGGCGAACAACACGACCGTCTGCCTCGAAACGTCCATGAACCCTTTCACATTCGCGGCAGCGGCCGGTGCAGGCAGGTCCTGCAGCGGCCGCTGGCCCGGCGGCGACTGTAGCGCGTGCTCCGGCACGGCGTAAAGGGGCGATGTCATCGACAGGGCCGGCGGTTGCAACGCAATTCGGCCTCCCGCGCGCTTGGGGTCGCTCAATTGTCTCGATGAACCCCGAATCGCGCCAGCCTCCTGCACCTCTAAGCCTCGCGCACGGCGCGCACTTCGGTGATCGGCAGCTGCGCGATCTCGCGCAGCTTCTCGTACTTCTCCGAGGACAGGTCGAGCAGGCTGCCGAGCTGCGCGTAGGACGAGGCGACGAACTGCTCGCGATCGCCGTCACCGCGCCGCGTGATGCCGAATTCGACGCGCGCGCGCTCCTCGGGGGAGAGCTTGCTGAGGACCGCCTTGGTCGCCCAGACCGCGCCGTAACGGGCGAAATCGGACAGGCGGCCGGCGTAGTTGATGGTGTCGCCGAGCACGGCAAACTCGATCGCGGTGGCGGACTGGAAGGTGCCGAGCCACTCCTGCCCTTCGTGCAGGCCGGTGTTCAGGTAAAGCTCGTTGAACCAGTTCTTGCGCAGCTGCCAGTCCTTGCTGATGCGCTTCATGGCGACGCGGATCTCGTGCGAACAGGCCAGGGCGTTGAAGATGTAGTTGCTGTCGGGCTGCGGGAAGAAGTAGTACACCATGCCGTCGCCGACGTGCTTGCCGTGCGTGCCGTAGTACTTGCGGAACACCGGGCCCATGGTGGACCAGATCTCGTTGATCAGCTCGAAGTACTCCTCGGGCGGCAGCTCGGAGCAGATCTTGACCGAGTTCTGCAGGTCGGCGACCAGCACCGCGAGCGGTGTCAGCACCGGCAAGCGGCGCCGCAGCAGGTTGCGGATCACCACATCGCGACGGGCAAGGAACTCCAGCAGCGTCTGGCCCGCCGGTCCGCCGGGGACATAGACGAACAGGATGCCCTCACGGAAGTACACTGCGTAGACGTGCCAGAGTTCGGGCTCGGCGCTGCCCGAGCGCAGCTCGATCGGCGCTTCAACGATTGCCTTGGTTACGATCGGCTCGACTTCGCCATACAGGCTGTCGAGCAGTGCGATGTCGCCGGACTTCAGTCCCCGGCAGGCGCCGAGGATCGTGGCCTTGGACAGCCGCTCCTTGGCCAGCGCCAGATGCAGCCGCAGCAATTCGGCACGGCTCTCGACCGGCTTGCCGATGCTTGCCTGGAGCAGCATGAGGAAGACGTTGCGCGCCTCGCTGTTCGGCGGCAGTGCGTCGAACTGGCCCAGAAAGCGCTCGCGCGCACCATCGTTGTACCAAGCCAGCTCAAAGCTGTGGTTGACCATGTAGGCCGGATACGGGATCTCGTCGACCGTCAGCTGCAGGGAACGCGAGGTCGCAGCCCCGGGCGCCGGCCTCGCGCCTTCCATCAAGGGCTCCTGCCCATCGGTCTGCATGGCTCCGGTTGCGGGCTTCGCGCCCGGCGTCCAGTTCGGCGCGGGTGTCGATTGCGCCGCCGGCCTGAGGCTTTCGTCAGCCGGCGCCGCCGCGCCAATCCGCGCCACGATTTCCGCCATCGTGAGCCCCTCTCTTTTCAGTCGCTGAATCATCTCGATTCGCTCCAGCGCCGAGTCCGGAAAATAGCCCAGAAGCTTCGGGCCGCTGGTCTCGCCCAAGATTTGTTGAAGGGTTGGTTTAGGCAATAGTCCAAAACTAATGTAATTGTTTAATGTAGCTCTGGACAATCCTGTTTTATCTAGTATTTCCTTACTTGAAATCATTAGCCTGCACCCCTGAAAAGACAAATATATACATTTGTCTAACTACAATATTGGTTATTTGTCTAAATACAGTTTAGACACTTACTTACCTGTGTCAAGCAACGACCCGATGCTGCAGGGTGCAGGCACCTATAATGGGCAGGTCCTGTCGCGTTCGCGCCACAACCCCGAGTTGGGCCGGCTCGCGGGCGGTTAACTGCGGACTTTGTCCGTCTCCATTACCCCGATTCCTGAGTCCGCATGAAGCCCGAAGCTCCGCCGGCCGCCGCACCCCTCCCTGGCCCCTTGTCGCACGTCCGGGTGCTCGATCTGTCGCGGGTGCTCGCCGGCCCCTGGGCATCGCAGAACCTCGCCGATCTCGGCGCCGAGGTGATCAAAGTCGAGCGTCCGGGCGCGGGCGACGATACGCGCGGTTGGGGGCCGCCGTGGCTGAAGGACGGAGCGGGCCAAGACACGCGCGAGTCGGCCTATTTCCTGTCGGTCAACCGCAACAAGAAATCGATCACGCTCGACCTGTCCAGAGCCGAGGGCCAGCGCATCGCGCGCGAGCTTGCCGCCCGCTCGCAGGTGCTGATCGAGAACTACAAGGTCGGTACGCTCGCGCGCTACGGACTCGGCTACGCGGACTTGCGCGATGGCAACCCCGGTCTCATTTATTGCTCGGTGACCGGTTTCGGCCAGGATGGGCCGTACGCGCCGCGCCCGGGGTACGATTTCATCTTCCAGGGCATGGGCGGGCTCATGTCGATCACCGGTGAGCGCGACGGCCAGCCGGGCGCCGGGCCGCAAAAGGTCGGCATCGCCATAACCGACGTGCTCACCGGGATGTATGCCAGCGTGGCGATCCTGGGCGCCCTCATCCATCGCGAGCGCACCGGGCAGGGACAGTACATCGACTGCGCGCTGCTCGACACGATGGTGGCGTTCAACGCCAACCAGATCGTGAGCTACTTTTGTTCCGGCCGCGTGCCGGTGCGCTGGGGCAACGCGCACGCGCAGGTCGTGCCCTACGAGGTTTTCGCGACCGCCGATGGCCACATCATCCTGGCGGTCGGAAACGACGGCCAGTTCGCGAGCTTCTGCCAGGTCGCGGGCTGCGCCGAACTCGCCGACGAGCCGCGTTTCAAGACCATGTCGCAGCGCATCGTGCATCGCGCCGAGCTGATCCCGCTGATCGCCGGGATCATGCGCACGCGCGCGAAGCAGGAGTGGATCGAAACCCTCGAGGCCGCCAACGTGCCCTGCGGCCCGATCAACAACATGAAGGAAGTGTTCGACGACCCGCAGGTGCGCCACCGCGAGCTGCGCATCGACATGCCTCACCCGCTCGGCGGCCGCGCGCCCGTGGTGGCGAGCCCGATGAGACTCTCGGCGACGCCGGTCGAATACCGCCATGCGCCGCCGCTCCTCGGGCAGCACAACGAGGAGGTCTACCGCGGCCTGCTGGGGAAAAGCGCAACCGATCTCGAGCAGCTCAAAGCCGCTGGCATCGTTTGAACGATGCCGCTCGGCATGGCGGGAGGAGGCGAAACCTGGCCGCGCGCTCATCGAGATCAACGAAAATTGCCCTGCCGCGCGCCCGGCGATCGAGGGACCGGGATATATTCAGCGATCTTTGAGGGAGACGACGATGAAGCGATGGCAACGCCCGCTGGCCCATGCGCTGTTCGGAATCGCGCTGATTGCGATCGGCGAGGCGCACGCGCAGTACCCGAACCGGCCGATCAAGTGGATCGTGCCCTATACGCCGGGCGGGATCACCGACACGGTGACGCGGCTGGTCACGAACAAGGTGCAGGCCGCGCTCGGCCAGCCGATCGTGGTCGAGAACCGCCCCGGCGCGAATTCGATCATCGGCGCCGACCTCGCCGCCAAAGCGGCGCCCGACGGCTACACCTTCCTCACCGTGATCGCGGCCCATGCCGCCAACGCGACGCTTTACGCCGGCAAGCTGCCCTTCGACGCGGTGAAGGGTTTCGCGCCGGTTTCGCTGGTCGCGATCGCGCCGCTCATCATGACCGCGCACAACAACTTTCCGGTCAAGGACGTGAAACAACTGATCGAGTATGCGAAGAAGAACCCCGGCAGGATCTCGTTCGGCTCTTCAGGCATCGGCGCCGCCGCGCACCTCACCACGGAGCTGTTCAAGCAGACCACCGGCACCTTCATGGTGCACATCCCCTACCGCGGCACCGCGCCCGCGCTGCAGGGCGTGATGTCGGGCGACATCCAGATCCTGGTCGACGTGCCCAGCTCGATGATGCCGCACGTGCGCGGTGGCAAAGTCAAGGCGCTCGCGATGTTCTCTGCCAGCCGCGTACCGGGAGCGATGGAAGTCCCGACCATGAAGGAAGCGGGCGGTCCGGCGATCGAGTCCTCGACCTGGGTCGCCTTCCTCGCGCCTGCCAACACGCCGCGCGACATCGTGACGCGCGTGTCGGCTGAAACCGAGAAAGCAGTCGCGGCGCCGGACATCCGGCAACGCTTCGAGCAGACCGGAATCATCGGCGCCGGCACGACGCCGGAGCAGCTGGCGAAGTTCATGGACGAGGAGATTGCACGCTGGGGCAAGGTCATCAAGGCCGCCGGCGTGAAGGCCGACGATTGAAATGGCGCGACGAAAAACCATGCGCACCGAGATGGGCTGGTCGAGCGCCGATCGGATCGTGGTGCGCGGCATGGACCTGCCGCGGCAGATCCTCGGCCACTTCAATCTCGGCGACATGGCGTTTCTGGAACTCAGCGGGCGCGCGCCGAGCGCGCACGAATCGAAACTTTTCAACGCCATGGTGGTGACGCTGGTCGAGCACGGCATCACGCCGAGCGCGCTCGCCGCACGCCTCACCTATCTCGGCGCACCGGAGGCGATGCAGGCCGCGGTGGCAGCGGGCCTGTGCGGCCTGGGCAGCGTATTTGTCGGCTCGACCGAAGGCTGCGCGAGGATGCTGTTCGAAGAACTGCCCGACCCGAAAGCGAAAATCGACCTGAAAGCCGCCGCGAAACGGATTGTCGCCGAGCGCGGGATGATCCCCGGCATCGGGCATCCGATCCACAAGCCGGTAGACCCGAGAACGCCGCGGCTTTTCGAGATCGCGCGCGAATGCGGCTTTTACGGCCCCTACTGCGAGCTGATCGAGAGGATCGCGGCGCAGAAGAAGCTGCCCCTCAACGCCACCGGGGCCATCGGCGCGCTGGCCTGCGAGATGGGCTTCGACTGGAAAGTGTGCCGCGGCCTGGGCGTCATGGCGCGCGCAGTCGGCCTGGTCGGGCATCTGCTGGAAGAAGCGCGCGATCCGCTCGCGCAGGAACTGTGGTTGCGCACCGAACAGGAAGCGACCGCAAATCTCAAGCCGAAACGATGACCGATCACACCGACCTGCGCGACGCCGTGCGCGCGCTGTGCAGCCAGTTCGACTCCGCCTACTGGCAGCGCATCGACGCGGCGCGCGCCTATCCCGAGGAGTTCGTTGCCGCCCTCACCCGCGCCGGCTGGCTGGCGGCGCTGATCCCGGAGGAGTACGGCGGCTCCGGCCTGGGTCTTGCCGAGGCCACGGTGATCATGGAGGAAGTCAACCGCTCCGGCGGCAACGCCTACGTCTGCCACGGCCAGATGTACAACATGAACACGCTGCTGCGCCACGGCTCGCCGGAGCAGAAGAACGAGTACCTGCCGCGGCTGGCGAGCGGCGAGCTGCGCCTGCAGTCGATGGGCGTCACCGAGCCCTCGGCCGGCACCGACACCACGCGCATCAAGACCAGCGCCGTGCGCAAGGGCGACCGCTACGTCGTCAACG
>MERE01000058.1 GCA_001771975.1 Betaproteobacteria bacterium RIFCSPLOWO2_02_FULL_68_150 | reverse complement strand
CACCCCGAGCACATCGAGGCGCAGAAGAAAGGGCGGCAGTCGTTCTATTCCGAGTTCCGCCTGCAGATCTGCAGCGTGCAGCGCGAGACGGTTTTCCCGCCGCGCGCGAAGTAGGGGCGCGCGGCTTCAGGCCGCCGCCGGCGCCGCCGTGCGCGCTTCCCGGATCGGCAGGTGCACCACCGCCGCCATGAGGCACAGGGCGATATCCGCCCACCACATCCAGTCGTAGCCGCCGGTGGCTTCGAAGGCTTTGCCGCCGAGCCAGGCGCCGAGGAAACCGCCCACCTGGTGCGAGAGCATGACGATGCCGAACAGCGTTGCGAGGTAGCGCGGGCCGTGCAGCTTCGCCACCAGCCCTACGGTAGGCGGCACGGTGGACAGGTACGTGAAGCCGATTCCCGCAGCGAACAGGAAGAAGGTCATTTCGACTTTGGGCGAATAGAAGAACACCAGGATCAGGGCGGCGCGCGCGGCGTAGATTCCGGAGAGCGCGAGCTTCATGCGCCATTCCTGGATCGCGCGTCCGATCCACAGGCTGCCGGCGATGTTGAACAGACCGATGATCGCGAGCGACCAGGCGCTTACGCTCGGCGGCAACTCGCAGGTCGCCACGATGCCGGGCAGGTGCGTGGCGATGAAGGCGACGTGGAAGCCGCAGGTGAAAAAGCCCAGATTGAGCAGCAGGTAACTGCGATCGCCCGCCGCCTCGGTCACCGCCTGGCGGAGCGACGTGGCGAGCGTGGCATGGGTGTGCGCAATCGGCGGCGCGTCCGAGCCGCGCGTGAGCCAAAGGATCAGCGGTACCGCGATCAACCCGGTCGCGCCGAGGACCATGAGCGCCGGCTGCCAGCCGGCCAGACCGATCAGCAGCTGCGCGAGGGGGATCAGGGTGAACTGGCCGAACGAGCCGCCGGCGTTGACGATGCCACTCGCCATCGCGCGCCTGGCCTCAGGAATCCAGCGGTTCGCCGCAGACATGAGCAGCGACGGTCCGATGGCGCCGGCGCCGCTCGCGGCGAGGACGCCGATCAGCAGGATCAACGCCGGCGCCGTGGTGGCAAACGGCGTCGCTGCCGTGGCGAACGCGACCAGGAGCGCGCCACCGACCATGACGCGGCGCGGTCCATGGCGGTCGGCGATCGCGCCGGCGACGGGCTGCGCGATGCCCCACACCAGTTGCCCTACAGCGAACGCCAGGCTGATGGTGACGTAGCCGAGCGCGGTGTACGAGTTGATCGCGGAAATGAAAAGCGGCTGCGCCTGGCGAATGCCCAGCCCGAGCGCGAACACCGCGCCTGCGGCCAGCGCAACGGCGACGTAACCGGGAGACTTGAGGGTCATGGCGCGATTTTCCTCGGGGTGGGGTCGCGCATCGGCAACAGCCAGCCGATCACCAGAACCTGCAGCAGCGTGAGCAGCACGAGCGCAGAAGCGTAGCCTTCGGGCGCGTAGCGGCCATCGACCACCGGGTGAAACCGGAGCACGGCGCCGATGCCCCATTGAAACAGGAACGAGCAACCGAACATCAGCACGTTCGCCGCGGTGTTGACGCGCCCCGTCATCTCGGGACCGAACAACGGTGTGAGGACCGCGTAGGCGAGCGCGGCGGAGATCGCAGTGAATCCGTATACGAACAGGATCGCGAGCAAACCCGTCTGTACGCCGGCCGCAAGCAGCGCGAACATCGCGAGCGATACGACCTGCCCGAGCTTGAACATCGTCATGCGCGAGACGCCGGCGGCGGCGAGCCGGTCGCTGGTAACGCCGAAGAACACCGAGCCGACGGTGTAGGCGAGTGCGCTCGCGAGGAGATAGTTCGCCACTGACGCGCGCGGCAGATCGGCGACGTCGTAGAGCCAGGGCCCGAGCCACAACCCCTGCAGCGCCTGGTAGCCGGCGTGGCAGATGACGAGCGGCAGCGCGATGCGCCAGAATTTCTGCACCGCGAAAATCTCGCCGAAGCGCCGGATCTGCGTCGCGAGCGTCTCACCCCGGCCCGGCAGCGGCTTCTCCGGCACGACGAAGAAAATCAGCAGTGCGACCGCCACCGAGAGGCCCGCGACGCCGTGAAACAGCGCGCGCCAGCCGAGCGGCCCAAGCAGCGCCTCTACCGGCGCGGTCGCCGAAAGACCGCCGATGCCGCCTACAGCCAGATACAGGCCGTTGAGCGTTGCCAGTCGCGACAGCGGAAACCAGAGCGTGAACGCCTTGATCGCCCCCATCAGGCCGCCCGATACGCCGAGCCCGATGAGCGCGCGGCCGATCGACAGCGTCGCGAAGTCCTGCGCCAGCCCGAAGACCAGCGCGCCCGCGCCGGCGATGCTGTAGAGCCCGGCCAACACCCGGCGCGGCCCGAAGCGATCGAGCAGCACGCCGAGCGGCAGCTGGAAGGCGGCGAAGGCGAGCAGGTACATCGAGGTGAGGAAGCCGAGGTCCGACGGCGCGAGCGCGAATTCGCGCGCCAGGTCCTTGGAGATGACCGCATTCACGTTGCGAAAGAAGAACGACAGGAAATACCCGGCGGCAAACGGACCGAACACGACAACGAACAGCCGCGCATTCACCGCGGGATTGTAATCGGGTAACCTTGCCGCCATGGCGGGGAAGCGCCTCATCGTCGGCATCACCGGCGCCAGCGGCGCCGTCTACGGCGTGCGTCTGCTCGAGGAATTGCGCGCACGGCGTGGCTGGGAGAGCCACCTCGTGCTCACCGAGCCGGGCGCGCTCAATTGCTGGCATGAACTGCGGCTCAAGCGCAAGGACGTCGAGCGCCTCGCGCATGCCGCCTACCATCCGAAGGACATCGCGGCGGCGATCGCCAGCGGCTCGTTCCTCACCGAAGGCATGGTGATCGCGCCCTGTTCGATGAAGACGCTGGCGGCGGTGGCGCACGCGCTGTCCAATGACCTGGTGTCGCGCGCGGCCGATGTGGTGCTCAAGGAGCGCCGGCGCCTGGTGATCCTGCCGCGCGAGACGCCGTTTAACCTCGCGCACCTGAAAAACCTCGTGGCCGTCACCGAGATGGGCGGCATCGCGTACCCGCCGATGCCGGCGTTCTATGCCAAGCCGCGCAACCTCGAGCAGATGATCGAACACACGGTGCTGCGCGTGCTCGACCTGTTCGGCATTCACTCCACGCGCGTCGCACGCTGGCGCGGCATGGCGAAAACCTGAACGATCCGCGCTGCAGCTTTGCCTAGGAAGCCGAATCGAGGAACTCGCCGAGCGCCCGGTTGAATTCCTCAGCCGCCTCGAGGTTCGCGAGGTGGGCCGCCTGCGGCAGGATCACCAGTCGCGAACCGGGCGCGCTGGCGTGGATTTCGCGCGCCATCGCCACCGGAGTGCCGGGATCGTCTTCGCCGACCAGAACCAGGATCGGACAGCGGATCTCGCCCAGGCGGGCAGAAAAGTTGATCTTCGGGATGGCGCGCGAACAGCCGACGTAACCGGCGACCGGCGTGGCGAGGATCAGCTCACGGATCCTCTCTACCGCAGCGGCATGGCTGGTGCGAAAGGACTCCGTGAACCAGCGCTCGAGCGTCGGTTGCGCGAGCGGGCTCATGCCCTGGGTTTCCGCCAGCCGGATCCGGTCTTCCCACAGGGGCAGCGCCTCGCCCGGATAGCGGCTGGTCGTGTCGGCGAGGGTGAGCGTCCGGAAAACACCGGGGTACTTGAGCGCGAAGCTCTGGCCGATCATGCCGCCCATGGACAGGCCGCAGAAATGGGGCTGAGAAATGCCGAGCGCCGCGAGCAGGCCGTGCAGGTCATCGGCGAGCATCTCCAGCGTGTACGGCCCCGGCGGCGCCGCGCTGGCGCCGTGGCCGCGGGTGTCGTATGCCAGGATGCGGTACCGGTCCCGCAGGGCCGCAATCTGCGGCTCCCACATGCGCGCGCTGCAGGCGAGCGAGTGGCTGAGCACCAGCCAGGGCGCGTTCTCCCTGCCGTGAATCCCGTAATGGATCTCGATGCCGTTCGCGACGATCTTCATACTTTTGCCACCACCAGGGGAATGAGCAATTCGTCCTCGCTCGCGCCGCCGTGATTGCCGACGTGCAGATGGCGCGATTCGCCGGGAGTCCAGTCCTTGACGGTGAAGCGCTCGTTCATCACCAGGGTCAGGTCCCCGATGCGCTCGGCGAGGCGCGGGTGGGTACGGCCGGGCCCGAACCAACCCTCGTCGAGCAGGTCGCGGCTTGCCCGCACTGTGCCCCGCTCGCCCAGCCAGTCGCGCGCGCGTGCGGCAAATTCGGCGACGCGTCCGTCCTGGACGTGGCAGAAAGCGACGCGGCGCTCGCCGCACAACGGGAACTTCAGCAGTGCGGCAAGCCCGGGGCCGTGTTCGAGCGTCAGCAGGTCGCCCTGCGGGCTGTCCATGAAACCGTGGTCCGCCGTCACCACGAGCAGCGTCTCGGTACCGGAAAGACGCTGCAGCATTTCGCCGAAAGCGTCGTCCACCCGTTGGAATTCGGCGAGCACCTCAGCGCTCGCCACGCCGTGCTTGTGCGCCAGCGTGTCGAATTCGGGCCAGTAGGCATAGATGAACTTGCGCTCCGGTCCCGACTTCACTGCCGTCACCACCTCGGAGACGAGTTCGTCCAGGCGATCGTAGGCGCGCCGCTCCGCGGCGCCGCTGTGGTGCCGGTTGTATTCGGAGTTCACGATCGAGCGCGCCGATACCACGATTGCGCGCCGCGCCAGCGCGTCGAGCAGCGGCGGTTCGGTGAACAGGTGGTCGTGCGAGACGCCGCGCAGGCCGAGTGGCAGGTTGTCGCCGCGCGAGCGAAACGGCAGCGGCGCGGCGACACAGCCGGCGGCGCCGAAGTAGGTGAACCAGCCGGTGAGGCCGTGCTCCGCGGGAGTGGCGCCGGTGAACGAGGTGGTGATCGCCGTTGCGGTGGTGGAGGGGAATACGGCGCTGATCGAGCCGCGCCGGCGGCGCGCGAGGTGGCCGGCAGGCCGGCGCGCGGCGAGGAAGTTGTCGCCGAGGCCGTCCACGATCCAGAACACGATGTTGCGTGCGCCGACGAACTCCCCGGCCGGCAGCAGCGCCAGCGTCGCGTGGCGCGGCTCGACGTCGCCGGCAGCGGCGAAGGAGGCGATCAGGTTGACGAATCCGCCGCCGGAGTAATCGGGAAATGGCATTGCGCCCTTCGGCAAAAGGGCGCCATTTTAGCGGCTTCGCGGCGCGCTCAGTGCACCCGCACCGAATTGATCAGCAGCGCCTCGTAGTGGCCGAGGAATTCGTCCACCGATTCGGCGTCGAGACGCTCGGCCGCAAGGCCGGCCATCGACGCGCGGAAGCTGACCTCGACTGCGCCCTCCAGGAATCCGGCGCGGCGCGTGGTCTTGTCCAGCAGTTCGATGCCGCCGCGGCCCGGGAATTCGACCACCGTGTAGTTCGCGCTGTTGTACAGGACGTTCATCGCAGCCTCCTGGGCTATCGCCCTTGGCACCTGTATTGGATCGCAGCGCCGGGGTTCAATGCCGTGAACTAGTCGTGCCGCGCTCACCCGGCAGGCCGCGCCCGCGTTGCCAAGTGCTTCTCCATTAACGCGAATTTCCTTCCGTCGGTTGACGCCGGCCGCCGGTCGGCGGGCGTCGACCGCGTGATAAACTGCACGCCTTCTTCCCCGAGGAAACCGTCATGCGGATGGAAGTCCACGTCCACGCCGACATTCCGATACTCGAAGGCGTCTCCCGCAAGCAGATCGAGCAGGCGCTCGCGCCGTGGCTCGAGTATCTCGACGCCGATTCCCTTGCCGAGGTGAAAAGCCTCGAGGCGGAAGAGCCCGGCTTGCGCTACGACGAGAAAGAACTGATGCTGCTGCTGTGCTGGACCGGGGAGATCGGGCGCAGCTTCCACGGTGCGCTCGAAGCGGCGCTGGAAAACCTCGGGCCCTACTGCTACGAGGCGGTCGAAGTCGACGTCACCCTGTATCACGACAACGGCGAGCAGGAGTCGAGGCTGCTGTTCGTCGGGCCGACGGCGCAGGCCATCCACGAGGCGCAGCGCCGCTGCATGATCGAGGACGTCTCGGCGCTGCTCGCGCGCCAGTTCGACAAGGACAGGGTCGCCGAAGTGCTCGCGCTGGTGAACGGCCTGTTCGATCGCGAGTGGAAGGAACGGGCGGCGCAGCCGGTGAAACCGGAACGCGCGTTCGAGACCTACACGCGGCCGGCGCGCAAACACCTGCACTGATTTCTCGGCCGTCGTTTGACGAGCTTGGCGTCGATTTTGACTCTCCCCGGTCTGCCGAGCTTTCGCCATTGCGTTGACGCAATGGCGAAAGCTCGGCAGAGATATGAAAACCGAGACGAGCTGACGCTTGCGTTTGCGGCAAACGTGGCCTAGACCTTGAGCGCCCCCAAGTACCCCGGTTTCGACACCCTCGCGCTGCACGCCGGTCAGTCGCCCGATCCGGCAACCGGCAGCCGCGCAGTGCCGATCTATGCCACCACGTCGTACGTGTTCCGCAGCAGCGAGCACGCGGCGTCGCTCTTCAACATGGAGCGTGCCGGGCACGTCTATTCGCGCATTTCCAATCCCACGGTCGCGGTGCTGGAAGAACGCGTGGCCGCGCTCGAGGGGGGCGTGGGCGCGATCGCTACCGCTTCGGGCCAGGCCGCGCTGCACCTCGCGATCGCGACGCTGCTCGACGCCGGCCAGCACGTAGTCGCCTCGGGCTCGCTCTACGGCGGCTCGCACAACCTGCTCGGCTACACGCTGAAGCGCTTCGGCATCGACACGACCTTCGTCAGCCCGCGCGATCTGGACGCCTGGCATGCGGCGCTGAGGCCCAATACGCGCCTGGTGTTCGGCGAGACGCTCGGCAATCCGGGGCTCGACGTGCTCGATATTCCCGCCGTAGCGCAGATCGCCCACGCCGCGCGCGTGCCGCTGCTCGTCGATTCGACCTTCACCACGCCGTACCTGATGCAGCCGTTCACGCTCGGCGCCGACCTGCTGTATCACTCGGCGACCAAATTCCTCGGCGGACACGGCACGGTGATCGGCGGCGTGCTGGTCGATTCGGGGCGCTTCGACTGGGAGGCGAGCGGCAAGTTTCCGCAGCTCACCGCGCCGTACGCCGGATTCCACGGCATGGACTTCGAGGAGGAGTCGGGCACGCGAGCGTTCCTCTTGCGCGCACGCCGCGAGGGGCTGCGCGATTTCGGCGCCTGCATGGCGGCGATGACGGCGTTCCAGATCCTGCAGGGCATCGAGACGCTGCACCTGCGCATGCCGCGCCACGTGGAGAATACGCGCAAGGTGGTGGCGTTCCTGGCGGCGCACCCGATGGTGGACAGGGTGATGTACCCCGAGCTTGCGGAGCACCCGGACCACGCGCTCGCCGGGCGGCTGCTGCCGCGCGGCGCGGGCGCCGTATTCTC
>MERE01000057.1 GCA_001771975.1 Betaproteobacteria bacterium RIFCSPLOWO2_02_FULL_68_150 | reverse complement strand
GGGACCAGTTCCAGATAGGGAGACAGGCGCTCGAACTCGGCCTCGGGCAGGGCCGCGAGAAGACGGTTTTGATTCGGACTATGGAGTGATGACATCGCTGAGCGTCAGGATCTCGCGTTCTAGTTCTTTGCGGTAAGTTCCACGCCGATTCCGCGGTAACCGATGAAGCGGCAGGACTGGGTGAACATCGGCTCCCCGCTCACCTGAAACTCTTGTTTCGAGCCATCGGCATTGACGCGGCTGAAGACGAAATCCAGGAATGGCTGCCGGGCTGCAATGGTTGCGTGCAATAGCTCCCGCTCCGCCTCATTCCAGCCTGCCACTTGAACACCGCTGGCATCTCCCGCCAAGGCCTCGACCCGGATTCCGAGCATCTCCAGGACCGGGCCGGAAACCTTGGTGAAGTTCCCGTTCTCGTCCTGCTCCCAGTACCAGTCGGAGGCGAGTTCAGTCAGGCTGCGATAGCGCGCTTCGCTTTCGCGCAGTTCAGCGGTCCGTTCCTGCACCGTCTGTTCCAGCACCTTGTTGAAATTCTCGAGTTTCTTGTACAACAGCCGCACCTCCAGCATGTTGTGGATGCGCGTCTTGACTTCGATGAGATCAAACGGCTTGCTGATGAAATCCTTGGCGCCGGCCTGCAACGCGCGCAGCTTGTGGCCAGGCTGGGCGGTGATCACGAGGACCGGAAGGTAGCCGTCCGCATCGTTGGTCTTGAGGCCTTCCATCACCTGGAACCCATCCATGCCGGGCATCTGCAGGTCGAGCAGGATCAGGTCGTAGCGGTTCTTGCGATGCAGCGCGCAGACCTCCCGCGGATTCATGGTGGAGGCAACGCGGGCGTAGCCGGCCTCGCTCAACAATTGCTCGAGCAGACCGACGTTCGACTCCTGATCGTCGACGATCAGGATGCTGGCGTTGAGAATGTCGGGTGCACTAACCATCATGCCTTGTCCTCTTTATTTGCGCGGGCCGATTGCGTTTTCGAAAATTTCAGCGCCACGTCCAGCGCATCCATGAACTCGTTGACCTTGATGGGTTTGGTGAGATAACGGAAGAACCCCGCCTCCAGGCCTTTCGCGATATCGCGGGGCATTGCATTGGCACTGAGGGCAACCACCGGGATGTGCGCCGTTACCGGATCTGCGCGCAGGATTTTCAGCGCCTGGATACCGCTGATGCCCGGCAAATTGATGTCCATCAGGATTACATCCGGCCGGGAGGCGCGCGCAACCTCGACGCCGCGGTTGCCGTCCATCGCACTCAACAAGCGGATATCGGGCCGGCGCGCGATGAGATCCTCGACCAGCATCTGACTGGCCGGGTTGTCCTCGACATAGAGCAGGGTGCGCAACCGCCCGTCGGCATTAACTTGCGCATGGGCGACTGCCGTGGGTTCGGTTGCGGCGGCGGCAGGTCGTGGTTCAGCCGTCAGGTTCAGTTCGATCCAGAACACGCTACCCACACCGAGCGTGCTTTCCACGCCGATTTCGCCATTCATCAATTCGACCAGCCGTTTGCTCACCGTCAGGCCGATGCCTGTGCCTTCGTCGACGCCGGTCTCTTTTCCAAGACGATTGAACGGCTGGAAAAGCTGCGTCACCTTATCGGGGGCCAATCCTTCGCCGGTGTCCTGGACACTGATGCGAACGCGTTCCGCGGTGCTCGCAGTGCAGTCCACGACGACCGCGCCTCCTACCTTGTTGTATTTGACCGCGTTGGAAAGAAGGTTGATGAGAACCTGCTTCACCCGTGTCCGGTCGGCTTTGACAAAGTACGGGATTTCGAACTGGGGAAAGGTCGTGCGGATGTCGCGCTTTTGCGCCTGCGGTTCGATCATGGCCTGGCACTCGCGCACGACTTCGGTGAGCGATATCGGTTCCGGCGACAGCGGAAGCTTGCCGGACTCGATCAGCGCGAGATCGAGGATTTCGTTGATCAGTTCCAGCAGGTACCACCCCGACTTGAGAATCTGATCGATGCTTCGCTTCTGGGAGGGCGTCGGCTGCGGAGAGCCGGATTCCATGAGTTGGGCAAAACCGAGGATCGCACTGAGCGGCGTGCGCAGCTCATGGCTCATGCTGGAAAGGAAATCCGATTTCGCGAGGTTGGCTTTTTCCGCAACGGCCATGGCGTTGTTCAGTTCCAATTCGACCTGCTTGCGCACGGAATTGTCGGTGCCGATCAACAAGTATCCGATGATTCCGTCATAATCATCCCGCAGCGCCGTGATCGACACGATTGCCGGAAAGCGGCTGCCATCCTTGCAGATATACGTCAATTCATAGATGTCTTCGATGCCGCGCGAAGCTTTGAAGGCCAATGCCTCGAAGCCCGGCGTAATGGGGGTTGCGAGCTCGAGGCTCAGTGCCTGGGCCCGCGCCATAACTTCCTGCGGATCATGAATGTCGCTCGGGCTGATCTTGTTGACGACTTCGGCCGCCAGATAGCCCAGCATGCGCTCGGCGCCGACGTTGAATAATTGAATGATGCCTTTTTCGTCGGTCGCGATAATCGAGAAATTGGCACTGGTGAGAATTGCGTTCTGCAAGGCCCCCGTTTTAAGCAACGCCTCCTGGCGCCGCACTTCGGTGATGCCATCCGCCCTGCCGGCATCGTCGGCAAGGGTGGGACTGTTTCCTGTTTTGGACATAGCCGATTTCCGTGAAAAGCCTACAATGATCCGGAGAGGGAACCGCGCTTGCCGAGCCGGCAACACAAGATTGCGAGCTCGTATAATTGGAAAAAAGCCACGCCTCTCCCGAGGCGAGTATGGACAATGACGGTCGTTCCGACGGCCGTCTGTGCGCTGGCGAACACAAGGTGGTCCATGGCCGTGGCAATATCAGGATTCTTAATCGGAACGGTCTCGAGGCAGTTGGCTTTATTTTCTCTGGCCGACTTCTTGTTCCGCAAATTTCAGCGCCACATCCACCGCCTCCATGAACTCATTGACCTTGATCGGCTTGGTGAGATAGCGGAAAAATCCCGCTTCCAGGCCGCGCTCGATGTCGCGGGGAATTGCATTGGCGGTGAGGGCAAGGACCGGGATGTGAGCCGTCGCCGGGTCTTTGTGCAGGATCTTCATGGCCTCAGTGCCGCTCATGCCGGGCAGATTGATGTCCATCAGTATCACCTCCGGCTGTGCGGCGTGCGCAAGCTCGATGCCCAGAGTTCCGTTCACCGCGGTCAGCAGGCGCATGTCGGGGCGGCGCGCGATGATTTGCTCGACCAGTTTCAGGTTTGCCGGGTTGTCCTCTACATAGAGCAGGGTGTGTAGCCGCGCTCCGCGAGGCACATCCGATTGGGCCAATGCCGCTGCTTCGCGTCCTGCCATGGAAAGATGTGGCTCAGCAACCGAGATGAGTTCGAACCAGAACACACTTCCCACCCCGACGGTGCTTTCCACGCCGATGTCGCCCCCCATCAGTTCGACCAGTCGCTTGGCCACCACGAGGCCGATGCCTGTGCCTTCCTCGCCGCCAGCTTCCTGTCCGAGACGATTGAATGGCTGAAAGAGCTGCGCCAGTTGTTCCGGATACAGTCCCGAGCCGGTGTCGCTGATGCTCACGCGAATGCGTCCCGGCGTGCTCTCGGTGCATTTCACCTCGACCGTTCCCTGCTTGCTGTTGTATTTGATCGCGTTGGAAAGCAGGTTGATGAGAACCTGCTTCAACCGGGTCCGATCGGCACGGACAAAGTAAGGGATGTCGAACTGGGGAAAGGTCAGTCTGATGCCACGCTGTTGCGCCTGCGGTTCGATCATGCCCTGGCATTCGAGCACGACTTCGGCCAGCGACACCGGTTCCGCCGACAGCGGCACCTGCCTGGACTCGACCTTCGCGAGGTCGAGGATCTCGTTTATCAGCTTCAGCAGATGCCATCCCGCCTGAAGAATCTGGGCTATGCTTTCCTTCTGGGCGGGCGTTGGCGGCGGGGAATCGGACTCCATCAGCTGGGCGAACCCGAGGATGGCATTGAGCGGGCTGCGCAGCTCATGGCTCATGCTGGACAGGAAATCAGATTTCGCGAGGTTGGCTTTTTCCGCCACCGACCTGGCGTTCTCCAGCTCGACGTTCTTTTCCTGCAACACCTGATCCAGGCGTTTGCGCTCCGTGACGTCGCGCGCCGCGGCGAACACGCCCTGCAGAGTCCTATCCCGGTCGTAGAAGGTGGTCGCATTGTAGGACACCACTGTTTCCTTGCCGTCCCTGGCGCGCGCGGTGAGCTCGTAGTCGGTGACCTTCTTTTCGCTCAGCACCAGCTTGATGCCCGCCTCGGCCCGCTCCGGATCGGTGAAGTAATTCTTGAACGGCGCGCCGATCAGCTCATCGCGCGTGCAGCCGGTGAGCGCCTGCATCTGCTGGTTGACATCGGTGATGATGCCGCGCAGATCGGTCGTCATCAGTGCGTCGATATTGGATTCGATGAGAGAGCGCGTGTAGAACTGCTGGTCGCGCAGGCGCTGATCGAGCAGCATCTGCTCTGCTTCCACCTGCTTGCGCGCGGTGTTGTCGGTGCCGATCAACAGATAGCCGATGATGGCGTCCTGCTCGTCGCGCAGCGCCGTGACGGACACCACCGCCGGGAACCGGCTCCCATCCTTGCGGATGTAAGTGAGCTCGTAGATGTCCTCGATCCCGCGCGAGGCCTTGAAGACCAGGGCTTCAAACCCTGGCGTAATCGGGGTTCCGAGTTCCGCGCTGAGCGCTTTGGCGCGCGCGATTACTTCCTGCGGATCGGAAATGTCGGCCGGCGTGATCCTGTTCATCACGTCGGCGGCCGTGTAGCCCAGCATGCGCTCGGCGCCGACGTTGAAGATCTGTATGACGCCCTTCGCGTCGGTGGCGATGCTCGAGAAGTTGGCGCTGTTGAAAATAGCGTTCTGCAAGGCGCCTGCCTTGAGCAACGCCTCTTCTGCCTGCTTGCGCGCGGTATTGTCGGTGCCGATCAACAGGTAACCGATGATTCCGCCTTGAGCCTCGCGCAGCGCCGTGACCGACACGACTGCCGGAAAACGGCTGCCGTCCTTGCGGATGTAAGTGAGCTCGTAGATGTCCTCGATCCCGCGAGCGGCCTTGAACACCAGTGCCTCGAAGCCCGGCGTGATTGTGGTGCCGAGCTCCAGGCTCAACGCAGCGGCGCGCGCTATCACCTCCTGCGGATCGGAAATGTCGGCCGGCGTGATCTTGTTCATCACTTCGGCAGCCGTGTAGCCCAGCATGCGCTCGGCGCCGACGTTGAAGATCTGGATGACGCCCTTCGCGTCGGTGGCGATGCTCGAGAAGTTGGCGCTGTTGAAGATCGCGCTCTGCAAGGCACCCGCTTCACGCAACGCCTCTTCGGCCCGCTGGCGCGCGGTGTTGTCGGTGCCGATCAGCAGATAGCCGATGATGGCGTCCTGGTCGTCGCGCAACGCAGTGACCGACACGACCGCCCCAAAGCGGCTGCCGTCCTTGCGGATGTAGGTCAGCTCGTAGATGTCCTCGATCCCGCGCGAGGCCTTGAAAACCAGCGCCTCGAAGCCCGGCGTAATCGTGGTTGCCAGCTCCAGGCTCAGTGCCTTCGCGCGTACGATCAGTTCTTGCGGATCGGAAATATCGGCCGGCGTGATCCTGTTCACCACGTCGGCGGCCGTGTAGCCCAGCATGCGCTCGGCGCCGACGTTGAACAATTGAATGACGCCCTTCTCGTCGGTGGCGATGCTCGAGAAGTTGGCGCTGTTCAGAATCGCGTTCTGCAGCGCCCCGGTCTTGAGCAGCGCCGCTTCGCGCCGGACCTCGGAGATGACTCCCCCCGTACCCGCTTCGTCGTCGAGAACGTCAGAATCGAAAGCATGAGCGGACATGGCGTACCTCCGTGCAATTGCTGCATTTCGTCGCGGAGTTTCATCTCGCGTTTAGCGGCTCTGACCGACTTCTTTTTCCGCAAATTTCAGTGCCACATCCAGCGTGTCCATGAATTCATTGACCTTGATGGGCTTGGTGAGATAGCGGAAAAATCCCGCCTCCAGGCCGCGCTCGACGTCGCGGGGTATCGCATTGGCACTGAGGGCAACGACGGGGATGTGAGCCGTTGCCGCGTCGGCGCGCAGGATTTGCATGGCTTGGATCCCGCTCATGCCCGGCAGATTGATATCCATCAGTATCACGTCCGGCCGCGAGGTGCGCGCGAGCTCGATGCCGAGCGTTCCGGTCCTCGCGCTCAGCAGGCGCATATTGGGGCGGCGCGCGAGGACTTGCACGACCAGTTGCAGGTTGGCCGGATTGTCCTCGACATAGAGCAGGGTGCGCGGCGCGGCGCCGTTCCGAGCTTGCGGCTGGACCGGAGCTGTGCGTTCAGCTTCGTCAACGGCGAGTTGCGGCGCAGCGGCCGCGACCAATTCGATCCAGAACGCGCTGCCCACTCCGACGGTGCTCTCCACGCCGATTGCACCGCCCATCAGTTCGACCAGCCGCTTGGTCACGATCAGGCTGATTCCCGTGCACGCGTCGGCGCCGGTCTCCTGCCCGACACGACTGAACGGCCGGAACAGCTGCGCGAGCTTCTCCGGAGACAATCCGGCGCCAGTGTCCGTGACGCTGACGCGTATGCGTTGCGGGGCGCTCGCACTGCATTCCACGACGACGGATCCCCCCACCCGGTTGTACTTGATCGCGTTGGACAGAAGGTTGACGAGCACCTGTTTCACCCGGGTCCGATCGGCCTGAATAAAGCAAGGGCTGTCGACCTGGGGAAAGGTAATGCGGATGCCGCTCTTTTGCGCCTGCGGTTCGATTGCGGTCTGGCATTCGAGCATGACTTCAGTCAGCGACATCGGGTCGAGCGACCACGACAGCCGCCCGGACTCGATCATCGCAAGATCGAGGATTCCGTTGGTCAGCTCCAGCAGATACCATCCCGCCTGCAGAATCTTGGCTATGCTTTCCTTCTGCGAGGGCGTCGGCAGCGGCGAATCGGACTCCATGAGCTGGGCGAAACCGAGGATCGCGTTGAGCGAGGTGCGCAGCTCATGGCTCATGTCGGACAGGAAATCCGAATTCGCGAGATTGGCTTTTTCCGCCACGGATTTGGCGTCCGTCATTTCCGCCTCGACCTGCCTGCGCTCGGTCAGGTCCCGGGTCAATTTGGCGAAACCGCGCAGATTGCCGCCCTGGTCCCGGATCGCCGTAAAGACCACATTGGCCCAGAAGGTCGAGCCGTCCTTGCGCACCCGCCAGCCTTCAGCTTCGAACCGCCCCTTGGCTGTCACGACGTCCAGGTCCCGCTGCGGCGTACCGCGATCGATGTCTTCACGCGGATAGAATCGGGAGAAATGCTGGCCGACGATTTCCTCCGCACTGTAGCCCTTGATCCGCTGCGCTCCGCCGTTCCAGCTCACCACGCGCCCCTCCGGATCCAGCATGACAATGGCGCAGTCGGTCACGCTCTCCACCATCAGCCGGAAACTCTCTTCGGTCCAACGCAGTTGTTCTTCAACCTGCTTGCGCGCGGAGTTATCGGTGCCAATCAACAGATAGCCGATGATCTTGCTGTCAGCGTCGCGCAGCGCCGTGACCGATACGATCGCGGGAAAGCGGCTGCCGTCCTTGCGGATGTAGGTCAGTTCGTAAATGTCTTCGATCCCGCGCATCGCTTTGAAGACCAATGCCTCGAACCCCGGCGTGATTGTGGTTGACAACTCGCGGCTCAATACCACGGCGCGCGCGATCACTTCCTGTGGATCGGAAATGTGGGCCGGGGTGATCTGATTCACCAAATCAGCGGCGGCGTAGCCCAGCATGCGCTCGGCGCCGACATTGAATAATTGAATGATGCCCTTCTCGTCGGTGGCTATGATCGAGAAGTTGGCGCTGTTGAGAATTGCGCCCTGCAAGGCTCCCGTCTTAAGCAGAGCCTCCTGGCGCAGGACTTCCGCGATGACA
This sequence comes from Betaproteobacteria bacterium RIFCSPLOWO2_02_FULL_68_150, assembly GCA_001771975.1. Taxonomy (GTDB): domain Bacteria; phylum Pseudomonadota; class Gammaproteobacteria; order Burkholderiales; family SG8-39; genus 2-02-FULL-66-14. The sequence goes on along the minus strand of MERE01000057.1, from coordinate 1,208 downwards.
GTTACCGCGCCGGCGGCCTTATCGAGAGCGGCGGAATAAGGTTTTGTGGCGGGCATTGTGCAACCTCCATTGAAGTCGTGAGGAACTTATACCACGCCGTCCCGGAATGCTCTGTGCGCCAGCGCACGCAGCCAGAACCTTCTAGCGCCCCAGCAGTTCGCCGGCCGGCTTGAGCGATTCGACGCGATCGCAGACCACCTTGGCGATGGCGATGAGCGGCGCGCCGAGCAGCAAACCCCAGACGCCCCACAGCCAGCCGAAGAACAGCAACGCGATGAACAGCACCGCGGCGTTCACGCCCGCAAAACGGCTTTGCAGCCAGGTCGTGAACAAGAACCCGACCGCACCCGCCACCACGAGCGACGCGCCCGCTACGGCGAGCGCGCCTAGCAGCGACCCGAACTGCAAGAAGCCGGCCATGCCGCTGGCGAGCGCGATCAGCACCGGGCCCAGGTAGGGGATGAAGTGCAGCACGCCGGCGGCGACGCCCCAAACGGCCGCGTGCTGCATTCCAAGCGCCTCAAACGCAAGCCAGGTGGCAACGGCAATCAGGGTATTCGACACCAGCGTGGCGAGCAGGTAGCGCTGGACCTGCGTATCGATTTCATCGAGAATCCGCACGGCGTCTTTCTTGACCGATAGCGACGGCCCGACGAAGCCTACCAGCTTACGGCGGAAATGAGCGCCCGACGCCAGCAGGAAATAAGTGAGCAACAACACAATCGGCGTTTGCGCGGCAACCGTAAACAGCAGCGCGGATTGCGCGAGCGCGTAGTCGCGCAACCAGGTGCTGGGCTCGGAGGGCTTGACGGCGATCACGCGCGCTCCCGGCTTCGCACCCGCGTCAGTGGCAGCCCCCTGGATCTCGCTGGCGGCTTCCTGCATGTTCTGCAGCGCCGTCGGGCCGCTGGTACGTGCGGCGCTCAGGTTCTGCCGCAGCTTGCGCGCTGCCTCCGGAAGCGTTTCGATCACCGCTGCCGCATCGTCGCTCAACGAAAATGCGATCCAGGACAAGCTGCCGGCAAGCACGGCCAGCACCAATGCCGCCCCCGCGGGACGCGGGATGTGACACGCCTTCAGCCAGTTCACCACCGGGCGCAGCGCGTAGCTCGCGAGGATTCCGATCAGGAATGGAACAAAGAAGGCGCGCGCCAGATACAGTGCGGCGACGATCGCGATGACCGCCAGTACGCTGACCGCCATGGTCA
>MERE01000056.1 GCA_001771975.1 Betaproteobacteria bacterium RIFCSPLOWO2_02_FULL_68_150 | reverse complement strand
GAACTGTTCGCGTCATGATGCGCCTCCCTTTGCTCTGCGCCCAAAGCTTAGGAAAGCGGTGCAGGCGCAGCAACCGCGTTGCGACGGAACCGCGATTCCGGCGACCGAAGCGCCCCCAATGCGGACGAACCGGGACCGCGCGTTGCGGTCAGTTCGCGCCCTTCGCTGCAGAATGCGATGACCAGTGGCTATGCACGATGCGCCAACCCTCCCGGTCGCGCCTGAGCACCATGGACTCCGTGCCGGGCAATTCGGCCGATTTCTGCCCTGCCGCCTGTCCCGCGGGGGCGCTGTCCAGGTCGCAGATCCTGCAGTTCATCGCAATTCCCTGGCAGGGGCCCGCATCGATCCTTAGATTGCAGCCATCGATCACCACCGCAGCTGGAGAAGGCCGGCGAGGCCGTAAGCTATGACCCCATCCGGAACCGGGAACATGAGCCAACCGAACGCCAGCACCACGACCACGCCCCGACCCGGCGCCTGGGCGCGGTTCTCGAGCGCGACCGCGTCGGGCTTTCGCCGTTATGCCGAGTGGCTCGTCAGCATTACCTGGAAGAAATTCTTCCTGCTGTCGCTCCTGCTGCTGATCGCCGCCGGAATCCTGTCGGAGATTCCGCCGTTTTCCACCCGGTTCACCGTGAGCACGGACGAGCCGGCGGTAGCGCCAGCCAAGCCGGCCTCCAAGGAGCGCAAACGAAAGGGGTCTGTCGGCGACGTCGACATCAAGATCGATGGTACGGGAATCCATATCAAGCGTAACCGCAAGGCGGCGCCGCAGCCGCCCGCGAACGATGCCCCCGTCCCCGCGGCGCCGGTAGAGGGCTCGTCGAGCGCTCCGGCAACCTCGGCCAGCCCGGAGCCGGCAGCGGCGCCGACGCCTCCGTCGGCGCCGAGCGCATCACCGGGCGACGTGGTGGAGATCGGCCGCGACGGGATCAAGGTCGTCGTTCCGCCGGATGTCGCGGCAGAAGTCCGCGCCGCGGTCGAGGAGGCGCGCGCAAGCATCCGCGAGGCGATCGAAGAGGAGATCGCGGCCGATGTCCGCAGGCCGAGGGTGCGCGTGATCCGGCTCGGCGCCTATCTTCCGCAGCTCGCCCTGCTGCTGATCGTCGTCTCGATGGTGATCAAGATCGTGTACGCCGGTCGCGTCAAGGCCGAAGTCAAGGCGGCCGAGGCGCAGGAGACCGCCGACTCGGAAAGCCTCAGGCGCCAGGTGGTCGAGGCGCGCATGGCGGCGATGCAGGCGCAGGTGGAGCCGCATTTCCTGTTCAATACGCTCGCCAGCATCGATCACCTGATCGAAGTCGACCCCTCGCGCGCGAGCAAGATGCAGAAGAACCTGATTTCCCTGCTGCGCGCGTCGATGCCGGCGTTGCGCGACGCGGAAACCAATCTCGGGCGCGAGCTGGCGGTGGTGCGGCCGTACCTCGAGATCCTCAAGGTGCGCATGGAAGAGCGCCTGCAGACCCGGGTCAACGTGAGCGAGGGACTGCATTCCGCCGAGTTTCCCCCGATGATGCTGCAATCGCTGGTGGAAAACGCGATCAAGCACGGCCTCGAGCCCAAGCCCGAAGGCGGCACGCTGACCCTGAGCGCCGAGGTGGTGCACGGGAAGCTCGTTGTCAGCGTCGCCGACACCGGAGTCGGCTTCGGCCGCGCGGCCACCGCTGGAACCGGGATCGGACTCAACAACATCCGCGAACGCCTGAAACTGATCTATGGCGACCAGGGCGAGCTGCGCGTCGCGGAAAATGCCCCGTGTGGCACTTGCATCACGATCGTCGTACCCTATAGGACCGCGAATGCCAGCAGCCGCAGCTAAATGAACCTCCGCCCATGCATCCGCGCGCGGTGATCGCGGACGACGAGCCGCTCATGCGCAGCCAGCTGCGCGCGCGCCTGGCCGAAGTGTGGCCCGAGCTCGAGATCGTCGCCGAGGCCCGTAACGGCATCGAAGTGGTGGAACAGGCTGCGCAGCTGCGACCGGACCTGGTGTTCCTCGACATCCGCATGCCCGGCAAAAGCGGCGTCGAGGCGGCCCGCGAGATCGCCGCGCTCGAACCCGTCGACGATGCGCCGCTGCCCGAGATCGTTTTCGTGACGGCGTTCGACCAGTACGCGATCGAGGCCTTCGAGCAGGGTGTCGTCGATTACGTGCTCAAGCCGGCCGAGCGCGAGCGGCTGCAGGTCACGGTGGATCGCATCCGCAACCGCCTCGCGCAGCGCGCCACGCAGGCCGGATCGGGAGCGGCCGGGGCCGCGCACGAGGCACTGCAGCAACTGCTCGAGCGGCTGCAGGGGCAGCTCTCCGGGAGCACACCCGGCCACCTGAAGTGGATCCAGGCGACGGTCGGGCAGCAGATCCAGATGATACCGATCGACGAGGTGCTGTTTTTCGTCTCCGACGAGAAGTACACGCGTGTCCAGACGGCGCAGCAGGAGGCGCTGATCCGCAAGCCGATCAAGGAGCTGATTGCCGAACTGGACCCCAACCACTTCTGGCAGATCCACCGTTCGACGCTGGTGAACGCGCGCGCGATCGCGGGGGTGAGCCGGGACTTTCGCGGCCGCCAGCTGGTGAGCATCAAGGGACGGCCGGACAAGCTCGAAGTGAGCCGCAGCTACAGCCACCTGTTCAGGGGCATGTAGCGGCCCCGCCGCGCATCGCCCCGCGTTGCGCGGTTACTTTGCGCCCGCAGCCTTGTCCTGCTCGTCCTGCCAGGCCTTCACGCGCGCGAGGAATTCCGTCCAGTCGACCGGCTTTTCGGCAAAGCGCTTCTGCAGGTTGCCGAGGACGTGGTCCCAGGCTTTGTCGAAGTATTGGTAGGACTGGTCCCACTGGCCACCGTCGCCCCAGCCGCCGTGATAGAGCGACACGTCGGTGGCCTGCGCGCCGACCGGCTTCAGGCGCACCGTGACGTAGGTACGCTGGCCGCGTACCTCGCCCAGGTGCGGCGGCGAATTCCAGGTGAAGGAAAGCATTTTCCGGTCCTGCAGCGCGAGAAAGCGCATGTCGTCTGCGCCCTTGAGTCCCGCTCTGGCGTACGGATTGAAGTAGACCTCGAAGGGTCCGTCGACGCGCGCCTCGATGCGCGCATCGGGCGCGAAAAACGACCGGATGCCGTCGCGTGTCGTCCAGGCCTGCCAGACGCTTTCCGGCGACGCGCTCACCTGAACCTGTTTCACGATGGCGCGTTCCTGCGCGCCCACGCTCAGCGCGGCGCCCGCGAGAGCCGCGGCTAGGAGGTTCTTGTCGATCACGCTGTCACTCCGCAAAGAATTCGCGCACTTTGTCGAACCACGACTTGCTGCGCGGGTTGTGGCGCGCGGCATCGCGCTGGCTGAGGGTCTCGAATTCGTGCAGCAGCTCGCGCTGCCGCTCGGTCAGGTTGACCGGCGTCTCGACCACGACGTGGCAGAACAGGTCGCCGTGCTGCTGGCTGCGTACGCCGTGGATGCCCTTGCCGCGCAGCCTGAAGGTCCTGCCGCTCTGCGTCTCCGGCGGCACCTTGATGCGCGCGCTGCCGTCGAGCGTCGGGATTTCGATGTCGCCGCCCAGCGCCGCCGTGGCAAACGACACCGGCATCTCGCAGTGCAGGTCGTCGTGATCGCGCGTGAACACGGTGTGCGGCTTGATATGCGTCTGCACGTACAGGTCGCCCGGCGGTCCGCCGTTGACCCCCGGCTCGCCCTCGCCGGTGAGGCGCACGCGGTCGCCTTCATCCACGCCCGCAGGAATGCGCACCTGCAGCGTCTTGTGGTGCTTGGTGCGCCCGGCACCGCCGCACTGGGCGCAAGGGTGCGCCACCACCTTGCCGCCGCCATGGCAGCGCGGGCAGGTCTGCGCGATCGAAAACGGACCCTGCGAGACGCGCACCTGTCCGGCGCCGTGGCAGGTCGGGCAGGTCTGCGGCTGCGTGCCGGGCTTGGCGCCGCTGCCGTGGCACAGGCTGCATTCCGCGATGGTCGGGACGCGGATCTTGGTTTCGAAACCGTGCGCTGCCTGCTCGAGCGCGATCTCGAGGTTGTAGCGCAGGTCGGCGCCGCGGTACACGGTCGAGCGGCCGCCGCGGGCGCCGCCGAAGATCTCGCCGAAGATATCGCCGAAAATGTCGCCGAATCCGGCACCGCCGAAGCCCGCGCCCGCCCCGGCCGACGCCGCGCCCGCGCCGACTCCGGCGTGGCCGAAGCGATCGTAGGCGCCGCGCTTGTGCTCGTCGGACAGGATCTCGTAGGCCTCCTTCGCCTCCTTGAAGTGCTCTTCCGCCTTGGGGTTCTCCGGATTGCGGTCCGGATGCCATTTCATGGCGAGCTTGCGGTAGGCCTTCTTGATCTCCTCGTCCGAGGCGTCCCGGTTCACCCCGAGAGTTTCGTAGTAGTCTCGCTTGGCCATTTCGTGGTGTCCGTTTGATGCCAAAAAGGCCGGGATGAACGGCGCATCGTGTCCGTTCGATCCCGGCCAGCTAGGCCGGCGCGCCTTTCGCGTCCGGCACTAGCCGGTCTTCTTTTCTTTCACTTCGGTGAACTCGGCATCGACCACGTTGCCTTCGTCCTTCGCCGCGTCCGGCGGCTGCTGCTGCTGCGCCTGCGCGCCCGGCTGCTGCTGTTGCGCCTGCGCTTCGGCATACATCTTTTCGCCCAGCTTCTGCGAGGCCTGCGCGAGCGCCTGCGCCCTGGCGTCGATCTTCTCCTTGTCGTCCGACTTGAGCACGCCCTCGGCGTCTTTCAGCGCGGCCTCGATCCGCTCCTTTTCCGCGGCCTCCAGCTTGTCGCCGTATTCCTTGAGCGACTTGCGCACCGAATGCACCAGCGCCTCGCACTGGTTGCGCGCGTTCACCAGCTCGAGCGCCTTGCGGTCTTCCTCGGCGTGCGCCTCGGCGTCCTTCACCATGCGCTGGATCTCCTGCTCGGTCAGACCCGAGCCGGCCTGGATCTTGATCTTCGCCTCCTTGCTGGTGGCCTTGTCCTTGGCGGTGACATGCAGGATGCCGTTGGCGTCGATGTCGAAGGTGACCTCGATCTGCGGCATGCCACGCGGCGCCGGCGGGATGTCGGCGAGGTTGAACTGGCCGAGCGACTTGTTGCCCGAGGCCATGTCGCGCTCGCCCTGCAGCACGTGGATCGTCACCGCGGTCTGGCCATCGTCCGCGGTGGAGAACACCTGCTGCGCCTTGGTCGGGACGGTGGTGTTCTTCTGGATCAGCTTGGTCATCACGCCGCCCAGCGTTTCGATGCCGAGCGACAGCGGCGTCACGTCGAGCAGCAGCACGTCCTTGACGTCGCCCTTCAACACGCCCGCCTGGATGGCGGCGCCGACCGCCACCGCCTCGTCGGGGTTGACATCCTTGCGCGGCTCCTTGCCGAAGAACTCGCGCACCTTGTCGACCACCTTCGGCATGCGCGTCTGGCCGCCGACCAGGATCACGTCGACGATTTCGGAAACCTTGACGCCCGCGTCCTTGATCGCGATGCGGCACGGCTCGATGGTCCGCTCCACCAGTTCGTCCACCAGCGACTCGAACTTGGCGCGCGTGATCTTCATCGTCAGGTGCTTCGGCCCGGAGGCGTCCGCAGTGACGTAGGGCAGGTTGATCTCGGTCTGCTGCGACGACGACAGCTCGATCTTCGCCTTCTCCGCGGCTTCCTTCAGGCGCTGCAGCGCGAGCACGTCCTTCGACAGGTCGACGCCCTGGTCCTTCCTGAACTCGGTGACGATGTAGTCGATCAGGCGCTGGTCGAAATCCTCGCCGCCGAGGAAGGTATCGCCGTTGGTCGAGAGCACCTCGAACTGCTTCTCGCCCTCGACGTCGGCGATCTCGATGATCGAGATGTCGAAAGTGCCGCCGCCCAGGTCGTAGACCGCGATCTTGCGGTCGCCCTTTTCCTGCTTGTCGAGGCCGAAGGCGAGCGCCGCCGCGGTGGGCTCGTTGATGATGCGCTTGACCTCCAGCCCGGCGATGCGTCCCGCGTCCTTGGTCGCCTGGCGCTGCGAGTCGTTGAAGTACGCCGGAACCGTGATCACCGCCTCGGTGACTTCCTCGCCGAGATAGTCCTCGGCGGTCTTCTTCATCTTGCGCAGCACGTCGGCCGAGACCTGCTGCGGCGCGATCTTCTTGCCGCGCACCTCGACCCACGCGTCGCTGTTATCGGCCTTGACGATGCGAAACGGCATCAGGCCGATGTCCTTCTGCACTTCCTTTTCCTCGAAACGCCGCCCGATCAGACGCTTGACGGCGTAAAGGGTGTTCTTGGCGTTGGTCACCGCCTGCCGCTTGGCGGGCGCGCCGACGAGGGTCTCTTCGTCGTCGGTGTACGCAACCACCGACGGCGTGGTCCGTGCGCCCTCGGAGTTCTCGATCACCTTGGGCTTGCCGCCCTCCATGATGGCGACGCAGGAGTTGGTCGTGCCCAGGTCGATGCCGATGATCTTTGACATGTCAGGTCCTTGGAGATTGATCTAAGCCTTCGTCGGATATGGGGTTTCGGCTGCCGTTTTCAACCTTGGCCGGTGCTGCAGCCGAGGATTCGCGGGCCTTCGCCACGGTCACGAGCGCGGGCCGCACCACGCGCTCGTTCAGGCAGTAACCCTTTTGCATCACCGCGACGACCGTATTGGGCTCGGATTCCGCCTCGACCACGGCCATCGCCTGATGGCGGTGCGGATCGAAGCGCTCGCCCGGTTCTGGCGCCACTTCGGCCACGTTGGCGCGCTCGAGCGCCGTGCGCAGGAGCCGCAGAGTCAGCTCGACGCCGCTGCGCACGGAGTCCTCGGTCGCGCCCCCGGCGCCGAGGGCGGCTTCGAGGCTGTCGATCACCGGCAGCAGATCGTCGACGAACCGCTCGAGCGCGAACTTGCGCGCCTGGGCGATGTCGGCCAGGGCGCGCTTGCGGGCGTTTTCGGCATCGGCCAGGGCGCGCAGCCAGGCTTGGCGCTGCTCCTCGATCCTGGCCTGGGCTTCGGCGAGGAGCTGGTCGAGCGAAGGGCCGGTGGCGGAAGTCTCAGCGGTCTCCGACTGCGACGGTTGGGGTGTTGCGGGAGTGTCTGCCATGGATTGGAAATCGACGGATGTAGCAACGGGTGGTTATGGGGGTGCGCGCGACAACTTCAAGGGGCGGGTCGGCCGGCAGCCGGATTTGCCCCCGCCGGGGCCGTACGCACGATCTCGGCAAGTGCCTCGATCCAGCGCGGATCTTCGTTCAGGCAGGGCAGGGCGTGGAATTCCTGCCCTCCCGCCCCGAGGAAGGCGCGACGCAGCTCGATGCCGATCTCCTCGAGCGTCTCGAGGCAGTCCGCCACAAAACCGGGGCAGAGGACGTCGGCCCGCTTCAGACCGCGGCGCGCCAATTCGACCAGCGCCGGCTGCGTGTAGGGCTGCAGCCACTCGGCGGCGCCGAAGCGCGACTGGAAAGTGAGTTTCCATTGCGGCGCATTCAGCTCGAGCGCGGCCGCGAGGAGGCGCGCAGTTTCGCGGCACTGTGTCGCGTAGGGGTCGCCGCGCTCGACCGAGCGCCTGGGTATGCCGTGAAAGCTCATCACCAGCAGCTCGCCACGGCCGTGCTTCGCCCAGTGACGCTGCACGCTGGCGGCGAGAGCGGCGATATACGCCGGATGGGCATGGAACTCCTCGACCATTGCGACATCCGGGTCGAGCACGTCGCGCACGCTGGCGGTCGTGCTGCGCGCGTACTGCGGGTAGAGCGGCAACGCGACGATGCGGCTCGCGCCGGCGGCGCGCAGGCGCGCCAGAGCGCCGGCGATGCCCGGGTCGCCATAGCGCATCGCAGGCTCGACGCGCAGGCCGCTGGCGGCGGCGAGCAACTGCGCCTGCTTTGCGGTGTGCACGGCGAGCGGCGAACCTTCCGGCGTCCATACCAGGGCGTACTTTCTCGCCGAGCGCGCCGGCCGCAGGTTGAGGATCACGCCGTGCAGCAGCGGCAGCCAGAGCCAGCGCGGCAGCTCGACCACGCGCGGATCGGACAGGAATTCGGCCAGGTAGCGGCGCACCGCCGGCGGCGTCGGCGCGGCGGGCGTGCCGAGATTGACCAGCAGAACGCCGTCGCTCACCGGTCGGCGCGGCTCAATGCTGCGACAGCGCGCTCGACAGCAGCCTGGAGGTGATGTCGACCAGCGGCACCACCCGGTCGTAGGCCATGCGCGTCGGCCCGATCACGCCCACCGTGCCGACCACCTCGCCGTCCACCGAGTAGGGCGCGGTCACCACGCTCACTTCGTCCGGCGTGGAGACGCCGGACTCGCCGCCGATGAAGATCTGCACCCCTTCGCCGCGCAACGACGCATCGAGGATCTGCACCAGCGAGGTCTTGTGCTCGAACAGCTCGAACAGCTGGCGCAGGCGCGTCATGTCCTGCGCCAGGTCGCGCACCGAAAGCAGGTTGCGCTCGCCCGAGATCACGTAGGGCGTGGCGCTCTCCACCATGGCCTCGCTGCTGGCCTCGAGCGCGGCGCTCATCAGCGACATGATGTCGCGCCGCAGCTCGTGCAGCTCCTGGTGCAGGTGCTGGCGGATGTTCTCGAAGCTCTGCCCCGAATAGTGCTGGTTGATGAAGTTGGCCGCCGACACCAGCTCGGCCGGCGTGTACTCGCGTTCGGTGAACAGGATGCGGTTCTGCACGTCGCCCTCGGGCGTGATGACGATCAGCAGCACGCGCTTTTCGGACAGCCGCATGAATTCGATCTGGCGGAACGTCACGGCGCGCCGGCGCGGCGTCATGACGACGCCGGCGAACTGCGTGAGCTGCGACAGCAGCTGCGACGCGGCCTGGATGACGCGCTGCGGATTGTCCGGGTGCAGCTGGTCTTCGAGCCGGTGGATCTCGCCCGAACCGAGCACCTTCACCACCAGCAGCGTGTCGACAAAGAAGCGGTAGCCCTGCGGCGTCGGCACCCGGCCCGCGGAAGTGTGCGGGCTGGCGATGAAACCCAGCTCCTCCAGGTCCGACATCACGTTGCGGATCGTGGCCGGCGACAGGTCGAGCCCGGAATAGCGCGACAGGGTGCGCGAACCCACCGGCTGGCCTTCATCGATATAGCGTTCGATGAGCGTCTTCAGCAGGACCTGGGCGCGCTTGTCGAGCATGCGTCCGATTCTACACATGCGGCTACAATGCCTGCGACCCACCGAGCGCCACGCACCGCACAATGCCGCCTGCCTTTCGCCGCGTTGCCCTGATCGGCAAGCAGACCCCGCAGATCGCGGAGTCGCTCAGGTCGCTGCGCGAGTTGCTGCTCGGCCGGGGTTGCGAAGTGCTGGTGGAGCACGAAACCGCACGCAGCGTGGGCGATGGCGAGTCGGCGGCCGACTACGAGCGCATCGGGCGCGAGGCCGACCTCGCCATCGTGCTGGGGGGCGACGGCACGATGCTGTCGGCGGCGCGCAGCCTGGTGCGCTACGGCGTGCCGCTGGCCGGCATCAACCAGGGCCGGGTCGGCTTCATGACCGACATCGCGCTCTGCGACATGCGCGCCTCGGTCGATGCGATCCTCGACGGCCGCCACAGCATCGAGCAGCGCTCGCTGCTCGACGCGGAAATCCGGCGCGGCGACGCGGTGCTGCTGCGCACCCTGGCGCTGAACGAGGCCGTGGTCGGCAAGGGCTCCCAGGGCCGGCTGATCGAGTTCGAGTTGCGCATCGACGGCGAATACGTATACCGGCTGCGCGCCGACGGCGTGATCGTGGCGACGCCGACCGGCTCCACCGCCTATTCGCTGTCGGCCCAGGGCCCGATCCTGCAGCCCACCGTGCCGGCGCTCGCGCTGGTTCCGCTCAATCCCCATGTCCTTTCGGCGCGCCCGGTGAGCGTGAGCGACGCTTCGCTGATCGAGATCGTGCTGCTGCGCGCGCTCGATGCGCGCGCGCACTTCGACGGCTTCGCGCTCGCCGACATGCAGCAGGGCGACCGCCTGGTCTTGAAGCGCTCCTCCGATGCGATCCGCTTCGTGCACCCGCCCGGCTACAGCTACTTCGTGATGCTGCGCGAGAAGCTGCGCTGGAGCGAGAATCCGGCGCCGCCGCTGCCGGAAGACTGAGATCGCGCATGCTGCGTGCGCTCGGCATCCGCAATTTCGTCATCGCGCAGGGCGTCGATCTGGAAACCGAGCCCGGCTTCACCGTGCTCACCGGCGAAACCGGCGCCGGCAAGTCGATCCTGGTC
>MERE01000055.1 GCA_001771975.1 Betaproteobacteria bacterium RIFCSPLOWO2_02_FULL_68_150 | reverse complement strand
ATGGATCGGTTCACGTAAGCGTTGCCGACGCGCGTGCCGTCGAGCACCTGGCGCACGAAGCGCTCGACGCGGCTGTGGATGCCGAGCGTGAGGCCGCACCCCGTGGCGCGGATCCAGGCGAGCACCTGCTCGAGTTCGGCGCCGCGATACACGCAGGCGTGCAGTACCGGCCCGAAGACCTCGCTCCGCGGCAACGCCGCGAGCGGCAGCTCGAACGCGACCGGTGCGAGCCAGTGACCGTCCGGCAGGTCCGCCGGCAAGCGCGCCTCGCCGAGCCAGCGCGCGCTCGAGCGCAGCATTGCGACATGCCGCTGCAAGGCGTCGCGGGCGGCCGCATCGATGATCGGCCCGACGTCGGTGTCGCCGTTGGCGGGGTCGCCGACCCTGAGCTCCGCCAGCGCGCCGCCGATGAGACGCAGGACGCGCGGCGCGCAAGCTTCGTTCACGAACAGCACCCGCAGCGCCGAGCACCGTTGCCCGGCCGACAGGAACGCCGAGGCGACGACGTCGTCGACCACCTGCTCCGGAAGCGCCGAGGGGTCGACCAGCATGGCATTCACGCCCCCGGTTTCGGCGATGAGCGGCACGATGGCGCCGGCGCGCCCGGCCAGGGCGCGCTGGATGGCCTTGGCGGTGTCGAGCGCGCCGGTAAACGCCACACCCGCCACCCGTTCGTCCTGCACCAGGGGCGCGCCCACGGTCTCGCCCGTGCCGAACACCGCGATCGCCGCCTCCGGCGGGATGCCGGCGGCATGCAGCAGCGCGAGCGCGCGCTCGCCGCACAGCGGAGTTTGCTCGGCAGGCTTGGCGACGACGCTGTTGCCGGCAGCCAGGGCCGCCGCGACCTGGCCGGTAAAAATGGCCAACGGAAAATTCCAGGGGCTGATGCAGGCGAATACGCCGCGGCCATGCCATGCGAGTTCGTTCGATTCGCCGGTGGCGCCGCGCAAGCGCAGCGGATCGGCAAAGCGCTGCCGCGCCTCGAGGGCGTAATAGCGGCAATAGTCCGCCGCCTCGCGCACTTCGGAGACGGCGTCGGCAAGCGTCTTGCCCGCTTCGCGCACGAGGATCGAGACCAGCGGCTCCATGTCGCCCTCGATCAGCTCCGCGGCGCGTTCGAGCACTGCGGCGCGCGCCGCGGCGGGTTGGCGCGACCACGCCTCGAACGCGTGGCTGGCACGGCTCAGGACCCGGTCCAATTGCCGCGGCGATGTGGCAGGAGCTGCAATGCCCGCGACGTAGCGCTGATTTCCCGGCTCGCGCAGCCCGCTGTCGCCGTTCGCCGGCGCGAGCGCGGCGTCGGCACGGTCGGCAGCGACGCGCGCGACCAGGCGCTCGAGCACCTCGCGGCGCGCGAGATCGGGCCCGGAAGAGTTTTCCCGATCGCCGTAGAGCCGGCGCGGCAGCGGCGTACGCGGGTTCGGCAGGTAGGGCTGCGGCAGCCGCAGCAGCGGATCCTCGATCAGCTGTTCGAGCGGCACCGACGGATCGGCGAGCTGGTGCACGAACGAGGTATTGGCGCCGTTCTCCAGCAACCGGCGCACGAGATACGGCAGCAGCTCGTCGAAACTGCCGACGGGCGCATAGAGGCGGCTGGGCACCGCGCGATCGCCGGCAAGAGCGGCGTACAGCGATTCGCCCATTCCATGCAGGCGCTGGAACTCGAACTGCGCATCTCCCGCGAGCTCGAGCACCGTGGCCACCGTGCGGCTGTTATGCGTCGCGAACGCCGGATAAATCGCATCCGGCGCCGCGAGCAGCGTCCGCGCGCAGGCCGCGAAGCACAGGTCGGTGGCGCATTTTCTGGTGTAGACGGGATAATCGGCCAGGCCGCGCAGTTGCGTGCGCTTGATTTCGCCATCCCAGTAGGCGCCTTTCACCAGCCGCACCACCAGCCGCCGGCCGGTGTGTCGCGCGAGCGCCACCAGCCAGTCGCACAGTGCCGGGGCGCGCCGCTGATACGCCTGCACCGCGATGCCCAGGCCATTCCAGCCGCGCAGCGCCGGCTCATTGGCGAGCTGCTCGAGAAGATCGATCTGCAGTTCCAACCGGTCGGCTTCCTCGGCGTCGAGCGCCAGGCCGACATCGCCGTCGCGCGCCAGCGTCGCCAGGGCGACCAGGCGGGGCAGCAACTCGCGCATCACGCGCGAGCGCTGCGTCTCCTCGTAACGCGGGTGCAATGCCGAGAGTTTCACCGAAACGCTGTCGCGCTCGAAGACACTGCCCGGCTGCGCGTGCGCCGCCACCGCGCGGATCGCGCTCTCGTAGGCGAGCTGGTAGCGCGCGGCATCCTCCGCGGTGCGCGCCGACTCGCCGAGCATGTCGAATGAATGGCGGCGAGGCCGGCTCGCCGCAGCGCGCGTGGCCGCCCGATCCATGGTTTGCGCGTACACGAACTGCTCGGCCAGGATGCGCATTGCCTGGCGCACTGCGACCCTCACGAGGGGCTCGCCGAGCCGGGCCACGACGCGCCGGATCCGCGCCGCGAGCGCTTCAGCCGGTTCGTCGGCCCAACGCGCCAGCGTGCCGGTAAGCATCAGCGCCCAGTCCGCGGCGCTGGCGGTGAGCGAAGCATCCTCCGGCGCCTCGCCCCAGCGTCCGGAGCCGAGTTTCTCGCGCAGCAGTGCGTCGGCAGTGTCCGGGTCGGGAATGCGCAACAGCGCTTCCGCGACGCACATCAGCGCTACGCCTTCGGCAGTGGAAAAGCCGTGCTGCCGCAGGAACTCCTCCGCGCTCCAGGGGTTGCGCGGCATCGCGCGCACGCACGCGGCCAGGCTGAGCGCCCGTCGGTCGATGCGCGCCGCGGCTTGCGGCGCGAGCGTCGCGCCGGGGAGCAGGCGCGCCACGGCGGTCGCCTCGTCGATGCAGTAATCGGCGGCCAGGCGCGCGCGCAGTTCCTTGAGTGGCATGGACATATAATGCATCGCAAAATCCTACGCTCCTGACGCCCGCGCGACCAGCGCGAGGGACGGTGCGAGAGGCCACCGCACCATGCACCCGGGCACCATGCAACCGATCTGGCAACCGACTCCGCAGGCGATCGAACACGCTCAGGTCACGCAGTTCGCGCGCCACTGCGCGCGCCGCCACCGGGTGGAGCTCGAGCGCTACGAGGACTTCCACCGCTGGAGCGTCGAGCATCCGGCCGAGTTCTGGAGCGAGACCTGGGACTGGTGCGGCGTACTGGCGTCGAAAAAGGGTTCGACCGTGCTGCTCGACGGCGAGCGCATGCCGGGGGCGAAGTGGTTTCCCGAGGCGCGGCTCAATTTCGCACAGAACCTGCTGCGACGCGGCGACCGCGGCGACGCGCTCGTTTTCTGGGACGAGACGGGTTTTCGGCGCCGCTTGAGCTATTCCGAACTCACGAGCGAGGTATCTCGCGCGGCGCAGGCCCTGCAGCAGCTCGGCTTGCGCGACGGCGACCGCGCGGCGGCCTTCATACCGAACATCCCCGAGGCCGCGTCGTGCGCGCTCGCCGCGCTATCGCAGGGCATGGTGTGGACCTCGTGCTCGCCGGATTTCGGCGTCGACGGCGTGCTCGAGCGTTTCGGCCAGGTCGAGCCCAAGATCCTCTTCTGCGCCGACGGCTACCGCTACGCGGGGCGGGAGCACGATTCGCTTGCGCGCGTCGCGGAGATCGCGGCGCGGCTGCCCAGCCTGCGCAAAGTCGTGGTGGTGCCGCATCTGCGGGCCAAGCCGGACCTGCAGGGGATTCCGAAGGCGGTCCTGCTCGAGGAATGGCTCAGGCGGCACACGCCGAGCGAGATCGAGTACGTGCAGCTGCCCTTCGACCATCCGGCCTACATCCTTTTCACTTCAGGCACCACCGGCGTGCCGAAATGCATCGTGCATAGCGCGGGCGGCGCGCTGCTGTCGGGCCTCAAGATGTACAAGCTGCAGTTCGACGTGCGGCCCGGCGACCGGTTCTTCTACTACACGACGTGCAACTGGGTGATGTGGAACCTGCTGTTCGAGGGCCTGGCCGCTGAAGCGAGCGTGCTGCTTTACGACGGCTCGCCCTTCGAGCGCGGTGGCAGGATCCTGTTCGACTACGCCGCGGCCGAGCGCTGCACGCACTTCGGCACCTCGGCCAAGTTCATCGACGCCATCGAGAAGCGCGACCTGCGGCCTGCGGAGACGCACGATCTCGCCAGCCTGCGCATGATCCTGTCCACCGGCTCGCCGCTGGTGGCCGAGAGCTACGACTACGTCTACGAACACGTCAAGCGCGACGTCTGCCTGGCGTCGATCTCGGGCGGCACCGACATCATGGCGGCGTTCGGCGACGCCAATCCGGCGCTGCCGGTCTATCGCGGCGAGTTGCAGTGCCGCTCGCTCGGCATGGCGGTCGAGGTATTCGATGAGGCTGCGCAGCCGGTGGTGGGAAAAAAGGGCGAGCTGGTCTGCACCAGGCCCTTCCCGTCGATGCCGCTCGGTTTCTGGAACGACCGCGGCGGCGAGAAGTATCACGCCGCCTATTTCGCCCGTTTTCCGAACGTCTGGTGCCACGGCGACTGGAGCGAACTCACCGGGCGCGGCACGCTGATCGTCTACGGGCGCTCGGACGCGACGCTCAATCCGGGCGGCGTGCGCATCGGCACCGCGGAGATCTATCGCCAGGTCGAAAAGATCGACGCGGTCGAGGAGTCGGTGGCGATCGGGCAACTCTGGCCGCCCGACAAGCCGGTCGATACGCGCGTCGTGCTGTTCGTCAGGCTCAGGCCGGGCTTCACGCTGGACGAGGCGCTCGCCGAGCGCATCCGCAAGCGCATCCGCGACAACACCAGCCCGCGGCACGTGCCGGCGCGCATCATCCAGGTGCCCGACATCCCGCGCACCAAGAACAACAAGGTGGTCGAACTGGCGGTGAAGGCGGTGGTGCACGGCATGCCGGTCGCGAACACCGATGCACTCGCCAATCCCGAGGCGCTGGAACTCTTCAGGGACCTGCCGGAACTCGCTGCCTGAACACTGCGGCAGGACGCCCCCGCCGCGCCGCGCGCGATCAGTGCAGCGTCGCCCGCCGGCCTTCGTAGATCCCTTGCAGCAGTCGCAGCGAGCCGCGACAAATGGCTTCCTGCGTGAGGGCATGGCCGAGATCTTCGATCACGTCGAGCGTCACCGGGACATGCAGCCCCGCGAGCACACGCGCGGCGCGTTCGGCGTAGACGCGCGAAACCACCGAGTCATAGCCGCCGTGCACCAGGTGAATGCGTGATTTCATGCGCGTGCCCGGCTGCGGCAGGCGGGCAAACCGCGCCGAATACGCGACCACGGCGCCGGCCAGCCCGGGAAACGTCTTCACCGTCTCCAGGGCGACCGTTCCGCCCTGCGCATAGCCGATCAGCACGGTGCGCTCGAGCGACACGCCGTAATTGGTTTGCTCGCGCCGCACCAGATGCTCGATGCGCGGCAGGATGGCCGTGATGCGCGCGAGCCGATTGTCGTCGTTCAGGCCGCGCGTCGAATACCACTGCTGCGACGCCAGGTCGTTCTCGTAGCGCGCAAATCCGCTCGGCACGACAAGCGCCGCGCTCGGGAAGCGCGCCTGAAACTTGAACGCGGCCGGGATCATCGACTGCGCGGTGGCGCCGCTGCCGTGCAGGAACACGAACAGGTGATTGGCGGCGTGCTCCGGGGTGGGGCCGAAGCGAAACACCTTGCCGTACTGCATTGGGGCATTCTCGCCCCGCCGCCGCCCTCCTGTAAATATCCCCGGTCAGGGAAAGGCCGCGTCAGCCCAGGATCATGCAGGTCGTGGAGGCGTGCGCGTAGAGCGCCCCCGAAGCGTCCCCGAGGCGTCCTTCGGAGGTCGCCGTGCTCCCTGCCTTTGCTAGGCCGCACGCCGCCGGGGACGGCCCAGCGCCTGCTTGAGATAGTAACCGGTGTGGCTATGGGCGAGCGCCGCCACCTGCTCCGGCGTGCCTTGCGCCACGACGCGTCCGCCGCCGTCGCCGCCCTCGGGACCGAGGTCGATGACCCAGTCCGCGCTCTTGATCACGTCGACATTGTGCTCGATCACGACCACGGTGTTGCCGGCATCGCGCAGCCGGTGCAATACCTGGAGCAACAGCTGGATGTCGTGGAAATGCAGGCCGGTGGTCGGCTCGTCGAGGATGTAGAGCGTGCGGCCGCTTTCGCGGCGCGACAGCTCGAGCGACAGCTTGACGCGCTGCGCCTCGCCACCCGAGAGCGTGGTCGCGGACTGGCCGAGCTGCAGGTAGCCCAGCCCGACGTCGACGAGCGTCTGCAGCTTGCGCGCGATCGCGGGCACGGCGCCGAACAGCGCCGCGGCCTCGCCGACGCGCAGCTGCAGCGCGTCGTGGATGCTGTGCGCCTTGTACCGGATCTCGAGCGTCTCGCGGTTGTAGCGCCGGCCGTGACAGACGTCGCAGGAGACGTAGAAGTCGGGCAGAAAATGCATCTCCACCTTGATCACGCCGTCGCCCTGGCAGGCCTCGCAGCGCCCTCCCTTGACGTTGAACGAGAAGCGTCCGGCGTCGTAGCCGCGCGCGCGCGCCTCCGGCACGCCGGCATAGAGCTCGCGCATCGGCGTGAACAGCCCCGTGTAGGTGGCCGGATTGGAGCGGGGGGTGCGGCCGATCGGGTTCTGGTCGACGCTCACCACCTTGTCCAAATGCTCGAGCCCGGCGATCGCGTCATGCGGCGCCGGGTCGACGCTGCTGCCGTACAGGTGGCGCGCCGCCGCGGCATACAGCGTGTCGTTGACCAGCGTCGATTTGCCCGATCCGGAGACGCCGGTGACGCAGACGAACAGTCCCACCGGAACGCTGACCTCGAGCTGCTTGAGGTTGTTGCCGCGGGCGCCCTGGATGGTGAGGCGCCGCGCGTCCGGGCGGTTGCGCAGGCGCGGCACCTCGATCTGCATCGCGCCTGCGAGGTAGCGCCCGGTGAGCGAGTGCGCGCAAGCGACGATCGCCGCGGGCGGCCCCTCGGCGACGACGTGCCCGCCGGCCTCGCCGGCCCCCGGCCCCATGTCCACGACATGGTCGGCGGCGCGAATCGCTTCTTCGTCGTGTTCCACCACGATCACCGTGTTGCCGAGGTCGCGCAGCCGCTTCAGCATGTCGATCAGGCGCGCGTTGTCGCGCTGGTGCAGGCCGATCGAAGGCTCGTCGAGCACGTACATCACGCCGGTGAGTCCGGACCCGATCTGGCTCGCGAGGCGGATGCGCTGCGACTCGCCGCCCGAAAGGGTTTGCGCCGAGCGCTCGAGCGACAGGTAACCCAGGCCCACGTCGACCAGGAATTCCACTCGGCCCGCGATCTCCCGCACGATGCGCCCGGCGATCTGGCCGCGGGCGCCCTCGAGCGTCAGCTGGCGAAAGAATGCCAGAGCCTCGCCGAGCGGCAGCTGCCCGATTTCGTGCAAGGCGCGGTCCCCAATCCGCACGTGGCGCGCCTCGCGCCGCAGGCGCGCACCGCCGCAATCCGGACAGGGCTGCGTATTGCGGTATTTCGACAGCTCTTCGCGCACCACCACCGAGTCGGTCTCGCGGTAGCGCCGCTCGAGATTCGGAATCACGCCCTCGAAGGCGTGCTCGCGCACCTGCGCGCGGCCGCGCCCGGTGAGGTACTGGAACGGGATCTTTTCCTTGCCGGAACCGTGCAGCACCAGCTGCTGCACCTCGGGCGAAAGCATCTCCCAGGGCTGCTCGACGTCGAAGCCGGAGTGTCGCGCGAGCGACTGCAGCATCGAATAGAAGAAGTGGTTGCGCCGGTCCCAGCCGCGGATCGCGCCGGAGGCGAGCGAAAGGTTGGGGTGCGCTACGACGCGGCGCGGATCGAAGAATTCGACCGCGCCCAGCCCGTCGCAGCGCGGGCAGGCGCCGGCCGGGTTGTTGAACGAGAACAGCCGCGGCTCCAGTTCGGCAAGCGCATAGCCGCATTGCGGGCAGGCAAAGCGTGCCGAGAACAGGTGCTCCCGGCCGCTGTCGGTTTCCACCGCGATGGCGCGGCCGTCGGCGTGGCGCAGCGCGATCTCGAACGACTCGGCGAGACGCTGCGCCGCCTCGGGCTTCACCTTGAGGCGATCGACGACGACCTCGATGGTGTGCTTGACGTTTTTCGGCAGGCGCGGCGCGGCGCCCAGATCCTGGACCCGCCCGTCCACGCGCACGCGCGTGAAACCCTGTGCGCGCAGTTCGTCGAGCAGCTCGACCTGCTCGCCCTTGCGCGCCGCGACTACCGGCGAGAGCACCATGAGCCGGGTATCGGCAGGCAGCGACAGCGCCTGATCCACCATCTGCGACACCGATTGCGCCTGCAGTGCCAGGCCGTGGTCGGGGCAGAACGGCGTGCCGGCGCGCGCGTACAGGAGGCGCAGGTAATCGTGGATCTCGGTCACGGTGCCTACGGTCGAGCGCGGGTTGTGGCTGGCGGCCTTCTGCTCGATGGCGATCGCCGGCGACAGGCCTTCGATCAGATCGACATCGGGCTTGTCCATCAATTCGAGAAACTGCCGCGCGTACACCGAGAGCGACTCGACGTAGCGGCGCTGCCCTTCCGCGTACAGCGTGTCGAAGGCGAGCGAGCTCTTGCCGGACCCGGACAAGCCGGTGATCACCACGAGCCGCTGGCGCGGCAGTTCGAGGCTGATGTCCTTCAGGTTGTGGGTACGCGCGCCGCGGATGCGGATGAGGTCCAAGAGGCAAGAGCCGGAAACTAAACTTGCTAATATAGACTCTTTCCGCGGCAGCACTCCACTTCCCATGCAGTCCGAACCGATGAGCCGGGCCGAACTTCGCGCCGGCACGAGCCTCGCCGGGATCTTCGGGCTGCGCATGCTCGGTTTGTTCCTGATTCTGCCGGTGTTTGCGGTGCACGCGCCCCGGCTTGCGGGCGGCGACAACCTGACGCTGGTGGGGATCGCACTGGGAGCGTACGGCCTTACCCAGGCGCTATTGCAGATCCCGTTCGGCATGGCGTCCGACCGCTGGGGCCGCAAGCCGCTGATCGTCGCCGGGCTGATCATCTTTGCGGCGGGCAGCTTTCTCGCCGCTTCCGCGGAGGACATCTGGACGACGATCGCCGGGCGCGCGCTGCAGGGCGCCGGCGCGATCTCCGCGGTCGTGGTGGCGCTCGCGGCCGATCTGACGCGCGAGGGTCATCGCACCAAGGTCATGGCGATGATCGGCGCCACGATCGGCTTTGCGTTCGCGCTTTCGCTCGTGGTCGCGCCCGTGCTCTATCGCAGCATCGGCATGGGCGGTTTGTTCGCGCTCACCGGCGCGTTGTCGCTCGCGGCCGTCTGGGTGGTGACGGCGCTCGTTCCGGAAGTGCCGCCGCATGTCCGGGCGGCGCCGCGCGCCGGCGGGTTCGCCGCCGCGTTTCATCCCGACCTGCTGCGCCTGAACGCCGGCATCTTCGTCCTGCACCTGGTGCAGATGGCGATGTTCGTCGTGGTGCCGGGCCTGCTGGTCGGCGCCGGCCTGGCGCTGGCCGAGCACTGGAAGTTCTATCTGCCGGTGGTTCTGCTGTCTTTCGCGTTCATGGCGCCGGCCGTATTCGCCGCCGACCGGCGCAACCGCGCCAAGCCGATCATGGTCGGGGCGATCGCGCTGCTGGCCATCGCGCAGTCGGCGTTGGTTTTTGCCGGGCCGAGCCTGATCCTGCTGGGCGGCCTGGTGCTGGTCTTCTTCGTCGCCTTCAATGTGCTGGAGGCGCTTATTCCGTCGCTGGTGACGCGCATCGCCCCGGTGTCCGCACGCGGCGCCGCGATCGGGGTGTACAACACGACCCAGACCCTGGGGCTGTTCGTAGGCGGATTCGCCGGGGGCTGGGTCGCCGGCCGCTGGGGACCGAGCGGCGTATTCGGCATGTGCGCGTTGCTCGCGCTGGCGTGGCTCGTGCTGGCCGCAAGCATGCGCCCGGTGGGCGCGAAGCCGGTCAACGAACCCGGGCCTCTGGCGTTTGGCGATCATCGGCACACTTAAAGGGAGGCAGCATGGCATCGGTCAACAAGGTCATTCTGGTGGGCAACCTGGGCGCGGATCCCGAAACGCGCTATCAGACCAGCGGCGACGCGATCACCAACATACGGCTCGCGACCACCGACAAGTGGAAGGACAAGGCGAGCGGCGAAATGAAGGAGGCGACCGAGTGGCATCGCGTGGCATTTTTCGGCCGCCTGGCGGAAATTGCCGGCGAATATCTCAAGAAGGGCTCGCAGGTGTACGTCGAAGGACGGATCCGTACGCGCAAGTACCAGGACAAGGACGGCAACGAGCGCTACAGCACCGAAATCATCGGCGACCGGATGCAGATGCTCGGCTCGCGTGCCGGGGCCGGCGAGCCGCGCGAGCCCGCCGAAGCCAAGGGGGAGGCGAAACCTGCCCCGGCGAAGAAGCCGGCCGGCAAGTTCGACGACATGGAGGACGACATCCCATTTTGAATTCCCGGGGCACCCTTGAAAGGCGGAGTTTCGTCCCAAAATCAGCAACCTAAGCGGGGCCTTGCGCTATACTGGTCCGCGCTGATGTCAGAACCGATGAGATGGAACGCCATGCCGATCTACGAATATCGCTGCACGGATTGCGGATTTCAGAACGAATACCTTCAAAAGCTGCGCGAGCCGCCGATGAAGGTCTGCCCCACCTGTGGCAAGGAAACGTTTACCAAGCTCTTGAACGCGGTCGGTTTTCAGCTGAAAGGCTCGGGCTGGTACGCGACCGATTTCAAGGGCAGTGGCGCCAAGCCCGCGGAAAAAAAGACCGAGGCCAAGCCGGATGCCAAGCCGGAGGCGGCGCCCGCCTGCGGCCAGGGTGCGTGCGCCGCGTGCGCCGAGCCCGCGTCGAACTGAAGCGCTGACGATCGCGTGCCCGGCGCGCGCCGCGCGCCGGGCTTTTTTTTCCTCCTTCGCGCCGTGAAGAAGTACCTCATCACCGGGTTGCTCATCTGGATCCCCCTGGTCATCACGATCTGGGTGCTCAAGCTCGTGGTGGACACGCTCGACCAGACGCTGCTGTTGCTGCCGCCGGCGCTGCGCACGGAGAGCTGGCTCGGCGTGCACATTCCCGGCCTGGGCGTGCTGCTGACTGTGGTGATCGTGCTGGTGACGGGTGTGCTGGCCGCCAATTTCATCGGCGAGCGCCTGGTCAGGATCTGGAACGAGCTGCTGCACCGCATCCCGTTCGTGTCGTCGATCTACTCGAGCGTCAAGCAGGTGTCGGACACGCTGTTCTCGAGCGGCGGCCAGGCCTTCCGCAAGGCGCTGCTCGTGCAGTGGCCTCGAGAGGGCATGTGGACGATCGGCTTCCTCACCGGACTCCCGGGAGGCGAAGTGGCGAACCACCTGCCGGGCGATTTCCTGTCGGTCTACGTGCCGACCACGCCCAATCCCACGGGCGGCTACTTCGTGATCCTTGCGCGCAAGGATGTGATCGAACTCGACATGAGCGTCGATCAGGCGCTCACCTACATCATTTCCATGGGCGTGGTGGCGCCGGGCACGAGCGCCAGGAACGGAAAGAGCTGAAATCATGCGGACTCACTATTGCGGCGAACTGAGCGCCGGCCTGGTCGGCCAGAGCGTGGCGCTTTGCGGCTGGGCGCACCGGCGCCGCGACCATGGCGGCGTGATCTTCGTCGACCTGCGCGACCGCGAAGGCCTGGCGCAGGTGGTATTCGATCCCGACCGGGAAGAGGCGTTCGGCATCGCCGACCGGGTGCGCAGCGAATACGTGCTTCGCGTCACCGGCAAGGTGCGCCGGCGTCCCGAGGGGACCGTGAATCCGGGCCTGCGTTCCGGCGAGGTCGAAGTGCTGGCGCACGAGGTCGAAGTGCTCAATCCGTCGCTGCCGCCGCCGTTCCAGCTCGACGACGACAATC
>MERE01000054.1 GCA_001771975.1 Betaproteobacteria bacterium RIFCSPLOWO2_02_FULL_68_150 | reverse complement strand
CTCGAACACCTGCGAAGCCCACCGCGAGCACTGGAGGCCACGCTTCGCGGAACTGCTGCAGCCGTTCGACGAGGTCTTTCTATCCTGCGAAATCCGACTGCGCAAGCCCGACCCGCAGGCGTTCGCGTACGTTGCGCAGCGCATCGGAGCACCACCGGAGCGGATCGCGTTCTTCGACGACACGGCAGAAAACGTGGCCGGCGCGCGCGCCGCAGGGATGCGCGCGTTTCAGGTGCGTTCGCCCGCGGCAATCGCCGCGGCGCTGCGCCTCAACGCTTAGCCCGCTCGAAGAAGGCGCGCGTCTCGAAAACGCCCGGCGCGAAAGCCCTGCCGTTCGAGCGCAGCGTCCGCTTCAGCACGAAATCGAACAGCAGCGGATTATGCACGCGGATCTCTTTCAGCACCGGCGCCGTCTCGGCGCGCAGCAGCCCGATCTGCACCAGGTAATCGACCGAAAAAATCGGCATCACGCCCGGCAGCGGATAGTCGGAGCCGTTGAGCAGCCGCAGGTGCCAGTCGCTGCGCTCGATCACGCGCGCCAGCGCCGGGCCGGCGCGGTTCAGCTGCGTCATGGCCGAGATGTCGCCGAACAGCCGCGCCGCGTGGCGCGGCTCGTCCATCATGCGCGCGAACAGCTCGAAGCTGTCGATGAGCGGGCCGTTGGCGCCGCGGTCGAGATCGCGGTCCTGCCCCATCGAGCCGCAGTGCGCCACCACCACGCGCACCCCTTGCGCGAGCGCCCGGCGCAGCCGCAGCGGATTGCCCAGGTCCTGCGCGTCGGCGCCGAGCACGGCGCGTTCCTCGCCGGCGTGCGAGATGAGCGGCAGCCCGAGGCGCGCGAGCGCCTCGTAGAAGCGGTCGCAGCGCGGCGCAGCAGGGTCCATGCCCATCGCTGCGGGCAGCCATTTCACCGCGCGCGCGCCGTGTTGCGCGGCCCGCTCCAGCGCCTCTACGCAATCGGCGCGGTAGGGATGGATCGACGCCGCCCATTCGAAATAGGCCGGATGCGCGCGCGCCGTGTCGCGCGCGTAGGCGTCCGGCACGTGCAGCGTGGTGCGCTCGGCGTCGGGCGAGCCGTCCTCGCGGTAGGCGCGCTCGAACGCGAACAGCAGCAGCTTGACGCCCGGGCGCATGCCGTCCAGCAGGTTGTGCATGCGCTCGATGTAGGCGCGATCGACGTTGCCGGGCGCGTTGTGCGCGCAGCCCGCGTTGAGGAAGAACAGCCGCCGCGCAAACTGCGCCGGGTTGAGCACGCTCTGCATGCCGGGATTGACGACGATGCCGCTGCCGGAATCGCCGCTGCCTACGAGGTGCGCGTGCGCGTCCCACATCTGGCGCGGATCGATCCCCTGCCAGGCTGCGTTCACCAGTTCGTGCCCGGCAAGGCGCCGCGGCAGGCGCGCGAGGCACGGGTTCCACAGGCCCTGCTCGAGCGAGAAGCCGCAGCCGGCAAGCCCGCCGCCGGCAGCGGCAGCCAAGAGGAAGCGGCGGCGGCTCAGGTTGCGGCTACGCCGGCCAATTCTTGATGTAGCCCTTCAACATCTTGTTCTCGAAATCCTGCTCCTCGAGAACCGCCTTGGCGACATCGCGGAACGAGATCACGCCAAGCAGCTTGCCGTCGTGCATCACGGGCAGGTAGCGCGCCCCGCTTTCGAGCATGGTGCGGCGCAGATCGTTGACTTCCATGTCGGGCGCCGCGGTCACGGGGTCGCGCACCATGACCTCGCCCACCTTCAGGTCGCCGAGCGCCCCGCCGCGCTTCGCCAGCGCCTGCAGCAGTTCGTGGAACGTGAGCATGCCGGCCATGCGGCCACCGTCCATCACGACCAGCGAACCGAGGTTCTGTGCCGCCATGGTGGCAACCGCATCGGCCGCGCGGCCGGAGGGTTCGATCGTGAGCAGCCGGTTGCCCTTGACGCGCAGGATTTCCTTGACTTGCATGTCGCACCCTCCCGGATGGCGTGGCCTGCTCACATACTAGTCCAATCCGGGCGGCGCAAGAAGGGCAAGCGCGCGCCCCGATGGTTACAGCACCCGCCGCTCCGGCAGGTGCATTTCGCGGCGGCAACGCTCGTCGCAGCGCGGATGACTCACGATGAAGTTGCGCAGCACCAGCTTCAGAGCCAGCTGCCGGTCGTGGTTGCCGCTTGCCGCGGCCCACGCGATGTCGTCGCGGATCATCGCCCGGATGCACAATTCGCCGTCGGGGCAGCGCACCAGGTAATTGCCCAGCTCGGCTGCCGCAATTTCGGGGATGTGCTCGTGGCTCGCGATGGCGAGAACCTCTTCTTCGCTCAAGTCGCACAAGCCGATGCAGTCTTCGAGGGTCAGCATGACGGTCGCCTGCCTGGCAACAGTTTAAACACCATCGCCGCCGGCCCGCAATGATCTGGCGCAAGGCAGCGCTAGAGGCCGGCCGCATCCGCCACCAGCCGCCGCAGCTCGCGGCGCAGGCCGTCGCGCACGCCCGCGTAGCGCCGGCTCGCATTGCGGTTGACAAGCTCGAAAGGATCGAGATCCAGGTCGTAGAACTCGTCCAGTTCGCCGTTGCGGCCGCGATTCACCCAGCGAATGTACTTGTAACGATCGGTCCGGATCGCCTTGTAGCTCATGCCGACCAGCCAGGGCAGTGCATTATCCGCCCAGTACTCGATCAGGATCGACTTGCGCCAGCCGTCGCGCCTTGCGGCGAGCAGCGGCAGCAGCGAGCGCCCCTGGATCTGGGGTCCGGGTCGTCCGCCGGCGAGCTGGATCAACGTCGGCGCGATGTCCTGGCAGATCACCAGGTCGTGCACGCGCGCACCGGCTTTGGCGCGAGGCGGATAGCGCAGCACGAACGGCGAGCGGATGCCCTCCTCGTAGGCAAAGCGCCGCTCGGGGCCGAGCGCATGCTCGCCGAAGAAGTAGCCGTTGTCGCCGAAGAACAGGATCAGCGTGTCATCGAGCTGGCGGCTGCTCTCGAGCGACTCGAGCAGCAATCCGACGCCCTCGTCGACCGCGGCCATCATCGCCGCGCGCAGGCGGATTTCTTCCTGCGTGCCGGCGCCGATGGCCTGCAGCACGGTCTGCGATTTTTCCGAGCCCTTGAGTTGCAGGGCCTCGGCCCACGCCGGTTTGCGCTTCGCCACCTCGGCGGGCGTCAGCATGTTGGGCTTGGGCGGAAACATGCAGCCGCGATAGAGGTCCCGATGCCGCTCGGCGGGCTTGTAGCCGCCATCCTTGTCGAGCGTGAGCGTGCCATCGGCCGCCTGCTCGGCGTCGGGGTGCACCGCCTTGTGCGCGAAAAACAGCGCCCAGGGCCGCTTGCGCTTGCCGGCGACGAAATCGAGCGCCTTGCGGTTCAGGATGTCGGTGACGTAGCCGGAATGCTGAACCGCGCGGCCATCCTCGTTCAGCTTCGGGTCGTTCAGCCGGCCGTGGCCGTCGAAGCTCACCCAGTGATCGTAGCCGGGCCGCGGCGAGCCATCGTTGCCCATGTGCCACTTGCCGATGTGCGCGGTCTCATAGCCGAGCGCCTGCAGCGCGAGGTGGTAGTTCGGCAGCCGATGGCTCATCGCGTCGCGCGCCACGTTATCGATGATGCCGTGCCGGCTCGCGTACTGGCCGGTCAGGACCGAAGCGCGGTTCGGCGAGCAGATCGGTGTGGTGTGAAACGCTCGCTCGAACAGGGCGCCCTCCCGCGCCAGCCGGTCGATGTGCGGCGTTTTCAGGTACGGATGGCCGCCCGCGCCGAACTCGTCGCAGCGCAGGTCATCGATCAGGATAACGAGGAAGTTCGGCTTTCTCATGGTCTCGCGCGCGCATCGGGACAGACCGTGATTGTCCACGAAATCCGGCGCCTGTTGCACCCCGCCGGCCGTGGTATAAATTCGGCGCATGAGCCACGCCGCGATCACCTTGCGCCCCGCGCTGGCGCGCGACAGCCACGCCATCGCGCTGATGTCGCGCGAGCACATCGAGTACGGCCTGGCCTGGAAGTACGACGCGGCGCGCATCCAGCGCGCGCTGGAGCGCAGCAACGTGTCGCTGCTCGCAGCCTTCGATCGCGGCTCGCTGGTGGGATTCGCCATGATGGAGTTCGGCGACGAACGCGCGCACCTGGTGCTGATGGCGGTGCGCCCGACGCACCGCCGGCGCGGCATCGGTCGGCGCCTGCTCGAGTGGCTCGTCGAGACAGCGCTCACGGCCGGCATCGAAAGCCTGCATCTGGAATTGCGCGCCACCAACGATGCCGCGCGGCGCTTCTATCGCGCGCTCGGCTTCGGCGAGACGATCCTGGTGCCGCGCTACTACGCCGGCACCGAAAGCGCGTTGCGCATGGTCCGGGTGCTGCGCGCGCCGCTACCCGCGCAGCTCACCTGGCAGCCGCCGCGCCACTGGTGCTAGCCGCGGCATGGACCTGCAGCTCGCCGGCAGAGCGGCGCTCGTCACCGGCGCGAGCGCCGGCATCGGGCGCGCGATTGCCGTCGCGCTGGCCGCCGACGGCGTGCGCCTCGCGGTGACGGCGCGCCGCCGCGACCGGCTCGACGAGCTGGCGGCGCAAATCGAGGGCAGCGGCGGCGTGCGCCCGGCGCTGATCGAACAGGATTTCATGCAGCCCGAAGCGCCCCAGCGCATCGCCGAGGCGGCGCTCGCCGCGCTGGGCAAGGTCGAGATCCTGGTCAACAACGCCGGCGGTTCGCGCGCCTTCAAGCTGCATGCGAGCGAATCGCAATGGGAAGAGGCGCTGACGCTCAACTTCACCCGGCAGCGGCAGCTGACCGACCGGCTGCTCGACGCGATGATCGCGAACCGGTGGGGACGCATCATCAACATCACCGGCAAGAGCGAACCCGAAGGCATCAACGGCGCATTCTGCGCCAAGGCAGCGATGCATTCGTGGGCCAAGGGACTGTCGCGCGAGGTCGGGCGGCATGGCATCACGGTGAACTGCATCCCGCCCGGGCGCATCCTGAGCGAGCAGATCCTGCGCAACTACACCCCCGAGTACCGGCAGCGGCAATCCGAGCAGGAAATTCCGGTGGGCGAATACGGCCAGCCCGAGGACATCGCGCATCTGGCCTGTTTTCTCGCCTCGCCGCGCGCGCGCTACATCACCGGCGCCGTGATCCCCGTCGACGGCGGCCTGCGCCGCTACCAGTTCTGAGGCGAGGCGAAGCGCTCGGCGAGAAAGTCGACGAACGCGCGCACTTTGGCCGAGAGGTATCTGCGGCTCGCGTACACCGCGTAGATCGGCGAGACCGGCGCCGCATACGACTCGAGAAGCGGCACCAGCCTTCCGGCCTTCAGGTCCGCGCCGACGATGAAGCCGGGCTCGAGCGCAATGCCGACGCCCTGCACCGCGGCGGCGGCCAGCAGATCGCCGTTGTTGGAGTGCAACGGACCTGACACGCGCACCGGCCGCTCGCGCCCGGAGCGGTCGCGGAATTGCCACAGGTTGCGCGACTGCAGGTACTCGTACGTGAGGCAGCGATGCTTGGCGAGTTCTTCCGGCGAGTGCGGCGTGCCGTGGCGCTCGAGGTAATCGGGCGCCGCGCAGCAAACCACGCGCGTCTCGCCAAGCCGGCGTGCGACCACGTTCGCCCCTCCCGTACCACCGATGCGCACCGCCATGTCGTAGCCCTCGTCGACCAGGTCGACGATGCGATCGGACAACGCGACGTCGAAACGGACCTCCGGATGACGGGCGAGGAAGGCGCCGATCGCCGGCGAGAGGTGGCGCACGCCGAAATTGATCGAGCAGGTCAGCCTGATCGTGCCGCGCGGCGTGGCCGTGCTTGCCGCCGCCGCAATCTCGGCCTCCTCGAGATCGGCGAGCAGCTGCACGCAGCGCTCGTGGAACGACTGCCCGCTCTCCGTGAGGGAGAGCCGCCGCGTGGTGCGGTGAAGCAGCCGCGCGTCGAGGTGACGTTCGAGATCGGCAATCTGGCGCGAGCAGGCGGAGGTCGAGATGCCGAGGCGCCCGGCGGCACGCGCGAAACTGCCTTGCTCGACAACCTTGACGAAGACCGCCATGGCCTGGAACCGGTCCATGAAATTATCCTTAAATCCGGGTTAATCAATTGCAGATTAACCTCTTTATCCCGAAATGAACAAGTCTCATGATGATCGCGTCAACCTCATTCCTGGAGACCTGTCATGCTCGACTCACGCACCGCCCCCTATGCCGCGCTCGTGTTGCGCCTCGCGCTCGGTGTCATGTTCATCGCGCACGCCCTGCTGAAGTACACCGTCTTCACCCTGC
This sequence comes from Betaproteobacteria bacterium RIFCSPLOWO2_02_FULL_68_150, assembly GCA_001771975.1. Taxonomy (GTDB): domain Bacteria; phylum Pseudomonadota; class Gammaproteobacteria; order Burkholderiales; family SG8-39; genus 2-02-FULL-66-14. The sequence goes on along the minus strand of MERE01000054.1, from coordinate 978 downwards.
CCGGCACGGTGAAGTTCTTCGAATCGCTGGGATTGCCGGGCCCGCTCGCCTACCTCACCTTCGCCGCGGAACTCGTCGGCGGCGCGTTGATCCTCGCTGGCCTGGGATCGCGCTACGCGGCCGCAGCGCTGGTTCCGGTGCTGATCGGCGCCACTTGGGCGCACGCCGGCAACGGCTGGCTGTTCAGCGCCCCCAACGGCGGCTGGGAGTATCCCGCGTTCCTCGCCGCGGCCGCGATCGCGCAGGCGCTGCTTGGCGACGGCCGATACGCCCTCGCCAACGTCTGGTTCAACCGCAATCCGGGACGGGTCTACGCATGAATCGGAAGGAGCCGTTGCCGACCCTGTTCCTGTCGCACGGCTCGCCGATGCACGCGCTCGACCCGGGCGCTGCGGGAAAGGCCTGGGCGAGTCTCGGGCAATCCCTGCCGCACCCACGCGCGCTCCTCATTGCATCGGCGCATTGGGAGACGAACCTGCCGATGCTCACCGGCAATCCGAAACCGGAGACGGTGCACGACTTCTTCGGTTTCCCGGAACCGCTCTATCGAATCCGTTACCCCGCGCCCGGCGAGCCTGACATTGCCCGGCGCGGGCTCGCGCTTCTGAAGGACGCCGGGTTTATCCCCGCGATCGACGGCTGCCGCGGCATCGACCATGGCGCCTGGTCGCCGCTGCTCCACATGTATCCCGATGCAAGCATCCCCGTAGTGCAGGTTTCGCTCCAGAAGGAGTTCGGCCCGCGCCACCACCTTGCGCTCGGGCGTGCTCTGGCGCCGCTCGCGGCCGAGGGCGTGCTGCTGATCGGCTCGGGCCAAATGACGCACAATCTGCGCGACCGCCGTGCGGACGGCGCGGCGCCGCTCGCCTATGCCCGGGAGTTCCAGGAATGGACCGATGCGCGCATCCGCGACCGCGACCTTGAAGTGCTAGCCGACTATCGCAGCCGCACGCCGCACGGCGCGCGCGCGCATCCGAC
>MERE01000053.1 GCA_001771975.1 Betaproteobacteria bacterium RIFCSPLOWO2_02_FULL_68_150 | reverse complement strand
GTTCGTCGCCGGCGGGACGTACCGCGAATTCGTCCGGCCGGAAAAGCTCCTCTACAGCTGGCGCTGGGAACGCAAGGCGACGCCGGGCGCGGAGACGGCTATCGGGATCGCGTTCATCGCGCGCGCCGCCGGCACCGAGATTCGCATGACCCATGCCGGCTTTGCCGATGCGGCGACGCGCGACGCGCACGAGGAAGGCTGGGGCTCGAGCCTCAATCAGCTCACCGACCTGCTCGACGAGCGCGGGCAGGCGGCGACGGTGGCGCTGCTGGGCGACCCGCGCAGCAGCTACGTGCGCACCGCGCGCATGGGGCTCGCGGAAAAGGGCGTCAAGTACACGCTGCAGCCGGTGGCGCCGCACACACCGGAGATTTTCGCCGTGCACCCCTTCGGACGCGTTCCGGGGTTCCGCGACGGCCGCATCGCCCTGTTCGAAACCAGCGCCATCCTGCGCTATGTCGACGAGGCCTTCCCCGGGCCGAGCCTCGTGCCGGGCACGGTGCGCGACCGCGCGCGCTGCGAGCAGTGGGTGAGCGCGATCAAGGCGTATGTCTACGACGCGATGGTCCGGCGCTACGTGCTGCAGTACATTTTTCCGAAGGCGGCCGGCGGCCAGCCGGATCGGGACGTGATCGATGCGGCCGCAAAGGAGATGGCGGAGCAACTCGCGATCCTCGAGCGCGCCTATGGCGGCAACGACTTCCTCGCCGGACAAGCCCTGTCGATGGCGGACCTGTTTCTCGCGCCGATCCTCTACTACGTCGAGCAGTTTCCGGAAGGCAAGGCCTTGTTCCAGAAGCACGCCAGCGTGATGCGGGCCCAGGCCGTGATCCGCGCAAGACCGAGTTTTCGCGAGACTTCGCCGGAGGCGGCCTGAGATGGCCAGGAAATCCACCGCGCACGATCCGCTCGCGTTGGCGCAACGCCTGCGCCGCGTTCTGGAGCCACGTCGCGGACTGTCCGAGAAGGCGATGTTTGGCGGCATCTGTTTCCTGGATCACGGCAACATGCTGTGCGGCACGGCGAAGCAGGGATTCATGTTTCGCATCGGCAAGGATCAGCATGCGGCAGCGCTGGCGCGTCCCGGCGCTCGGCCGATGGACTTCACCGGGCGCCCGATGGCAGGCTTCGTCTGGGTGGATCCGGCCGCCTGCGATGCGAATGCGCTCAGGCGTTGGATCGCGCTCGCCGAAGGCTACGTCACCGCACTGCCCGCCAGGAGCAAATGAGTCGAGAGCGGCTGCGCGCCTCGTACGTTGCTGGTCACCTGGTGAAATCGATATTCCGTAACGTCCTGATTAATCTCTGTAATCGTTTCTGATCACACCACTGCAGCGTTCTCGGATTTGATATTTGTGCAATGCGGGAGTAGCGTGCGCGCCTGCTCGTTGGTGGAAGGCGAGAAATGGAAAGTCGGCCGCAAGCAATACGCTCGTCGCGAGCCGCACTGACGCTTGCCGCGCTCGGCGTCGTCTACGGCGATATCGGCACCAGCCCGCTCTACGCCGTCAAGGAAACTTTCAGCCCGGCCCACGGCATCCCGCTTACTGCAGAGAGCATCCTGGGTGGGCTGTCGGCGATATTCTGGTCGCTGGTGGTGGTGGTGACGCTGAAATACGTGATGCTGGTGATGCGCGCCGACAACCGCGGCGAAGGCGGCATCATGGCGCTGGTGGCCTTGGCGTCATCGGCAGTCAAGGGCGACGACCGCTGGCGCATTCCAATCCTGATCTTCGGCGTGTTCGGTGCGTCCCTGTTCTACGGCGACGCGGTGCTGACGCCCGCAATATCGGTGCTCTCGGCAGTCGAAGGGCTGGAGATCGGCACCTCCGCGTTGAAGCCGTATATCGTGCCGATCTCGGTGGGGGTCCTGATCGCCCTGTTTTTCGTGCAACGCAAGGGCACCGCTGTGGTCGGCTTATGGTTCGGCCCGATCTGCGCGCTGTGGTTCCTTTCGCTCGGTGCGATCGGCGTGCTCGGCATCGCGCGCAATCCCGGGGTGCTGGCCGCGCTCAATCCCGCGCATGCCTTGCTTTTCACGACGCAGCATGGCTGGGCCTCATTCGTCGTCCTGGGCGCCGTGCTGCTGGCGGTGACCGGGGCGGAGGCGCTGTACGCCGATATGGGGCATTTCGGCAAGCTGCCGATCCGGATCGCCTGGTTCGGCCTGGTGTTCCCGGCGCTGCTGTTGAACTACTTCGGACAGGGCGCGTTGCTCATGGGCGACCCGAAGGCGATCGAGAATCCGTTCTATCTCGCCTATCCGGAATGGGCGCTGTTTCCGATGATCGTGCTCGCTACCGCAGCGACCGTGATCGCGTCGCAGGCAACGATTTCGGGCGCCTACTCGATGACCCGGCAGGCCATCCAGCTCGGCTTTCTGCCGCGCATGGACATCCAGCAGACATCGGAAAAGGAGGTCGGGCAGATCTACATTCCCGCGGTCAACTGGCTGCTGCTCGCCGCGGTGCTCGGAGCGGTTCTCGGTTTCGGTTCCTCGACGCGGCTCGCCTCGGCCTACGGCGTCGCGGTGGTCGGGACGATGCTCACCACCACCATTCTCACGTTCTTCGTGATCCGGCACAGCTGGGGCCTTCCGCTCGCGCTGTGCCTTGCGGCAACCGGTTTTTTCCTGCTTGTCGATCTGGCGTTTTTCAGCGCCAGCCTGCTCAAGATTCACGAGGGTGGCTGGTTTCCGCTCGCCGCGGGCGCGACGATCTTTCTGGTCATGATCACCTGGCGCCAGGGGCGCCGGATCCTGGTGGGGCAGATGCGCTCGAACTCGATCCCGCTCGAAGCTTTTCTCGAATCGCTCATGCGCCAGCCCCCGCACCGGGTACCCGGCACGGCAGTGTTCCTGACCGCGACGCCGGGCGCGACGCCCAACGCGCTCCTGCACAATCTCAAGCACAACGCCGTGCTGCACGAAAACGTGGTCTTCCTTACCGTGGAGGTCCTGGAGGTGCCGTGGGTGCCGCTCGATGAGCGGGTGTCGATCGAGCCGCTCGGTTACAACTGCTGGCGCGCCGCGATGCAATTCGGCTTCAAGGACCAGATGGACGTGCCGCACGCGCTGCGCACCTCGCGGGCGCGCGCTTTCGACCTCGACCCGATGCAGACTTCCTATTTTCTCAGCCGCGAGACCGTGATCGCGACCCCCGGCGCGGGCATGGCGCAATGGCGCGAGCGGATCTTCGCCGCCATGGCGCGCAATGCCGGCAGTGCGGCCGACTACTTCAACCTGCCGGCGAACCGCGTCATCGAGCTGGGCACGCGGGTGGAAATTTAACAGCACCGGCATTTGATGTAGCACAAGTACCTGCGGGCGCCGCTCTGGCAGCTTAACGCCTCCGCCTCTTGGAGGAGGTTGCATGCTGCAAGGCTGCGTGGCTTGGCCCGAGGATTTTGCCCGGCGCTACCGCGAGCGCGGTTACTGGGAAGGCCTGTCGATCTGCGACGCGCTCGCGCGCTCGGCCGCAGCGCGGCCGGACAAGGTCGCGCTGGTGCATGGCGCCGAACGCATCCGCTACGCCGAGCTGGGCGAGCGCGTAGAGCGCCTCGCGGCGCAGTTCGTGCGCTGCGGCCTGCAGCCGCTCGACCGGGTCGTGCTGCAACTGCACAACGTGCCTGACTTCCTCTACGCGTTCTTCGGCTTGATCCGCGCCGGGTGCATTCCGGTCATGGCGCTGCGCGCGCACCGGCATACCGAGGTGAAGCATTTCATCAGCGGCTCGGGCGCCGCGGGCTACGTGATCCCCGACGTGCTGCGGGAATTCGACTATCGCACGATGGCCGAAGAGATGCGCGCCTCCTGTCCCACCCTGAAGCAGGTCTTCGTGGCGGGCAAGCCGCTCGGCGGGCAGCATTCGCTCGCCGCGCTGATGGAGCAGCCGGGGCCCGCGGCGCCGCTGCCGCGCCTGGATCCTCAGGAAGTCGCGCTGATGCTGCTCTCGGGCGGCACGACCTCGCTGGCCAAGCTCATTCCGCGCACGCACGACGATTACGTCTACAACGCCAAGCGCTGCGGCCTGCTCGCCGGCTTTGCCGAGCACACGGTGTTGATGGTGATTTTGCCGCTCGGCCACAACTACAACCTTGCCTCGCCGGGGCTGATGGGCGCGCTGTATCACGGCGGCACGGTGGTGCTCGCGCCCGCGGGCGACGCCGACACGGTGTTTTCGCTCGTCGAGCGCGAGGGCGTTACCGTGGTGCCCGCCGCGGTGCCGCTGATCGCGGCGTGGCTCAACACGCGGCTGCCGGAGCGGCACGACCTCTCCACGCTGAAGGTGATCCAGAACGGCGGCGCGCGGCTCGCGCCGGAGCTGCGCGCGCGCCTGCGCGAGCGCCTGGAGTGCGTTCCGCAGGAGATCTACGGCACGGCGGAAGGGTTGATCAGCATGGTGCGGCTGTACGGGGACGACGAAGCGGTGCTGGAGAGTTCCGGCATCCCGATCTGCGATGACGACGAGATCCGGGTGCTGGGCGATGACGAGCGCGAACTCGCCGACGGTGCCGCGGGCGAGTTGTGCGTGCGAGGTCCCTACACGATCCGCGGCTACTACAACGCGCCGGAGAAGAACCGTGAAGCCTTCACGCCCGAGGGTTTTTATCGCATGGGCGACATCGTGCGCAAGCGCGGCCGCCAGCTCTACACCGAGGGGCGGCGCAAGGACATCATCAACCGCGGCGGCGAGAAGATCAGCTGCGACGAGATCGAGAACTACCTGTTCGCGCACCCCAGCGTGAAGGCGGCGACGCTGGTGGCGATGCCCGACGAGGTGTTCGGCGAGAAGGCCTGCGCATTCGTCATTCCGAAGCCCGGCATGAGCCTGACCCTTGGCGAGCTGACGGAGTTCCTGAAGGGCCAGCGCATCGCGAGCTTCAAGCTGCCCGAGCGGCTCGAGCTGGTGACCGAGTTCCCGACCAGTCCCGTCGGCAAGATCCTGAAACGCGAGCTGCGCGAGCGCATCGCCGCGCAACTCGCCAGCGAAAGGAAGTCATGAGACCCGGAGAGCGGAAACTGCCGCACCTTTTCAAGCCCGGCCGGCTCGGGCGCTATGCGGCGCCGAACCTGATCAAGTACGGCGCCTGCTGCGTGTCGAATTACAACACGCGCGACGGCTTCATCACGCCGCGCGAGCTCGCGCGCACGCGCGTCATCGCCGGCACCGGCTGCGGCATCATCACCAATCAGGGCGCGTATCCGGACCCCAAGGGCGAGGGCAAGTCCTACTTCCGCCAGGTGGCGCTCTACGACGACAAGTTCCTGCCGCAGTTCGAGATCATCGCGCGCACCATTCACGACGCCGGGGCGCTCGCCATCCAGCAGATCCTGCACGCCGGGCGCTACGGCGGCATCGACCTCGGCTACTGCGTGCAGCCTTCGGTGGTGCCGCAGACGCTGCCGCACTTTCGCCCGCCGCGCGAGATGTCGAGGCAGGACATCCGGCGCTGCATCGGCGAGCACGTCGACGCGGCGAAGCGCGCCGTGCGCGCCGGTTTCGACGGCGTCGAGGTGACCAGCTTCATGGGGTATCTGCTCGCTTCGTTCAATTCGAAGTTCACCAACCAGAGAAGCGACGAGTACGGCGGCACGGTGGAAAATCGCGGCCGCTTCATGCGCGAGCTGATCGACTCGATCAAGCAGGCGCTGCCCGGGCACCCGCTCATCGTGCGGCTGAACGGCGCGGAACTCATGGATCAGTGGGGCGGCAACACGGAGGACGAGTGCTTCGCGCTGATGCGCCAGGCCGCGGGCTGCGGCGTCGACATGATCAGCGTCACGGTTGGCTGGCAGGAAGCGCCCGAATCCTCGATCGGGCGCGACGTGCCGCCCGGCTACTGGAACCGGCTCGCGATCCGCGCCAAGCAGGAATGCCCGCAGACGCTGATCGCCTACGGCAACCGCCTGCCCGACCCGGTAATGGCGGACGAGTGCCTCGGCCGCGGCGAATTCGATTACTGGGAAGTCTGCCGGCCGCTGCTTGCCGATCCGGAACTGGTGCACAAGGCGGCCGAAGACCGGCTCGACGAAGTGCGCCGCTGCATCGGCTCGCTGAATTGCCTGTCGCGCGTGTTCCGCGACCTGCCGTACACCTGCACCATGAACCCGGCGCTCGGCCACGAGGTCGAGCCCGAGTACGCGCTCACGCCCGCGGCGGTGAAGAAGAGAATCATGGTGATCGGCGCCGGCCCGGCGGGAATGGAATTCGCGACCACGGCGGCGAAGCGCGGGCATGACGTCACCGTGTACGAGCGCGGCAGCCGCATCGGCGGCAACCTGCTCGGCTACGCTACGCACGACCTGGCGCGGCCGGAGGACCTGCATTCGGTGGTGCGCCATTACGAGGTGATGGCCGCGAAGCTCGGCGTGAAGCTGCAGTTCAACACCGAGGCGAACCCGAAGTTCATGCGCTCGGTGCTGCACCAGTACGATGTGTGCGTGGTCGCGGCGGGCGCGCGCGTCGACCGCGAGGCCTTCGCGCACCTCGAGGGAGGCGAGCGCATCGTCGATGCGCTCGACGTCGCCGCAGGGCGCGTCACCGCCGGAAAACGCGTGGTGGTGCTCGGCGCCAACAAGGTCGGGCTGGTGGTCGCCGAGTCGCTCCGCAAGCGCGGCGCCGAGGTGACGCTCGTGGAGCCCGGCAAGCGCATCGCCGAGGATGTGATGCCGACCTTCAAGTGGCGCCACACCTCGTGGCTGGAGGAGCTCGAGATCCGCGTCCTCACCCAGACGCGGCTGGAGCGCGTCACGGCCGAGAGCGCGATCGTGGTGGACGCAAAAGGCGCGCAGACCGTGATCCCGGCGGACAGCGTGGTCGCGGCTGGACCGCGCCGCTCCAACCAGGAGCTGTTCACGCAATTCGAGTGGATGGTGGACGAGCTGCACGGTTGCGGCGATGTGCTCATGCCGCGCGGGCTCGACGCCGCGATTCATGAGGGCTACCGGCTGGGGGTGCGGATTTGATGGCGTCGTGGCAAGCGGTGCTCGATGGCCATGCGGATCTGTTCGCCGAGGTGCAGCCGGGCGCGAGCATCGCGCTGGCGCCGGGTTCGCCGCCGCGCGCCAACGTCAAGCAGGTGCGCGCACCCGTCCCGATGCAGCTTTGGCTGCGCGGACCGGATCGCATGGCGGTGGTGGCGGGCGAATACCGCGGCCTGAAGTCGCTCGCCGCCGACGTGCTGCTGCTTCCGGAAGTGGGCGCGCTTGACGCAGCCTTGGCGCATGATCATCCCATGAGCGAACTGAAGCGTGGTTTGCGGGACGGGCGCGTGCTCGTCATGGTGATGCGCTCGCGCAAGGAACTGCGCGA
>MERE01000052.1 GCA_001771975.1 Betaproteobacteria bacterium RIFCSPLOWO2_02_FULL_68_150 | reverse complement strand
GCCATCGAGGTCAGCGAGATGAAGCTGATGAAATGGTTGCGGCGCTTGGCGCGCGTGTAGCGCAGGCCGACGAGGAGTTCGTAGCGCATCGAGGGGAACTTCGCAGCGAGGATACTACAATGCGCGCCATGGACGCCGCGACCGCCGCAGCACTCGCCGCGCTGGTGCGCAACGAGCGCGTCGCGGCGCTCGGCACGCTGCGCGCGGGCGCCCCCGACGTTTCGCTGGTGGCTTATCTGCCGGCGCCGGATTTTTCTTCGATCCGGTTGCGCTTGAGCCGCCTCGCCTGGCACACGCAGGACCTGCGGTGCGACGCGCGTGCGTCGCTCGCCATCATTCAGGCCGACGACGGCCGCCCCGATCCGCAGACGCTCGCGCGCGTGACGCTGCGCGGCGAGGCGGCGCCGATGCCCGACGCTGACCGGGAATTCATGGCCGTGAAAACCGCCTGGCTGGCGCGCTTTCCCGAATCCGCGGTGACTTTCGAACTGGCCGATTTCTCGTTCTGGTCGTTAGCCGTGCGCGATGCGCGTTTCGTTGCCGGCCTGGGCCGCACGCACAACCTCTCGGCCCCCGATCTCACCCGCGCGGCGCTGGCTTAGGAGAAGACCCCGATGGACGCCGACGCGCTCAGGGATCGAAGCGGGAGATCTTCGAGCCCTCGAAGGTCAGGTTGTACATCAGGCCCTTGTTGGAGAAGATGAAGCCGATCACCGGCTTTTTCGCGGTCTCGGTGTCGATCGAGCCGCCCGCGCCCAGCGTCGCGAGCGCGACGCTGCCGTCAACGCCCGCAGTCCAGCCCTGGCTGCGGCGGAAACCGGCGAGTGCGTTTTCGTTCATGAACAGCACGATCTGGCTGCGCGCCTGCGCGCCGAGCTGAAAGCCGATCGAGGCTGCAGCGATGTTGTAGTAGGCGGCCGTCTTGCCTTTCACCAGCAGCGCGCCCTCGCCGTACTCGCCGCCGATGCCGATGCCGGCCTTGATCACGTTCGGGAACACCAGCATGCCGGCCGCCTTCTGCGCCAGTTCCTTGCCGGCGCCGGTGTGCCGGTAGAAATTCTGCACCGCTGCGCGAACGTCGGCGTTGATTTCCTCCTTCGACGCCGCGGCGGCGGCGGGCGAGAACAGCCAGGCCGTGAAGCACAGCACGGAAAGCCAGCGGGTCGGAAGCATGGCAGATCTCCTTTCGGCGGTGGATTGTACGCCGCGCGGTTCCGGAGTTCTCATGGTCTCCGGTTTTCGGCGGGATCGCAATTCGATCCCGCCGAAAACCGGAGATCGGGGAGATCAAGATCGCACCGCGCTCGAGGTAACGCGCCACCCCACGATTTCACTTTGCTGAAACATTAGAATCGCAGCGATGTCGCTGCTGTTCTTCAAAGGCCTCGCCTTCGGCTTCGTGCTCGCCGCCACCATCGGTCCGATGTGGCTGCTTTGCCTTCGCCGCACGCTGGCGCAGGGGATGCTGGCGGGATTCGTGTCCGGCATGGGCATCGCCGCCGCCGACGGCCTCTACGGCGCCATCGCGGCGTTCGGGCTCACCGTGGTCTCGGGCTTTCTGCTCGAGCACGGCTTCTGGCTCGGGATCGCGGGCGCGGCGTTCCTCTTCTGGCTCGGCGCCAAGGCGCTGCTCGCCGTGCCCGGGCCGCTCGATGCGGCACCTGACGCCAAGCCGCCGCGCTCGCTCGCGGCCGCGTTCGGCTCCACGCTCGGCCTCACGCTCGCGAATCCGCCCACGATCCTCGCCTTTGCCGCGATCTTCGCCGGCCTGGGGCTGAGTGCAAGCGCCAGTTACGCCGCAGCGGGCCTGATCGTCGCCGGCGTGGTGCTCGGATCGGCGGCGTGGTGGGTGATTCTCGCCCTCGGCGCGGGCTGGCTGCGCGGCCGCATCGGCCCGCGGCTGGTACGCGCGGTCAACGTGGTCTGCGGCCTCACCATCCTCGGCTTCGCGCTCTGGCAGCTCGCAGCGCTTTTGCGGTAGATTCGGCTACTGGACGTTTATCCATACCCTGAACCGCCATGCCCTTCCTGCGTTACGGCAGTTTCCTCGCCGCCCAGCGGCCGTGACGCCGCTGCTCGACGCGCCGCTGGCCATCGTCGACCTGGAGACCACCGGCGCGCATCCGGCGCACGATCGCGTCACCGAAATCGCGGTGCTGGAGGTGGAGCACGGCGAGCTCGCCGGGGAATGGAGCACGCTGGTGAATCCGCAGACTGCGATTCCGGCCGCGATCCAGGCGCTGACCGGGATCACCAACGACATGGTGGCCGGGGCGCCGACCTTCGCGCAGCTGGCCGGCGCGCTGCACGAGCGCCTCGCGGGGCGGGTGTTCGTGGCGCACAACGTACGCTTCGACTACGGCTTTCTCTGCCGGGAGTTCGAACGCACCGGAATCCGCTTCCAGGCACGCACGCTGTGCACCGTGAAACTGTCGCGCCGGCTCTACCCGGAGCATGCACGCCACAATCTCGACAGCGTCATGGCCCGGCATCACCTGGCCTGCGACGCGCGCCACCGCGCGCTGGGCGACGCCCGGGTGGTGTGGCGCTTCCTGCAGGCGGCCGCGCGGGAGCACGGCAGCGACGCGGTGGCGACCGCCGCCCGGCAGCTCGCGCGGCAGACCACGCTCCCCGCCTGCATCGACCGTGCCGTGGTCGACGCGATTCCCGAGGCGCCGGGGGTGTACCTGTTCCACGGCGAAGGCGGCGCGCTGCTCTACGTGGGCAAGAGCGTCGCCCTGCGCTCGCGCGTGCTGCAGCATTTTGCGGACGACCTGCGCTCGTCCAGGGAAATGCAGCTGGCGCGCGAAGTGCGCTCGATCGAATGGCAGCGCACTGCGGGCGAGCTCGGAGCGCTGCTGCGCGAGGCGGAACTCGTGAAGACGCTCGCGCCGGTGTTCAATCGGCGCCTGCAGCGGCCGCGCGAGCTGTGCGGCTTCGCGCTCGAGGGCGAAACGCTGCAGCTGCTGCAGGCGGGAGACCTCGCCGCCGACCAGGTTACGCGCCTGCATGGACTGTTCCGTTCGCGGCGCGCGGCGCTCGAGGCGCTGCGCGGACTCGCTGACGAGCACGGCCTGTGCCTGCAGGCGCTCGGCTTCGAGCCGGCGGCGCGCGACCACGGCGCCTGTTTCCGCCACCAGATCCAGCGCTGTGCGGGAGTGTGCGCCGGCCGGGAGAGCGCCGCAGCGCATCGCGCCCGCGTCGCTGCGGCGGTGGCGCGACTCAAGTCCATTGCCTGGCCGTACCGCGGGCCGATCGGCGTCGTCGAACAGGATCCGCAGCGCGAATCGGCAGAAGTGCACGTGGTGCACCAGTGGTCGTGGCTCGGCTGCGCGCGCTCCGCAAGCGAAATCCCGGAGCTGCTGTGCGCCGGCCGGCGCCGCGGCTTCGATCTCGACCAGTACCGCATTCTCGCGCGCCACCTGGCGAAGGGCCGCGCCCGGATCGTGAATCTCTGATGCATCTCGAGCTGGTCGTGCCGGCGCTGCTGGCGACGCAGCCGATGCCGCGGCTGCCGGCGCTCGAGCTGCTGCGGGCGCGTGGACGCGCGACGCGCGATGCGCCGCGGGCGCTCGAGCGCTGGCTCGCGCACGCCTTCGGCGTCACCGAAGAGCCGCTCGCCGCGGGCGCGCTCACGCTGCTCGCCGACGGCGGCGAACCTGCGGATGGCTACTGGATGCGCGCCGATCCGGTGCACCTCAAGGTGGGCCCCGACCGCCTGGCGCTGGTTCCGGTTGCCGCCTGCGGCATCGAGCGACCGGAAGCGGACGCGCTCACCGCTACCTTGAATGGACATTTCGGCGGCGACTACACGCTGCTCGCGCTGCACCCGGAGCGCTGGTGCCTGCGCGCAGCGCGCGATCTGGCGCTCGAGGCGCCGTCGCCCGCCGAACTGGCGAGTGACGCGGCCGGCGGCATTCTGCCGCGAGGCGCCGGAGCGCGGCGCGCACACGCGCTCATGAATGAAATCCAGATGCTGCTGCACGAGCACCCGGTCAACCTGCAGCGCGAGCAACGCGGCGCTCCTGCCATCAACAGCGTCTGGCTCTGGGGCGCCGGGCGGCTGCCGCAAGGGGTGCGCGGACCCTGGCAATCGGTCGTGAGCGACGATCCGGTCGCGCTGGGCCTCGCGCGCCTGGCGGGCGTGCGGCCTGCCGCTTCGCCCCAAACCGCGTCGCAATGGCTCGAACGCCCGCCGCAGGACGGGCGCCACCTGTGCGTGCTCGATGCCGTGCATGCCGCGCGCGCGATAGACGACGATGATTCCGTTCTGCGCTCGCTCGATGCGCTCGAGCAGCGCTGGTTCGTGCCGCTGCTGGCGGCGTTGCGCCAGGGACGCATCGGCATGCTCAGCGTGAACATCCCGGACGCGGGTGAATCCTGGGAAACGACGCGCGCCGACCTGCGGCGCTTCTGGCGCCGTCCGCGGCCGCTCGCCGCCCGCCCATGAAAATCGTCACGCGCCGCTATCTGGAAGCCGACCGCCAGGCGCTGCTGCGCGAGGGCGTGCATCCGGTGCTGGCGCGCCTCTACGCCGCGCGGCGCATCCGCTCCGCCGCCGAGCTGCAGCTCGACGCCGCGCGCCTGTTGCCGCCGGCGCAACTGCTCAATTGCGAGCGCGCGGCGCAGCTCCTCGCGGACCTGATCGCGCGGGGGAAACGGCTGCTCATCGCCGCCGACTACGATGCCGACGGCGCCACCGCCTGCGCGCTCGGCGTGCGCGCGCTGCGCCTGTTCGGCGCGCAGGTGGATTACCTCGTGCCGAACCGCTTCGAGCTCGGCTACGGCCTGTCGCCCGAGCTGGTCGATCTGGCGGCCGGGCGCAAACCCGATCTGCTGATCACCGTGGACAACGGCATCGCCAGCGTCGAGGGCGTGCAGCGCGCGAAGCAGCTCGGCATCGCGACGCTGATCACCGACCACCATCTGCCGGGCGATGAATTGCCCGAGGCCGAGTGCATCGTCAATCCGAATCAGCCGGGCTGCGCTTTCGCCTCGAAAGCGCTCGCCGGCGTGGGCGTGATGTTCTACGTCATGCTCGGCCTGCGCGCGGAGCTGCGACGGCGCGGAGGATTCGACGGCCGTCCGGAACCGAACCTTGCCGCGCTCACCGACCTGGTCGCGCTCGGGACGGTGGCCGACGTCGTGCCGCTCGACGCGAACAACCGCATCCTCGTCGCGCAGGGCCTGCGCCGCCTGCGCACCGGGCTGGCGAAGCCCGGCCTCATCGCGCTGCTGCGCGCCGCCGGCCGGGCGCCGGCAGAGGCCTCGTGCTTCGACCTCGGCTTCGTGCTCGGACCCCGGCTCAACGCCGCCGGACGCCTCGCCGACATGAGCCAGGGAATCGAGTGCCTCATCACCGACGACGAGGCGCGCGCGGCCAATGGCGCGCAGCAGCTCGACCGCCTCAATCGCGAGCGCCGCAAGATCGAAGGCGGAATGCTCGACGAGGCGCTCGCGGTGCTGCAACGGCTCGCAGAGCCGCCAGGGGCGACGCTCGCGCTTTTCGAGCCCGGCTGGCACCAGGGCGTGGTGGGCATCGTCGCCTCGCGCGTGCGCGAGCGCATGCACCGGCCGACGATCTGCTTCGCGCGCGCGGGCGACGGCGTGCATCAAGGCCCGCATTACAACCTGCTGCGTGGCTCGGGGCGTTCGATTCCGGGATTTCACCTGCGCGACTGCCTCGATCTGGTGGCCAAGCGCGCGCCGGGCCTGCTGCTGCGCTTCGGCGGTCACGCGCAGGCGGCCGGGCTGACCCTGCGCGAAGCCGATTTCGAGCGCTTCGCGGAACTCTTCGAGCGCACCGCGGCCGACCTGCTCCCGGAAAACGCCCGCCAGCGCGTGGTCGAGACCGACGGCGAGCTCGAGGCCGCGTACCATTCGCTCGAAGTCGCCCAGATGCTCGAGGCCCAGATCTGGGGTCAAGGGTTTCCGCAGCCGCTGTTCTGCGATACATTCGCGCTCGAAAGCCAGCGCATCGTCGGCGAGCGTCACCTGAAGCTGCGCCTCGCGAAGGACGGCCGGCGGCTCGAGGCGATCTGGTTCAATGCGCTCGACCGGATGACGGCGCCGCTGCACGGTCCGCTGCGCGCCGCCTACCGGCTGGCGGTGAACGAATTCAACGGACTGAAAAGCGTGCAGCTCACGTTCGAGCATGTGGAAACCTGATGCGATGAGAATCGCTCCTGCCTTGGTTCTCGCGCTGCTCGCCGCCGCGCCCGCGCTCGCGAGCGACAAGCCGGTCAACGCCGGGCCTTACGTGCCTTCGCCGCAGAGCGTGGTCGCCGACATGCTCAAGCTGGCCGAGGTGGGGCCGAAGGATTTCGTCATCGACCTGGGTTCGGGCGACGGCCGCATCGTGCTCACCGCGGCCAAGGTGTTCGGCGCGCGCGGCTTCGGCGTGGAGATCCAGGACCACCTGGTCAGGCTCTCGAACGAGGCGGCGCAGCGCGAGGGCCTTGCCGACCGGGTCAGGTTCATCGCCCAGGACCTGTTCAAGACCGACATCTCGCAGGCGACCGTGCTGACCATGTACCTGCTGCCGCACACGGTGAACCTGCTCAAGGACAAGCTCCTGGCCGAACTCAGGCCGGGGACGCGCGTCCTCTCGCACGACTATCCGCTCGCCGGCTGGATTCCGGAGCAGTACGTGCAGATGGATCTCGAGGACAAAGTGGCGATCAGCGGCGTCACCACGACGCTCATCTATCTCTACGTCGTCCCGGCGAAGGTGGCCGGCAGCTGGAACGCCAAGGTTGCGGCGAACGTGGCGAAGGGGCCCGTGCGCCTCGACTTCAGGCAGCAGCTGACGCGCGTCTCGGGCAGCGCGCGCATCGGCGGCAAGGAGCTGCCGCTGGAGGACGTGCGCCTGAAGGGCGGGCAGCTCAGCTTCCGGCTGCCGGGCCGCGGCGGACAGTTTTCCGGCACGGTGAGAAACCAGGCCATCGAAGGCGTGGTCGAGGCCGGCGGCGTGAAGTCCCCCTGGAGCGCCGTGCTCAAGTGATGGGCGCGAGGATCCGCATCGTCGCAGGGCGTGTCACCCTCGAGGCGGTGCTGCGCGACGACACGCCAGGCGCAGCGGCGCTGCTCGATGCGCTGCCGTTCGAATCGCGCGCCAGCACCTGGGGCGAGGAGGTGTACTTCGAGGCGCCGTTCAGCCTCGATCTCGAGCCCGATGCGCGCCAGATCGTGGAGCCGGGAACGGTGTGCTTCTGGACCGAGGGCTCGTCGATCGCCCTGCCGTACGGCCGCACGCCGATCTCCGGCGCCGACGGCAAACCGAAGCTCGCGGCACGCTGCAACCTGCTCGGCCAGCTGATCGGCGACGCGC
>MERE01000051.1 GCA_001771975.1 Betaproteobacteria bacterium RIFCSPLOWO2_02_FULL_68_150 | reverse complement strand
CGCCCCCGGTGGCCGCCGAATTGATCGGGACCGACAAAATGGTTCCGGACTCACAGGCGAGCAGCGAGCGCGAACGCGTAACCGCCCTGGTGGCGCGTCCGGAAGTGGCAAAGCAGCTCCAGGCCATGGGCGTACCTCCGGAGAACGTGAAGGCCAGGGTGGATGCGCTGACGGACCAGGAAGTGCATGCTCTCGCGACGCGGCTCGACAGCCTCCCGGCGGGGGGTAACTTCAGCGACTTCCAGTGGATCATGATCGTCATTGGAGCGATCATCATCGCCCTGCTGATTTGACTTCGGCCTCGCCTGAAAAGCGCCGGAGCAGCGGCCGGCGCATGCGCCCCGCAGTTCGCTTCGCCTCCCTCGAATCCGACACTGCGCCGCGCAAGGCGAGGCCGCCCGATCGGGCTAGCTGGCGACCAGGCCGAACAGGGCGAAATAGCGCTTCGCGTCCAGCCACACCCGCTCGCTGCGAAAGCCCGCCGCCAGCGCAAGGGTCCTGAACTCCTCGACCGAGTACTTGCAGGAATTCTCGGTGTGGATCGACTCGCCGGTGTCGAAGCCGAAGCGGTGTCCGCCGATCGCGACCGTCTGCTTCGCGAGCGACACGAGGTGCATCTCGATTCGCCCCAGCGCCGCGTTGTAGAACGCATAGTGCGCGAAGCGCCGCAGGTCGAAATCGCCGCCCAGTTCGCGATTGATGCGCGCCAGCAGGTTGAGGTTGAAAGCCGCGGTCACGCCCCGGGCGTCGTTGTAGGCCGCGTGCAGGATGTTGGCGTCCTTCTTCAGGTCGACGCCCACCAGCATCGCGCCCCGCGCGCCCACCTGGCCGCGCGTCATCCGCAGGAACGCGTGCGCCTCCTCGGGTGTGAGGTTGCCGATGGTCGAACCGGGAAAATAGACCACCCGGCGGCGCCTGCTGCGCCTGCGGTACACCGGCAGCCGGAGCGGCTGCATGAAATCGCCCACCACCGCGTGCAGCTCGAGCCAGGGGAACTCGCGCGCGAGGCGCCCGGCGGCCCCCTGCAGCGCGGCCTCGGAAATGTCGACCGGCACGTAAGCCGCCGGCCGCAGTGCGCCCAGCAGCAGGCGCGTCTTGACGCTCGCCCCGCTGCCGTATTCGATCAGCTCGGCGCCGCGGCCCGTGAACCGCGCGATGTCCTCGAGGTTGCGCCGCGTCAGCGCCAGCTCGCAGCGCGTCGGATAGTACTCGCGCAAGCGGCAGATGGCGTCGAACAGCCGGCTGCCCGTGGCATCGTAGAAGTACTTGGGGGAAAGGGTCTTCTGCGGCAGCGACAACCCGGCGATCACGTCCTCACGGAGGCTGTCCGCCGCGACCACGGCGCCGTAGAACCGGACCGCGCCCGGGAGCTTCCGGGCGCGGCGCGCTAGCCGCGGCGCGCCAGGGCGGCGCTCGTCTCGAGCCACTTCCTGATGCGGTTGGCGTCCCCGATGCGCGAGTACTTGCCCCAGGAATCGAGCAGCACCACGACCATGTCCTTCTGGGCCATGCGCACCTGCATCACGAGGCAGCGCCCGGCCTCGGCGATGAATCCGGTCTTGGAAAGCCCGATCTCCCATTTGGCGTCGCGCACCAGCCCATTGGTGTTGCGGTAGGCGAGCGGCCGGCCGAGCGCCTGCACGGTGGCGCTGTTGCGCGTCGAGTAGTCGCGGATCCGCGGATACTGGTGCGCCGCAATGACCAAGCGCGCCAGATCCTGAGCGCTCGACACGTTGGCGGAATTGAGCCCGGTTGCGTCCTCAAAGCGTGTGTCCCGCATGCTGAGTACGCGCGCCTTGGCGTTCATCGCGGCGACGAAGGCGTCGCTTCCGCCCGGGAAGGTGCGCGCAAGCGCCGCGGCCGCCCGGTTCTCCGAGGCCATCAGCGCGAGCAGCAGCAGCTCGTCGCGGGTCAGGACGCTTCCCGGACGCAGGCGCGAACCGGTTCCCTTCAGATAATCCAGATCGTCACCGCTGATGACGATGCGTTGCGACAGCTCGAGCTGACTGTCGAGCACCACCATCGCCGTCATCAGCTTGGTGATCGAGGCGATCGGCATCACCGCGCCGGGATTCTTCGCCAGCAGCGTCTCGCCGTTGGCGGTGTCCTGCACCAGTACCACGGCCGAGCGCAGCGGCACCCTGTGCGGTTCGTGAACATCGGCGGCGGCCTTCTTGCGCGGACCGGCGGCCTGCGCGAAGCCGAAGCTGAGCGCGAGCACGGCGAGCAGTGCGACGACGGCGACGATCTTTTCGAGGTGGTGCAGCTCGCGTGGCGTGGATTGCATACCCTGAGCGGTTTCGAGTTTGCGCGAGTGTAAAGCAAGTTTTTTGGAGAATGCAACGAAAATAACGTGATAAGCGCGAATTCTCGAAAATACCTGAGAGTTGCCGCCGGCTGCTCCGGCTAGGCCGCGAGCGGACGCCTTGCCACCCCCTGCGCGCGCGCTTCCTCCTGCTGCTGCAGGGCCCACATGCGCGCGTATTCGCCGCCCGCCTCGAGCAGTTCCCGGTGCGTGCCACGCTCGATGATGCGCCCGCCCGAGAGCACCAGGATCTGGTCCGCGTCCATGATGGTCGAGAGGCGGTGTGCGATCACCAGCGTGGTACGGCCCACGGCGATGCGCTCGAGCTCCGCCTGGATCGCCTTTTCCGACGTGGAATCGAGCGCCGAGGTGGCTTCGTCGAAGATCAGGATGCGGGGGTTCTTGAGCAGTGCGCGCGCGATCGCGACGCGCTGCTTCTCGCCGCCCGAGAGCTTGAGCCCGCGCTCGCCGACCGTCGACTCGTAGCCGGCGGGCAGCGTCTCGATGAAGTCGTGGATGTGCGCGGCCCGCGCCGCTTCGATCACCTCGGCGTCGCTCGCCTCGGGCCGCCCATAGTGGATGTTGTAGCGGATGGTGTCGTTGAACAGCACCGTGTCCTGCGGCACGATGCCGATCGCGCCGCGCAAGCTTTGCTGCTGCAGCGTGCGGATGTCGGCGCCGTTGACCAGGATCGCGCCGCGCGTGACGTCGTAGAAGCGGTACAGCAGGCGTGCGAGCGTGGACTTGCCCGAGCCCGAATGCCCGACCACGGCGACGCGCCGGCCGGCGGGAATCGTGAAGCTCACGCCATGCAGGATGCGCCGCGCCGGCTCGTAGTCGAAATCGACGGCGCGGAACTCGACCATCGCCGGGCCAGGCGGCAGCGGCGGCGCCCCCGGCCGGTCCTCGACCTCGCGGTTCGCGGTGAGCAGGCCGAACATGCGGTCCATGTCGAGCAGCGACTGCTTGATCTCGCGGTACACCATGCCGAGGAAGTTGAGCGGGATATAGAGCTGGATCAGCAGGCCGTTCACCAGCACCAGGTCGCCCAGCGTGAACGTTCCCGCCGACACGCCCTCGGCGGTGAGCAGCATGAGTCCGGTGACCGCGGCGGCGATGATCAGGCTCTGGCCGATGTTGAGCAGCCCGAGCGAGGCCTCGGTCTTGACTGCCGCCGACTCGTACTTGCGCAGGTTCTCGTCGTAGCGGCGCGCCTCGAACTCCTCGTTGCCGAAATACTTGACCGTCTCGTAGTTGAGCAGGCTGTCGATGGCGCGCGTGTTGGCGCGCGAGTCGAGCTCGTTGGCGCGGCGGCGGAATTCCATGCGCCACTCGGTGATCGCGATGGTGAAGCCGATGTACACGGCCACGGCGCCGAAGGTGATCGCGGCGAAGCGCCAGTCGAACTTGCCGATCAGCACCGCGGCCACCAGCGCGAACTCGAGGATCACCGGGATGATCGAAAAGATCATGTAGTTGAGCAGCGAGGAGATGCCGCGCGTGCCGCGCTCGATGTCGCGCGTCATGCCGCCGGTCTGGCGCTCGAGGTGAAACCTGAGCGACAGGCTGTGCAGGTGGCGGAACACGCCGAGCGCGACGCGGCGGATGGCGCGCTGGATCACGCGCACGAAGACGACGTCGCGCAGCTCGGCGAAGAGGGTGGTCGAGAACCTCAAGCAGCCGTAGATCGCGAGCAGCGCCACCGGCACCGCCACCGCCGCGATCTGCGGGTCGAGCGCGTCGACGACCTCCTTCATCACGAGCGGCACGCCGACGTTGGTGAGTTTCGCGCTGACCAGGCACACGAGCGCGAGCAGCACGCGCCAGCGGTACTCGAGCAGGTACGGCACCAGCACCGCGACCGCGCGCCACTCGGTGCCGCGCAGGGGCTGCGTGGGGGTGGCTCTGCCGTGTCCGTGACTGGCCATGCGAGGGGCGGATTCTAACTGCCGCGTTGCCTTGGCTTGCGGCAGCCGGCGAACCGCTTGACGGCCGGCGGCAGCTTGCCTAACATTCAAACGTTCGTTTTAATCGAAGACCACCGCCATGACCGCCAGGCTGCGCGCGCTCAAGCCCCAGCACGAAACCCGCACCCGCATTCTCGATGCTGCCGAAGAGCTGTTCATGCAGCACGGCTTCGAGGGCACCTCGATGCGCCTGCTGACCTCGAAGGCGGGCGCCAACCTCGCCGCGGTCAACTATCACTTCGGCTCCAAGGACGCGCTCATCGAGGCGGTGTTCAGGCGCCGCCTCGACCCGATGAACGCCGAGCGCATCGCCGAGCTGGAGCGCCTGGAAAAGGCTTCTGCCGGTGGTGCGCCCACGCCCGAGCGCATCATCCGCGCCTTTCTGCGCGCCTCGCTCGCGATGATCGGCGATGCGCGGGGCGGCGGGCGCAATTTCATCCGCCTGCTGGGCCGCGCCTACACCGAGCCCTCGAAGCCGATCCGCAGCCTGATCGGCCAGCTCTACGCGCCGGCGATGGAGCGCTACAAGGCGGCGTTCGAGCGCGCGCTGCCCGAGCTGCCGCGCGAAGAGCTCAACTGGCGAATGCATTTCATGTTCGGCACCCTCGCCTACACGCTGGCCGCCACCGACACGGTGCAGCTCATCGCCGGCTGCAAGCCCGAGGATCGCTACGACGCCAAGCTGCTCGAAGAGCGCCTTGCCGCGTTTCTCGAGGCCGGGCTGCTTGCCCCGCTGCGCTGCGGGTCCACGGTCAAGAAAGCGGCCTGAGCGCCGCCGAAGCGGAGGTCACCATGCTCGGATTCTTCCTCGCCGCCGTCGCAGCCTTCCTCGTGCTCGGCTACCTGCAGGCACCGATCATCGCCTGGACGGTTGCGGGCGGCGCGCTCGCCGCGGTCCTGAGCGCCGTCGCTGGCTTCGGCGCAACCGCCAATGTCGTGCTCGCGGTGCTCTGGGTCGCCGGGGCGGCAGTGCTCAATCTGCGCGTTCTGCGCCGCTGGATCGTGAGCGACCCGATCCTCGCCATCTATCGCCGCATCCTGCCCGACATGTCGAGCACGGAAAAGGAGGCGATCGACGCCGGCACGATCTGGTGGGACGCCGATCTGTTCTCGGGACGCCCGGACTGGGACAAGCTGCTCGCGATCCCGGAGCCCAGGCTGACGCCGGAGGAACAGGCCTTCCTCGACGGGCCCTGCGAGGACGTCTGCACCATGGTGAACGACTGGGAAGTCACCCACGAACGCTTCGATCTGCCGCCGCGCGTCTGGCAGGTCCTCAAGGACAAGGGCTTTCTCGGCATGATCATCCCGAAGCAATACGGCGGGCTGGGATTCTCGGCGCTCGCGCACTCGGCGGTGGTGATGAAACTTTCCACCCGTTCGAACACGCTCGCGGTGTCGGTGATGGTGCCGAACTCGCTCGGCCCGGCGGAACTGCTGCTGCATTACGGCACCGAGGAGCAGAAGAACCACTACCTGCCGCGACTCGCCAGGGGCCAGGAGGTGCCGTGCTTCGCGCTGACGAGTCCCGAGGCGGGCTCGGACGCGGCTTCGATTCCGGACTACGGCGTCGTGTGCAGGGGTCTCTGGCAGGGCAAGGAAGTGCTCGGCATGCGCGTCACCTGGGACAAGCGCTACATCACGCTCGGCCCGGTGGCGTCGCTCATCGGGCTCGCGTTCCGGCTCTACGATCCGGAACACCTGCTGGGCGACAGGGACGACCTCGGCATCACCTGCGCGCTGGTACCGGCGCACACGCCAGGGGTGGACATCGGCCGCCGGCATCTGCCGCTCAATGCCGCGTTCCAGAACGGCCCTACGCGCGGCAAGGACGTCTTCATGCCGATCGACTGGATCATCGGCGGCAAGGACTACGCCGGCAAGGGCTGGATGATGCTGATGAACTGCCTCGCCGCGGGCCGCTCGATCTCGCTGCCGACCTCCTCGGTGGGCGGCGCCAAGGCGCTGGCGCGCTACACCGGCGCCTATGCGCGCGTGCGCAGCCAGTTCCGCACCCCGATCGGCAGGCTCGAGGGCGTCGAGGAAGCGCTCGGCCGCATCGCCGCCAACTGCTACCTGATGGACGCGACGCGCGTCATGACCGCGGGCGCGGTCGACGCGGGCGAGAAACCCTCCGTGATCTCGGCCATCGCCAAGTACCACATGACCGAGCGCATCCGCGAGATCGTCAACGACTCGATGGACATCCACGGCGGCAAGGGCATCTGCCTCGGGCCGAACAACTACGTCGGGCGCGGCTATCAGGTGATTCCGGTCGGCATCACGGTCGAGGGCGCCAACATCCTGACGAGGAGCCTGATCATCTTCGGCCAGGGCGCGATCCGCTGCCATCCCTACGTGCTGCGCGAGATGCGCGCCGCCAAGGAACTGCAGGGGGCAGAAGCCTCGCGCGAATTCGACGACGCCTTCACCTCGCACTTCGGCCACACGATCGCGAACGGCGTGCGCGCTTTCGTGCACAGCCTCACCGGCTCGCGGCTCGCTCCGGTGCCGCGCGGCGCGGCGCCCGAGATGAGGCGCTACTACCAGCGCGTAGGGCATCTGTCGGCCGCGTTCGCGTTCCTCGCCGACATGGCGATGCTCGCCATGGGCGGCGCGCTCAAGCGCAAGGAGAAGATCTCCGCGCGCCTGGGCGACGTGCTGTCGATGATGTATCTGATCTCGGCCACCCTGAAGCGCTACGAGGACCAGGGGCGCCAGCGGGAGGACCTGCCGCTCATCCACTGGTCGGTGCGCGACGCGCTGTGGCAGGCACAGCAGGCGATCGACTCGATCTACGCCAATTTCCCGGTGCCCTCGCTGCGGGCGCTGTTGCGCTGGGTGGTGTTTCCGCTCGGCACGCCGTTCCGCCCGGCGAAGGACCGCCACAACCACCGATGCGCGAAAATCGTGCTCGAGCCGGGCGCGGCGCGTGAACGGCTCACCGCAGGGATGTACGTCGGCAGGGGCGAAAGCGACGTCACGGGCGCGCTCGAGGCGGCGTTCCTCGCCACCATCGAATGCGAGCCGATCGAGAAGAAGCTGCGCGAGGCGGTGAAGAGCGGCCGGCTCGCGACGCGTTCCGGCGTCGATACCGCCGCCCTGGCGCGCGAGCACGGTTTCATCAGCGACAGCGAGTTGGCGCTATGGCGGCGCAAGGAGACGCTGCGCAAGCACGTCATCCAGGTGG
>MERE01000050.1 GCA_001771975.1 Betaproteobacteria bacterium RIFCSPLOWO2_02_FULL_68_150 | reverse complement strand
GCGCGTCCTCCTTCGTGCGCATCGGACGCGTCTGGTCGCGCTCGGGGTCATAGAGCCGCGTTTCCTGCGTCACCGTGCCGCCATCGTCAAGCACGCCGATCTGGCGTCGTGCCTCGTACGCGATGGCCTGCTCCATGAAGCGGAATGAATTGAGGTTCTTGATCTCGCAGCGCGTGCCGAGCACCGGATCACCCGCGCGTCGCACCGATACGTTGGCATCGCAGCGAAACGACCCCTCCTGCATGTTGCCATCGCAGACGCGAATCCACCGAACCAGGCCGTGCAAGGCCTTCGCATAGGCAACCGCCTCCGCGGCACCGCGCAACTCCGGCTCGGACACGATCTCGAGCAGCGGCGTACCGGCCCGGTTGAGATCGATCCCGGTCATGCCGTGGAAATCCTCGTGCAGCGACTTGCCGGCGTCCTCTTCGAGATGCGCCCGGGTCAGCCGGATGACCTTGTGCGCGTCGCCCGAGGCAATGGTGAGGGTGCCGCCGACGACGATCGGCAGCTCGTACTGGCTGATCTGGTAGCCCTTCGGCAGGTCGGGATAGAAGTAGTTCTTGCGCGCGAACACCGAGCGCCGGCTGATCGTGCCGCCGACCGCCAGCCCGAAGCGGATTGCGAGCTCGACCGCGGCCCGGTTAAGCACCGGGAGCACGCCGGGCAGCGCGATGTCCACCGCCGAGGCCTGGCTGTTCGGCGCAGCGCCGAAGACGGTCGAGGCACCCGAGAAGATCTTGCTGCGCGTCGTGAGCTGCGCGTGCGTCTCGATGCCGATGACGATTTCCCAGCTCACGCCGTCATCCCGCCGCGGCCGGCTTCACAGCGGCGTCTCCGCCGGGACCCGCAGGTGCCAGTCGGTCGCCTGCTGGTAGCGGTGCGCGGCGCCGAGCAGTCTGGCTTCGGCGAAATGGCTGCCGGTGAGCTGCAATCCGATCGGCAGGCCGGCGCCGTCGAAGCCGCACGGGATGCTGAGCGCCGGCAGTCCCGACAGTGGCGCCGGGATCGTATAGATGTCGTTCAGGTACATCTGCACCGGGTCGTCGGCGTTGGCGCCCAGCGGGAACGCGGTCGAAGGCGCGGTCGGTCCCATGATCACGTCGCAGCGCGCGAACGCCGCGGCAAAATCGCGCGCGATCAGCCGCCGCACCTTCTGCGCCTGCAGGTAATACGCATCGTAGTAGCCGTGCGACAACACGTAGGTGCCGATCAGGATCCGGCGCTTGACTTCGGCGCCGAAACCCTCGGCGCGCGTGCGGCAGTACATGTCGGCGAGATCGCCGTATGCGCGCGCCCGGTGACCGTAGCGCACGCCGTCGAAGCGCGACAGGTTCGACGAGGCCTCGGCGGGCGCGATGACGTAGTACGCCGCCAAAGCGAGCCCGCTGTTCGGCAGCGCCAGGTCGATGAGCTTGGCGCCCTGCGATTCGAACCAGGCGATGGCCTCGCGCACGCGCGCCAGCACGTGCGGTGCGCAACCAGTACCGAAATACTCCCGCGGCAAGCCAATGCGCAGACCGGCGAGCGGGGTTTGCAGTTCGCGCGTGTAGTCCTCGGCGTCGCGCGCGAGGCTGGTTGAATCGCGCGCGTCGTGCCCGCCCATCACGTTCATGAGCAGGGCGAGATCCTGCGCGGTCTTTGCCATCGGCCCCCCCTGATCGAGCGACGACGCGAAGGCAACCATGCCATAGCGCGACACCACGCCGTAGGTCGGCTTCAGGCCGCAGACGCCGGTGAACGCCGCGGGCTGCCGGATCGAGCCGCCGGTATCGGTACCGGTGGCAGCGGGCGCGAGGCGCGCCGCCACGGCCGCGGCCGAGCCGCCCGAGGACCCGCCCGGCACACGCGCTCGATCCCAGGGATTCCTGACCGGACCGAAAAACGAACTCTCGCTGGAGGACCCCATCGCGAATTCGTCCATGTTGGTCTTGCCCAGCAGCACCGCGCCGGCGCTGGCGAACCGCTCGATGACGTGTGCGTCGTAGGGGCTGACGAAGTCAGCCAGCATTTTCGAGCCGCACGTCGTGAGCATGCCGCGCGTGCAGAAGATGTCCTTGTGCGCAACCGGGATACCGGTGAGCGGACCGGCGCCGCCCGCGGCACGGACCTGGTCGGCGGCGTGCGCCTCGCCCAGGCTGCGCTGCGCATCGACCGTGATGAATGCGTTCAGCGCGCCGTTCAGGCGCTCGACGCGATCCAGAAACAGCCGCGTCAGCTCGACGCTCGAAATTGCCCTGCGCTCGAGTGCCGCGGAAAGTTCGCAGAGGGTCGAGTTGAGCAAGCTACTCGATCACCTTCGGCACCAGGTACAGACCGCGTTCCACGGCGGGCGCCACCGACTGATACTCGGCATGGCAGTCGGACTCGGTCACCTCGTCGTCGCGCAGCCGCTGCCCCGCCGGGATCAGCTCGGCAACCGGGTGCGACATCGGTTCGATGCCGGTCGTATCGACCGCCCGCAGCTCGTCGATCAGTTTCAGTACCCGGTTCAGCTGCTCGCGCACGGCGGAGCTCTCCTCCGGGCTCACCGCCACCCGTGCAAGCCGGGCCAAGCGCTGGATCTGTTCAGGGGAAAGGGGCATGCTGCAATACGGAAAAACCCCCGCGGCGCAAAAAAAGGGGAGTAATATTTCGCCATTATAGGGCCTTTGGCGCCATGCCTTTGGCGCGCATACTTCACGCACAGCACAAACGCACCCATGCTCGGTTTTCTCAGAAGCTATTTTTCCAACGACCTCGCGATCGACCTTGGCACCGCGAACACCCTGATCTATGTGCGCGGCAAGGGAATCGTGCTCGATGAACCCTCGGTCGTCGCCATCCGGCAGGAAGGCGGCCCGAACAGCAAGAAGACGATCCAGGCGGTCGGCAGGGAAGCGAAACAGATGCTCGGCAAGACGCCGGGCAACATCACCGCCATCCGGCCGATGAAGGACGGCGTGATCGCCGACTTCACGATCACCGAGCAGATGCTGAAGCTGTTCATCAAGAAGGTGCACGACAACAAACTGTTCTCGCCGAGTCCGCGCATCATCATCTGCGTGCCCTGCGGCTCGACCCAGGTCGAACGCCGCGCGATCCGCGAATCGGCGATCGGCGCCGGCTCGGGCCAGGTGTTTCTGATCGAGGAACCGATGGCGGCGGCGATCGGCGCCGATCTGCCGGTCGCGGAAGCCACCGGCTCGATGGTGGTCGATGTCGGCGGCGGCACCACGGAAGTCGGCGTCATCTCGTTGGGCGGGATGGTGTACTCGGGCTCGGTGCGCGTCGGCGGCGACAAGTTCGACGAAGCGATCATCAACTACATCCGTCGCAATTACGGCATGCTGATCGGCGAGGCCACCGCGGAAAACATCAAGAAGGGCATCGGCTCGGCGTTCCCGGGGAGCGAGGTGCGCGAGATGGAAGTCAAGGGCCGCAACCTCGCCGAGGGCATCCCGCGCAGCTTCACTATCAGTTCGAACGAAATCCTCGAGGCGCTCACCGAACCGCTCAACCAGATCGTGTCGGCCGTCAAGTCCGCACTGGAGCAGACGCCGCCGGAGCTGGGCGCCGATATCGCGGAAAAGGGCATGGTGATTACCGGAGGCGGCGCCTTGCTGCGCGATCTCGACCGCCTGCTGATGGAGGAGACGGGGCTGCCGGTGGTCGCGGCCGAAGATCCGCTCACCTGCGTGGTGCGCGGCTCGGGCAAGGCGCTCGAGAAGATGGAGCACTTCGGGCCGATCTTCACCAGCGAATAGCACCCCGCCCTCCGGAAGCGAGTGAGTGATGGCGTGAGCGGTCGCAGCCGCCTCCGCGGGAATTCGTTTTCGCGGCCTCGCGCTTTCACCGGCCGCTGACGTGGAGCACACGCCACCGCCGTTTTTCAAGCGCGGCCCCGCGCCGCTGGTGCGGCTTGCGTTTTTCGCTTCGCTGTCGGTCGCGCTGCTGGTTCTCGACGCGCGTTTCCGCTACGCCGACGGACTGCGCCAGGCGCTGATGCTGGCGGCGCAGCCGCTGCAGGAGTTCGCCGCGCTGCCGGGCGAGCTTGCCGGGCGCATCGCCGGGTATTTCTCCAGCCAAACGCAGTTGCAGGACGAGAACGCAGCGCTGCGCCGGCAACTGGTGGAAGCCTCGCTGTCGGTGCAACGCCTCCAGGCAGCCCTCGCGGGAAGCGAGCAGCTCAGGCGCCTCGCGGGCGCCGCCGAACGGCGCGGCGACCGGGGCACGGCGGCGGAGATCCTGTACAGCGCGCGCGATCCGTACGCGCGCCGGGTGATCATCGATCGCGGTACCCAGCACGGAGTGCGCGCCGGCTCGCCGGTGGTCGACGAGATCGGCGTCGTCGGGCAGGTGACGCGCACGTACTCCGGCGCCTCGGAAGTGACGCTGCTGGTTGACAAGGACCAGGCGATTCCGGTGCAGGTCGCGCGCAACGGCTTGCGCGCGGTCGCCTTCGGCAGCGGCGTCTCCGGCATGCTCGAGTTGCGCTTCATGGCGGCCAACGCGGAGATCGAAGCCGGCGACCGCCTGGTCACCTCCGGCCTCGACGGCGTCTACCCACCGGGTCTGGCGGTGGCCAGCGTGACGCGCATCGAGCGCGATGCCGCCAATTCGTTCGCCCGCATCCTGTGCCAGCCCGCTGCGGGCGTCGAACGGGGCCGCTTCGTGCTGGTGCTGAGCGCCGAGGCACGCGCCGCGCCCTACCCCGAGGAGGCGACCACGGGAAGCGAACGCGACACGCGCACCGGCAAGGTGCGCCGCGCCCGCAAGAAGGCAGCCGATGGTGCCTGAGAGGCGGCAACGGATCCTGCTGCCGGTTCGCGTGAGCTGGATCGTCGGCTCGTTCGCCGCAGCGCTGCTGCTCAACTTCGTGCCGTGGCAGCCGGTTGGATTGGCGCCGGATTTCGTCGCCCTGGCGCTTGCCTTCTGGTGCCTGCGGCAGCCCCGCCTGGTGGGATTGGGCGCCGGCTGGCTGCTTGGCCTGCTCACCGATGCGGGCAGCGGGGTGCTGCTTGGCCAACACGCGCTCGCCTACTCGCTGCTGGCTTTCTCGGCGATTACGCTTTCGCGCCGCGTGCTGTGGTTTTCGGTCTGGGGCCAGGCGTTGCACGTCGCCGCGCTGCTGCTGGTTGCGCAGGGTGTGGCGCTCGCGGTGCGACTCGCTGCGGGCGCCGACTTTCCCGGCTGGATGCTGATCGTCTCTCCGCTGCTCGGCGCGGCGCTCTGGCCGGTGGTGAGCTTCGTGCTGCTGGCGCCGCAGCGCCGCCCGATCGAAGTCGACGAAACGCGGCCGATATGAGACTTGCCCAACTGCGCGACCACGAGCGCGAGCTTTACTATTTCCAGCTGCGCATCGGCTTCGCCGGTGCCGCGGTGCTGGTGGCGTTCGCGCTGCTGTTCGCGCGCTTTTTCTACCTGCAGGTGGTGCAACACGGCGCCTACGTCTCGAAGGCCGAGGACAACCGCATCTCGGTGGTGCCGGTGGCGCCCAACCGAGGCCTCATCCTGGACCGCAACGGCGTCGTGCTGGCGCGCAACTATTCCGCCTATACGCTGGAGGTCTTCCCCGCGAAAGTGCGCAACCTGGAGCGCACCGTCGCCGAGGTGGCACAGCTGATCGAGGTGCAGCCGAAGGACCGCAGCCGTTTGCGCAAGCTGCTCGCCGAGACCCGGAACGCGGAGAGCCTGCCGATCCGCACGCGGTTGTCGGACGAGGAGGTGGCGCGCTTCGCCGCCAACCGCTACCGCTTTCCGGGCGTCGATATCAAGGCGCGGCTGTTTCGCCAGTATCCGCTGGGCGAGAGCGCTTCGCACGTGCTCGGCCACATCGGGCGCATCAGCACGCGCGACCGGGAAAAGCTCGAGGAACTCGGCGTCGAAGCCAACTACCGCGGCACCGATTTCATCGGCAAGGCCGGAATCGAGGCGAGCTACCAGCACGAGCTGCACGGCATGGCCGGCGTCGAGCAGGTCGAGATCGACGCCGGCGGGCGCGGCCTGCGCACGCTGGCGCGCACGCCGGCGCAACCCGGCAACAACATCACGCTCACGCTTGACATCCGGCTGCAGCAGCTCGTCGAGAGGCTCTTCGGCGAACGTCGCGGCGCGTTGGTGGCGCTCGAGCCCCGGAGCGGAGCCGTGCTGGCGTTCGTCTCGCGGCCGGGCTTCGATCCGAACCTGTTCGTCGACGGCATCGATCCGGCCAACTGGGAGGCGCTCAACAATTCGCCCGACCGGCCGCTCAACAACCGCGCCATCGCGGGCCTGTATCCGCCAGGCTCGACGTTCAAGCCCTACATGGCGCTCGCCGCGCTCGAACTGGGCAAGCGCACGCCGCGCAGCGTGATCCACGATCCGGGCTACTTCGTGTTCGGCGAGCGGCGCTTTCGCGATTCGAAGCCGGGCGGCCACGGCACGGTCGACCTGTACAAGTCGATCGTCGTGTCTTCCGACACTTTCTACTATCAGCTCGCCAACGACCTCGGCATCAACGCGATCGCCGGATTCATGCAGCACTTCGGCTTCGGCGCGCGCACCGGGATCGACCTCGAGGGCGAAGCGACCGGCGTGCTGCCCTCGCCGGAGTGGAAGATGGCGCGCTTTCGTCGCCCGGAACAGCAAAAGTGGTATGCGGGTGAAACGATCTCGATCGGCATCGGCCAGGGCTACAACGCGTATACGCCGGCGCAAATGGCGCTCGCGGTGGCCACGCTGGCGAATCTGGGCGCCATGTATCGGCCGCACCTGGTGAGTCACATCGACGATCAGCGCTCGGGCGCGCGCCGCGCCATCGAGCCGGTGCTCGTCAGGCAGCTGCCGCTGCGCACCGAGAACCTCGAGTTCGTCAGACGCGCCATGGCCGGAGTCAATCGGGAGGGCACCGGAGCGCGCGTCTTCGCCGGCGCGCAATACACCAGTGCGGGCAAGACCGGAACCGCGCAGGTGATCGGCTTGAAGCAGAACGAGAAGTACGACGAGCGGCGCGTGAGCGAGCGCCTGCGCGACCATTCGCTGTTCATCGCCTTCGCGCCGGTCGAGAACCCGAGGATCGCGCTCGCGGTGCTGGTCGAGAACGGCGGCTTCGGTGCGCGGACCGCGGCGCCGATCGCGCGCGCGGTACTCGACTACTACCTGCTCGGCAGGCTGCCGGCGGCGCTCGACAAACCCCCATCGAGCGAGGAACCCGAGAACGAGGAAGGCGACTGATGGAGCTCACCCGGGTTTCGCTGCGCGGCATCGCGGCCCGGCTTGGCGACGGCGTCGATGGCACGCTGCTCACGCTCGCGCTCTTGCTCGCCGCGCTCGGGCTGCTGACCCTGTTCTCGGCGAGCTACGATCAACCGGGGCGCGTTACCGGCCAGCTGGCCAACCTCGCCGTCGCTCTCGGCGCGATGTGGGTGGCGGCTCGCATCCCGCCTCAGGCGCTGCTGCGCTTTGCGCCGCCGGTCTATGTGTTCGGTGTGCTGCTGCTGCTTGGGGTGGCGCTCTTCGGCGATGTGGTCAACGGCGCGCGCCGCTGGCTGCACATCGGCGTGACGCGCTTTCAGCCCTCCGAGATGATGAAGCTCGCGCTGCCGCTGATGCTGGCGTGGTATTTCCACCGCAATGAGGCGGGCCTGCGGACGCGCGATTTCGCTGTCGGCGTGCTATTGCTGGCGTTGCCGGTGGTGCTGATCGCGCGCCAGCCCGACCTCGGTACCGCGGTGCTGGTCGCGGCCGCGGGCTTCTACGTCATATTCTTCGCCGGCGTCGGCTGGAAGCTGCTGGTCGGGCTCGGCGTACTGGGTCTCATCGGACTGGCGCCGCTCTGGGGCCTGCTGCATGACTACCAGCGCAAGCGCATCCTCACGCTGCTTGACCCGACGCAGGACCCGCTCGGTGCCGGCTATCACATCATCCAGTCGACCATCGCGGTCGGCTCCGGAGGGATCACCGGCAAGGGTTGGCTGCATGGCACGCAGACCCACCTGGAGTTCATTCC
>MERE01000049.1 GCA_001771975.1 Betaproteobacteria bacterium RIFCSPLOWO2_02_FULL_68_150 | reverse complement strand
AACGGCGGCGCTAGGTGGTACACCAGCTTGTAGTCGCCCTCGAACTGCTCGCGGATGGAATTCACGAACGCGGGATCGGCGTGCAGCCGCGCCACTTCGTACTCGTCCTTGTACGCCATCAGCTTGGCGCAGTTGCGCGCCACGGCCTCCGCCAGCTTGGTGGAGCCGACGCGCTCCTGCTCCGCCGCGCGCACGCGATCGACGAGCGCCCGGTAGCGCGCCGCGTAGGCCGCATCCTGGTACGCAGTCAAATGCGCCACGCGCCGCTCGATCACTTCGTCCAGGTTGCGCGACAGGTGCCGCTCGATGGGGATCACCTCGGCTGGCGTCGCGATGCGCTGCACGCGTTCCACGTCGACCGCCGCGCGTCGTCCCCACAAGAAACTGCCGAGATTGAATTCGACCTGTACGCCATTGAGCTCGATCGCGCGCTCGAGCGAGGCGCGCGCGAGCGGCACCCAGCCCTTTTGCCAGCAGTAGCCGAGCATGAACATGTTGGTGGCGATCGAATCGCCCATCAGGCTGGCCGCGATCTCGGTCGCCGGCACGAATGCCACGTGGTCCGCGCCGCAAGCCTCCTTCACGTCGTGCAGCAGATCGCTGCCCGGCAACTGCCAGTTCGGATTGCGAACGAATTCCGCGGTCGGCGCGGTGGTGGCGTTGACCGCCGCGCGCGACTTCGCCGGACTCATCTTGGAAAGCGCCTCGCTGCTCGCCGTCACGACCAGATCGCAGCCGATGATGAGATTCGCTTCTCCGGTGCTGATGCGCGTCGCGTGCAGCTCCCCGGGCCGCGTGGCCAAACGCACATGCGACATCACCGGGCCGCCCTTCTGCGCCAGGCCCGACATGTCGAGCACCGACACGCCCTTGCCTTCGAGGTGGGCCGCCATCGCGAGAATCTGCCCGATCGTGATGACGCCGGTGCCGCCGATGCCGTTCACCAGAATCCCGTACGGCGCCGCCAGTTCGGGCGGCGCAATCTCCTCGAGCCCGGGAAAGACATCGGCCACGTCGCGGCGCGCCTTGACGCGGCCCTTCCTCAGTTGCCCACCCTCGACCGTGATGAAACTCGGGCAGAAGCCATTCACGCAGGAGAAGTCCTTGTTGCAGGTGGATTGGTTGATCCTGCGCTTGCGGCCGAATTCGGTCTCGAGCGGCTCGACCGACAGGCAGTTCGATTTCGTGCTGCAGTCGCCGCAACCCTCGCACACCATCTCGTTGATGAGCGCGCGCCGGGCCGGATCGGGATATTCGTTGCGCTTGCGGCGCCGGCGCTTCTCGGAGGCGCAGGTCTGGTCGTAGATGATCGCCGAGACGCCGGGCAGCTCGCGCAGCTCGCGCTGCACCGCGTCCAGCTGGTCGCGATGGCGGATGCTGACGTTCGCCGCCCACGCGGTGCCCGCCGGGTACTTCTGCGGCTCGTCGGTGACGACGACGATCGGCTGCACGCCTTCGGCCGCGATCTGGCGCGAAATGATGGCCGGATCGAGCGGGCCGTCGTGCATCTGGCCGCCGGTCATCGCCACGGCATCGTTGTAGAGGATCTTGTAGGTCATCGTCACTTTGGCGGCGACCGCGGCGCGGATTGCGAGCAATCCCGAGTGGTAATACGTGCCGTCGCCCAGATTGGCGAAGATGTGCTTCTCCTCCGTGAACGGCGCCTGGCCGATCCACGGCGCGCCCTCCGCCCCCATGTGCGTGAAGGTCGCGGTGCTGCGGTTCATCCACACCGCCATGAAGTGGCACCCGATGCCGGCGGTGGCGCGGCTGCCTTCGGGCACGCGGGTCGACGTGTTGTGCGGGCAGCCGGAGCAAAAGTAGGGTTGGCGCAGCGCGGTGACGCGCGGTCTGGCAAGCGCCTTTTCCTTGAACTCGAGGAACGCGAGACGCTCGCGGAACGCGCTGCCAAGCAGGCGATCCATGCCGAGGCGCGCCAGGCGGCTCGCGATCGCTTGCGCTACCAGCGCCGGCGAATGTTCGTAGTGTGCAGGCAGCAGCCATGTGCCGGCGGGCTTGCCGTCGGCGCGGCTCCACTCGCCATTGTCGTCGAACTTGCCCACCACGCGCGGCGCCTGCGCACCCGGCTCCCAGGCGTACAGTTCCTCCTTGATCTGGTATTCGATCAGCTGGCGTTTTTCCTCGATGACGAGGATTTCCTCCAGCCCCCGGGCGAAGCGGCGCGCGCCCTGCGGCTCGAGCGGCCAGCTCATCGCCACCTTGTACACGCGCAGTCCGATGCGCCGCGCCGCGTCCTCGTCGATGCCCAGGTCGGCGAGCGCCTGCATCGTGTCGCCGTACGATTTTCCCGTGGTGATGATCCCGAGCCGCGCCTGCGGCGAATCCCACACGATGCGATCGAGCTGGTTGGCGCGTACGTACGCGAGCGCCGCGTACACCTTCCAGTCGAGCAGGCGCGACTCCTGCTCGAGGAAGCTGTCGGGCCAGCGGATGTTGAGTCCGCCCTGCGGCAGGGTGAAATCCTCCGGCAGGCGGATCGCGACGCGCTCCGGATCGACGTCGACCGAGGCGCCCGACTCGACCACGTCGGTGACGCATTTGAACGCGATCCAGCAGCCCGAGTAGCGGCTCATGGCAAAGCCGTGCAGGCCGAGGTCGAGATATTCCTGCACGTTCGAGGGGTTCAGCACCGGGATGCAGCAGGCCTTGAAGATGTGCTCGCTCTGGTGCGGCAGCGTCGAGGACTTGGCGCCGTGATCGTCCCCCGCAAGCACCAGCACGCCGCCGTTCCTGGACGTGCCCGCGGCGTTGGCGTGCTTGAAGACGTCGCCGCAGCGGTCGACGCCGGGTCCCTTGCCATACCACATCGAGAACACGCCGTCGTAGCGCGCGCCGGGAAACATGCCGACCTGTTGCGTGCCCCAGATCGCGGTCGCCGCGAGATCCTCGTTCAGCCCGGGCTGGAACTTGACGTGGTGTTTTTCAAGATGGGTGCGCGCGCGCGCCAGCGTCTGGTCGAGGCCGCCGAGCGGCGAGCCGCGGTATCCGGAGATGTAGCCCGCCGTATTCAGGCCGGTGCGCTCGTCGCGCACCCGCTGCAGCATCGCGAGGCGCGCGATCGACTGCAGCCCCGTCAGAAACACGCGGCCCTGCGGCAGCGTGTATTTATCATCGAGCGAAGCCCGGGCGAGAATCGCGGGATCGACGGGCGCGTTCATCGAGTCGTCTCCTCGAAGCGGATTTCCAGCATCATGCCACGGCGGGTTCGCCACGGCGCGGCTCGACCGGGCGGTCCCAGTAGGGCTCGGGGCCGAACGATTCGGCCAGAAAATCGATGAAGACACGCGTCTTGGCCGGCAGATAACGGCGATGCGGGTACACCACGTAAATAGCCACGTCGCGGCCAAAGGTATAGCCGGGAAACAGCGGTATCAACGCACCCTCCTCGAGGTCGCGGCGCACGTCCCAAGTGGACTTGAGCGCGACACCGAGGCCGGCCACCGCCCAGTCGCGCAGCACCGTCCAGTTGTCGCAGGCATGGTTGCCCGAGACGCGCACCGAGCCCGGCCGTGCGTCCGGGTCCCGGTATTCCCAGATCATGTGGAACTCGGTCGTCGTCAGGCAGTTGTGCCTGACAAGATCCTGTGGTATCTGCGGCGTGCCGTGGCGGTGCAGGTAATCGGGGCTCGCGCACACCACGCGCCGGTTGGGGGCGAGCTTGCGCGCGGCGAGCGAGGAATCTTCCAGTTCCGCTATGCGCACCGCGAGATCGAAGCCCTCCTCGATCACGTTCACGGTGCGGTCGGACAGACTTAGCGCGAGCTGCACTTTGGGGTGGAGCTCGGCAAAGCGCGGGATGAGCGGCGCAACGTGTTTCTGGCCGAACGACGCGGGGAGCGCGACCTTCAGCACACCCTGCGGCTCGACGCGCTGCGCCGCCGCAGCCGCATCGGCTTCCTCGACCTCCGAGAGTATGCGCACGCAGGCCTCGTGGTAACGCCCGCCCTCATCCGTCAGCGCGATTCGGCGCGTGGTGCGGTTGAGCAGGCGCACGCCGAGGCGTGCCTCGAGCGCCGCCAGCTTGCGGCTCACCACCGCAGTGGACACGCCGAGCTCGCGGGCTGCAGCCGAAAGGCTGCCGGCGGCAACAGTCTTGGCAAGGATGGACATCTCGTACAGGGAGGCAGGCATATTGTTGCCGATATGGAAACAGTGTTTTGATTGTCTGTGTGATTGTATCCGAGCGCGCAAAGCCTTAGATTTGCTGCAACGCAGCAGGCTAACGTTAAATGCCTGCAAGAACGCGCCCGCCGCGGTCTCCTCCTCCCTCCTCCTCCGCGGCGGGGTTACGTCCCGCTCCGCATTTCGTGCGGAGCGGGACCGCGCCTTACCCAGGGTGATTTCGGACGCTCCGCTCGGACCAGCGCTCGGCCAGTTCGGGAATCAGCGCGCGGATGCCATCTTCGAGCGCAATGCGCGGGCGCCAGCCGGTGGCGAGCATGCGGCTGCAGTCGCATCTCTTGCGCGGCGTGCCGTCAGGTTTTGAGCGATCCCACTCGATGCGCACCGACGCATCGAGCGCGCGGCGCACCGTATCCGCGAGTTCGGCAATGGTCCGCTCCTCGCCGGAGCCGAGATTGACAATCGGTGCGCGCGTCAGCGGAAACAGCTCGTCCCACGCCGCGTCGTTCAGGCGCATGAGATGCAGGCAGGCCGCAGCCATGTCGTCGGCGTGGAGAAACTCGCGCCTGGGAGTGCCGGTGCCCCAAGCCGTGACGGATTGCGCGGCGGTCTGGTTCGCCTCCCAGAACTTGCGGATGAAAGCGGAGATCACGTGCGAGTGCTCGGGGTGGTAGTTGTCTCCGGGGCCGTAAAGGTTTGTCGGCATGGGTGCGGC
Organism: Betaproteobacteria bacterium RIFCSPLOWO2_02_FULL_68_150; assembly: GCA_001771975.1. Lineage (GTDB taxonomy): Bacteria > Pseudomonadota > Gammaproteobacteria > Burkholderiales > SG8-39 > 2-02-FULL-66-14. Next base: position 2,965 of record MERE01000049.1, on the reverse strand, counting down.
AAAGCGGGTGCCGTACTGGCGGTTGTAGGCCCAGCACATCTCGAGGCCCGCGATCTTGGCGATCGCATAGGGGCGGTTGGTGGGCTCGAGCGGCCCCGTGAGAAGGTAGTCCTCCCGGATCGGCTGTGGACAATCGCGCGGATAAATGCAGTTCGAGCCAAGAAAAACCAGACGTTTCACGGCTGCGCGCCAGGATTCGTGGATGAGGTTGGTCTGGATCGCGAGGTTGCTGTGGATGAATTCCGCGGGCAGCGTGTTGTTGGCGACGATCCCGCCCACCTTGGCGGCGGCATCGAACACGTAGTGGGGCCGCTCTTTCTCGAAGAACGATCTGACCAGAGCGCCCTCGGTGAGATCGAGTTCACTAGACGTTGGCAGGAGGAGATTCTGAAAGCCTGCCGCACGAAGTGCACGCACGATCGCCGAGCCTGCCAGACCGCGCGCACCCGCTACAAAGATCTTCGCAGACTTATCCACTACTCGCGCCGCTCGAGCACGCGGTGGCCATGGCGCCGCACCAACGCGTCGCGTTGCGCGGCGCGCAGGTCCTCGCGCACCATCTCGGCGACCAATTCACGAAACCGCACGCGCGGCTTCCAGCCAAGTTTGCGGCGCGCCTTGGCGGCATCGCCGAGCAGCGAATCGACTTCCGCGGGGCGCAGGTAGCGCGGGTCGAGGCGCACCACAACGCGACCCCTGGCGTCGACGCCGTGTTCGCGCTGGCGCCGACCCTTCCAGCGAAGCTGCATGCCCAGTTCCGCAGCCGCAGCTTCGACGAATTCGCGCACACTGTGCTGCTCCCCCGTCGCGATGACCAGGTCTTCGGGCGTCTTCTGCTGCAACATCAACCATTGCGCTTCGACGAAATCGCGCGCGTGGCCCCAGTCGCGCCTGGCCTCCAGGTTGCCGAGGTAAAGGCAGTCCTGCAGGCCGAGCGTGATGCGTGCCAGCGCCCGCGTGATCTTGCGCGTGACGAAGGTTTCGCCGCGCAACGGCGATTCGTGATTGAAGAGGATACCGTTGCAGGCGTACAGGCCGTAGGCCTCGCGGTAATTGACCGTGATCCAGTAGGCGTAGAGCTTTGCCACGCCGTAGGGCGAACGCGGATGAAACGGCGTCGACTCGCGCTGCGGCGTTTCCTTGACGAGGCCATAGAGCTCGGAAGTGGAGGCCTGGTAGAAGCGGGTCTTCGTCTCGAGGCCGAGGATGCGCATCGCCTCCAGCACGCGCAGCGCCCCGAGCGCGTCGGCGTTCGCCGTGTATTCGGGCTCTTCGAACGACACGGCGACATGGCTCTGCGCGGCAAGGTTGTAGATTTCGTCGGGCTGAACGCGCTGGATGACGCGCGTCAGTGCGAGCGAATCGGTCATGTCGCCATGGTGAAGGATGAAGCGCCGGCCGGGCTGGTGCGGGTCCTGATACAGGTGATCGATGCGGTCGGTGTTGAAGAGCGAGGCGCGCCGTTTCACGCCATGCACCACGTAACCCTTGCCGAGCAGGAACTCGGCCAGATAGGCGCCATCCTGTCCGGTAATGCCGGTGACGAGAGCGATTTTTCTGGCGGGCGCGGCTTGTGCTTTCTTGCGCTTCATGTGCCAGATTGACCAGCGTGCGAAAATTGCATTATCCACGCACCCATGGGTCCATGCGAGTAGCCATTCTCGGCGGCGGCACGATCGCGCGGCTGGTCCTCGAACACCTGCGCCGCGGCGAATTGCCGGGTGTCGAGGTGGTTGGCATCGCCGGGCGCCGGCCTGATTCGCGCGGCGCGTCGCTCGCCGCGGAGTTCGGCGTGGCCTACGTGGTCGGCGCTGACGCCCTGTTGGCCTTCAACCCTCAAGTAGTGCTGGAGGCGGCTTCCCATGACGCAGTGCGCACCCATCTGGTGGCGCTGTTGGCAGCGGGAGTGTCAGTCATCGTGCTGTCGGCCGGCGCACTTGTCGATGATCGGCTGCGGATGCAAGCCGAAGGCACAGCCGCTCGCAGCGGAGCACTGCTCTACGTCCCCTCAGGTGGCATTGGCGGGCTGGACGCCCTGAAAGCGGCTTGTGCGGCTGGCGTGGACGAGGTCAGCATTCTGGTGGCGAAACCCCCGGCCGCCTGGAAAGGGATACCCTACGTTGAGGCACTCGGGCTGGATCTCGACCGGTTGTCGGCGGCAGCCACGCTCTTCGAAGGCTGCGCGCGGGACGGCGTGCCGCACTTTCCCCAAAACGTGAATATCGCTGCAGTGCTTTCGCTCGCCGGCATAGGATTCGATCGCACGCGGCTAAAGGTCGTGGCGGATCCGGGACTTACGCTCAATACGCACACGATCCGGGTTTCGGGCAAGAGCGGGCGTGTTACGGTCGTCCTGGAAAACGTCCCGGCCCCAGACAACCCCAAGACCGCATGGCTCGCCTGCTACAGTGCGCTTGCGGCGATCAAGGGCTTTGGAGCGTCTGCACGCTACGGCACGTGAGCGGGTTTTCCCTTTCAATTGCTTGACCTAGCAGCGTAACAAACTGATAATTGCAGGTTCCGCCGGAGGGGTGCCCGAGCGGCTAAAGGGGGCAGACTGTAAATCTGTTGGCCTTGCGCCTACGTTGGTTCGAATCCAACCCCCTCCACCAGGCATTCGGCACTCCGGACGTTGCGGCGGACATCGCGGGTGAGTTGAAAAGGCGGGTGTAGCTCAATGGTAGAGCAGAAGCCTTCCAAGCTTATGACGAGGGTTCGATTCCCTTCACCCGCTCCAGAGCAAGGCACGGGTTTCGGCCCATGTAGCTCAGTGGTAGAGCACTCCCTTGGTAAGGGAGAGGTCATGCGTTCAATCCGCATCATGGGCACCAGGCTTCCTTCCATTTCTTGATACAGGTATCGGGGTCATGGCAAAGAGCAAATTTGAGCGTACCAAGCCGCACGTGAACGTGGGCACGATCGGGCATGTGGACCATGGCAAGACGACGCTGACGGCGGCGATGAC
>MERE01000048.1 GCA_001771975.1 Betaproteobacteria bacterium RIFCSPLOWO2_02_FULL_68_150 | reverse complement strand
CGAACATGAAATGCGCCTTGGCAGCCTGGTTGACGAGCGCGTCCATGGTGAAGGTCATGAAGTCCATGAACATGATCTCGACCACGGGCCGCAGGCCGGAGAGCGCCGCGCCTACCGCAGCGCCGGCAATCGCCGCTTCCGCGATCGGCGTGTCGCGCACGCGTTGCGGGCCGAATTTCGCGAGCAGCCCCCGCGTCACCGCAAACGGCCCGCCGGGCGCAGCCACGTCCTCGCCAAAGAGCACCACCGAGGCGTCGGCGGCCATCGCATCGGCGAGCGCGCGGTTGATCGCCGCCGAGTAGCGCGTTTCAGCCATGCGCGCGCCCTCCTGCGTAGACCCCCGCCAGCGCAGTCTCAAAATCCGGCTCGGCCGCGGCGCGCGCCGCCGTGACGGCAGTCTCGATGTGCTCCGCGATCGAGCGCTCGAGCCGAGCGAGCTGCGCGGCGCCGATGCCCTGCGCGGCGAGCCGTCCGGCAGCCACCGCGAGCGCATCCTGCCCGCGCGCTGCATCGAGGTTCGAGGGGTCGCGATACTTCTGCGGATCGCCCTCGTAGTGCCCGCGCCAGCGCTGTGTAAAGCACTCGAGGATCTGCGGTCCCTCGCCGCGGCGCGCCGGCTCGATGCGCCTCTGCGCTGCGGCCGCCACCGCCTCGACGTCGATGCCGTCCACCTCTTCGTACGGGATGGCAAAGGCGGCGCCGAGCGCGGCAAGCTTCGCCGCGAACTGGCGCTCGAGCGGCGAGAATTCGCCCCAGCCGTTGTTCTCGCAGACGAACACCAGCGGCAGCTTCCAGAGCCTGGCCAGGTTCAGGCATTCGTGCAGCGCCCCTTCGGCCATCGCACCGTCGCCGAAGAATGCCACCGCAACGTTCGGCCGGCCTTTCACCTGGTGCGCGAGCGCACTGCCCGCAGCGAGCGGCAAGCCGCCGCCGACGATGCCGTTGGCGCCCAGCATGCCGATGCTCATGTCGGCGACGTGGATCGAGCCGCCGCGCCCCGCGCACACGCCGCTCGCGCGACCCATGATCTCGGCGAAGAAACCTTCCAGCGCCATGCCCTTGGCGAGCGCATGGCCGTGACCCCGATGGGTCGAGGCGACCGTGTCGGCGGGTTCGAGCGCGGCACAGACGCCCACCGGCACCGCCTCCTGTCCGATCGAAAGGTGCAGGAAACCCGGCACCGCGCCGTCCGCGAACAGCTGCGAGAGCCGCTCCTCGGCGCGGCGGATCGTCGCCATGCGGCGGTAGAGTTCCAGAAGGACGGACGCGTCGGCTTGCACCGTGTCGCCGTCCCCGCTTGCGCGACGCGCCGTCGCGGGTTCCGGCGTCATGCCGCGCGGGCCGGCACGCGCGCCGCGGGCAGCAGCGTGAACGCGCGCAACACCGCGTGAATGCTGCCGCCCGGCAGGCCATCGACGAACGCCTCGATCGCATCGTAGGACTGCGCCGGGACGGCCTGTTCGGCGCCGATGCGCCGCACGAGCGCGGATACGCGCTTGCGGTCGAAAGAGAAATCGCGCGTCGTCATGCGCTGGTCCTGGACCAGGGTGCGCGCGTCAGCGGTCTCGATTTCGATCCTGCAGCACAGCGATGGAACGTCTGCGTCGCTCGCCAGGCGGATGCGCGGAATCAGCGCATTGACTTCGCGGTCGTTGTAGGTCGTCATTCTCGCCATGTCCGGCGCGCCGTGGAGCAGCGTGGTGGCGATGCAGAAGGGAATGCTCATCAGGGTGCCCGAAATCGAGTCGAACGGGCCGGTCGCGTCCATGCCCGCGTATCCCGTCTCATAAGGATTCATGTGGACGCGCACCGCGGCGATCCCGGCACCGCCGAGTTTTTCCCTCAAGGCGAGCGCTGCGGTGACCGGGGTCTGGTTGAACGCGCATACCGGGTACGGTTTGAAGGTGACGCGCAACACCGCCCAGTCCCTGCCGAGTCCGGCGAGCAGCGCGCCGGCATCGCAGTCTTCGCGCGCGAAGGCGCGCACGAACCCGGACTTTCCCTCGATCGCATGCGGCGCGGAAATCGATCCGGCGCGCGCGAGTTCCGCTGCCGCGAGCCCGATCTGCGCGGCGATTCCGACCTGGTAGCGCCACTCGTCGGTGCCGTCGGCGAAAGACTGCAGGATGCCGCCAGCGAACGACGCCGCGTTCGCGAGCGCGGCCGCGATCCGTTCCTCGGGCAGGTCCATCAGCTTTGCGGCCGCGGCAGCCGCGGCGATCGTTCCGTACACGGGCGATGCCCGGAATCCGCCCGGTGTGGTGTGGCCCGCGTAGGTTTTCTCCAGCAAGCCGCCCGTCTCGTAGCCGGCGAGCAGCGCCGGAAGCAGCCGCGCGAGCGGATAGCCTCGCGTCTCGAGCAATGCCGTGAGCAGCGGAATCATGACGGTGCCCAGATGCGCCGCACCGCAGGTGTCTTCCTGGGCCCGCCCGTGGAACAGCGCCGCGTTGGCGAGCACTGCACCGGCGATCGCGGTCCTGCGGCCATCGCCGAGCAGGGTCGCACCGGCCGGCTGCTCGCCGTACATGCGAAGCGCTGCGCTGCGCGCAACCGGCGCATAGGGCGTGTCGTGGCAGCCGAGACCGATGCCGTACCCGTTCAGAAGGCAGGTCCGGGTCTTCTCCGCCACCGCGGGCGGCACGGCGGCAATGTCCAGCGCGCGAATGAAGCGGGCAAACCCTGCGGTGACAGACATGTCTTCGTTTCCTATCGTCGCTTGCGTCGTGCACGGGATGTGCCGCACGCGCGCCGCGTCGATGGCAGAACTGCCCGTCGGTCGCCGCGCAGCGCTCATTACTGTAGCCGCACGGATCACCGCCCGGAGATACGATTTTCCTATGCTAGCTATTCGAAAAGCCGAGCGCCGCGGAGCCGCGGATCCGCTCAGGCCGGCGCGTGTTTGTGCACCAGCCGGTGCGCCGCTGCCTGCCGCTTCAACTCCTCGATCACGGCGAGCGCCACCTGCGACAGCGGCTGCCGGGTGAGGTGGATGAGGTAGAGATTCGCCTCCAGGTGCGGCTGGCTGATCGGATTGATGCACAGCCGCTCGGAACCGACGTCGCAAAGCACCGCGGTGAACGGCAGGATGGTCGCCCACCCCGTATGGGCGACGAAATCGATCATGCCGTGCACGGTATCCATTTCGAGAATCCTCGCCACGTTGATCTCCTGCGTCCAGATGCGCCGCTCGATGTTGTGCCTGAGGATGTGATTGGGCGATGGCACGACCAGATTCAGCGCCGGCAACTCTGCCAACCGCACCGGGGCGCCGGGCGCGAGTCCCAGTGCAGGGCTGCTCACCAGGACCATCGTGTCGTCGGCGATTTTCGTGATTTCAATGCCCTCATGCTTGGGCGGTTCGAGCACCACCGCGAAGTCGATTTCCTGTTCCAGCACCGACCTCGCCAGCGGATCGCTGAAGCCCTGGATGAGCGTGATGTCGACCATCGGATGGGCTTCCACGAATTGCGGCAGGAACGTCGGCAGCAGGCCGCGCACCACCGTAGGAATGAGGCCCATCTTCACCTTCCCCGCGAACTGCCCGCTCACCTCCGCCATTTCCAGCCGCGCGGCGTTGACCGAGCGCAGGATCGCAATCGAGTAACGGTAGAAGCGCAGCCCCGCCGCCGTCGGCGTCACCCCGCTCACCGAACGATCGAACAGCGAGTGCTCGAGGATCTGCTCCAGGTTCCGGATCTGGGCGCTGAGCGCGGGCTGCGAGCAATGCTCGCGCGCGGCAGCCTTCGAGAAGCTCGCCTCTTCGTAGACCCCCACGAAGTACTGCAGTTGCCGAATCGTTATTGGAATCATTGGCCTGCCGGATTATCCACTTTTCCAATACATTGCATAGGAAGACCGTATTTCCATCCGGCGCGGACGTTTCGGTAGGGTCGTGTATTTCGTCGCCGCGCCGGCCGCCCGGTCTCTTTCCCATTTCACACGACCTCGTTTTCTGGCTGTCTCTGGCGCTCAAGCTGCTGTTGACCGCCGGCATCGTCGTCACCGCGTCCATCGTGGTCGAGCGCGCGGGACCGCTCATCGGCGCGCTCGTCGTCACGCTGCCGGTCACCGTGTGGCCGGCTTTCGTCTTTCTTTCGCTCGATCACGACGCCGCGTTCCTCGCGCAGACCGCCCTGAGCGGCCTCGCCATCAACGCCGTCACCGCGGTGTTCATGCTGGTCTATCTCCTGCTTGCGCAAAAGCGGGGCTTGCTCCTCAGCCTGTGCGCCGCCATCGCATGCTGGGTCGTCCTGGCGCTGTCGATTCGCTCGATCGCCTGGACCGTGGTCAGCGCCGGTCTGCTCAATCTCGTTGCCTATGGCGCCTGCATCCGGCTCGGCAACCGCTTTCGCGAAGCGCAGGTGCCGCGCCTGGGGCGGCAATGGTACGAACTGCCGCTCAGGACCCTGCTCGTCTGCGCCCTGATGGGAGCGGTCCTGGTGCTCAGCACCTGGGCCGGTCCGGTCGCCACCGGGATCCTCGCCGTCTTTCCGATCTCGACCAGTTGCACGATGCTCATCCTGCATCCCCGGATCGGCGGGCGCGCGACCGCGGCCGTGATCGCCAACGGCCTGTGGGGCCTGTTCGGCATCGGCTGGGGGCTGTTCGCGCTGTACGTCACGATCGAGCCCCTCGGCACCGGCGTCGGGCTGGCATTGACGCTCGCCGTCCCGATCTGCTGGAATCTGTCGGTGTGGGCGGCCCGGCGCCGCGGACTGCTCGCCATGCGGAGACGATCGACGCCTGCGGCGGATCAATCGGCGGTTGCCAAGTGAGCTGACCTGTGGCCTCATCCTTCACGCCGCCCATGCCATCACGCGATCGAGAGGAAGCTTGAAAGCGTCGTCGTTCGGCTATGCGAGACCTGAGTCGCTCGCGGAGGCGCTCGAGCTGCTCGCGCGTCACGGCGAGCGCGCGAAGCTGCTCGCCGGCGGCCAGAGCCTGATCCCGTCGCTCAACCTGCGCCTTTCATCGCCAGCGCTGCTGATCGATCTCGGAAATCTGAGCGAACTCGAGGGCATCGCCCTGCAGGGCAAGGACCTGCGCATCGGCGCCCTTACGCGCCATCGCGCGATCGAGCGCTCGCCCGTGGTTGCCGCGCACGCGCCGCTGCTCGCGCAGGCCGCACCGCACATCGCGCATGTAGCCATCCGCAATCGCGGCACCTTCGGCGGCTCGCTCGCCATGTCCGACCCGGCGGCCGAATGGCCCGCCTGCTGCCTCGCGCTCGGGGCGAGCATCGTGGTCGCTTCCGCGCGCGGCGAGCGGCGCGTCCAGGCCGAGCGGTTCTTCAAGGCGCTCTACGCGACCGACCTGGCGCCGGATGAAATCCTCGTCGCCGCCGAGATTCCTGCGGCCGCAGCGGATTCGCGCAGCGTCTTTCTCGAGCTCGCCCGGCGCCGCGGCGATTACGCGATCGTGGGGGTCGCGGCGCAGGCAAGGCGCAGCAAGGGCAGGCTGCAGGACGTGCGGCTCGCGTTTCTCGGTGTTGCGGCGGTGCCGTTGCTCGCGCGGCGCGCGATGGCCGCGCTCGAAGGCGGACCCTGCGATGCAGCCGCGATCGCCGCGGCCGAGCGCGCTCTCGGCGACGAACTCGAGCCGATGGCCGACCTGTACCACTCCGCCGCTACCAAGTTGCATCTCGCGCGCGTGCTCGCCGGCCGCGCACTGGCCGCGCTCGCCGCCTGAAGACGCCCATGGAAGAATTTTTCGAGACCACGATCACGGTGAACGGCACCCCGGTGACGCGGCGCGTCGCGGCACGCACGCACCTGGTCGATTTCCTGCGCGAGGAACTGGGACTCACCGGCTCGCACACCGCCTGCGAGCACGGGGTCTGCGGCGCCTGCACGCTGCGGGTGGACGGCCAGATCCTGCGTGGCTGCCTGATGCTCGCAGTGCAGGCGAACGGCCGCAAGGTCGACACCATCGAGGGTCTTTCCGATGCGGGCGAGATCCGCGACCTGCAGGCGGCGTTCCACGAACGCAACGCCCTGCAGTGCGGCTTCTGCACGCCCGGCGTGCTGATGACCGCGCAGGAGCTGCTGCGCGACCGGCCCGAGGCGACGCGCGACGAGATCCGCGAGTTCATGTCCGGGAATCTCTGCCGCTGCACCGGCTACCAGGCGATCATCGATTCGATCGAGGCAGTGCTGATCGCAAGGCGCAGGACGGGGCGCCTATGAACGAGCGCGTTGCACCGGAAAGATTGGCTCCCGAGCCGCGCGCGGAAGAGCGCAAGGCGCCACCCGCGCAGACCGCGGCCACCGGCTACATTGGCGCGAGCGTGCCCCGGGCCAACGCCAAGCGCCTGCTCGAAGGCCGCGGCTGTTACGTAGACGACCTCAAGCTGCCGCGGCTCGCGCACGTGGTGTTCTTCCGCAGCCCGCACGCACATGCGCGCATCAGGAAGCTCGACCTTTCGCGCGCGCGCACGCAGCCCGGCGTGCTGGCGGCGTTCGACGGGCGTGCGATCGCCGAGTACTGCAGCCCCTGGGTCGGCGTCCTGGGACATTTGAAGGGCATCAAGTCGCCGCCGCAGCACGCGGTAGCGATCGAGCGCGCCTGCTCGCAGGGCGAGGCGGTCGCGGCGATCGTGGCCGAGACTCGCGCCCAGGCCGAGGACGCTCTGCAGCACGTGGAAGCCGAATGGGAAGAGTTGCCCGCGGTCACCGGCATGGAGGAGGCGCTCGCCGGCCGCACCGTGATCCACCCCGAGCTCGGCGACAACATCTGCTTCAGGCGCGAACTCGCGACCGAGGGTGTCGAACAGGCCTTCGCTGCGGCCGACCTCGTGGTCGAGGAAACCTTCGGCTTCGGCCGGCACACCGGCGTCACCCTCGAAGGCCGTTCGATCCTCGCCGACTACAACGCCGCCGAGCACAGCCTCACCGTGTACCAGGCCACACAAGCGCCGCACATGATGCAGGACATCTTTTCGCGCCACCTCGGCATTCCCGAGGCGAACGTGCGCGTGATCTGCAAGGACGTCGGCGGTTCCTTCGGCATCAAGGTGCACGTCTATCCCGACGAGATGGCGACGGCGGCGATCTCGGTCATGCTGCGCCGGCCGGTCAAGTTCGCAGCCGACCGGCTCGAATCCTTCCTCACCGACATCCACGCACGCGAGCACAAGGCGAAGGTGCGCCTCGCCTGCACGCGCGACGGCCGCATCCTCGCCTTCGATCTCGACGACCTGACTGCGATCGGGCCCTACTCGGTCTATCCGCGCACCAGCGGCATCGAGGGCAACCAGGTGGTCAACCTGACCGGCGGGCCCTACCGCCACCAGGAATACCGCGCCAGGCTGAACGTCGTCTTCACCAACAAGAACGTGACCTGCCAGTATCGCGCCGTGGGCCATCCGGTCGCGGTGGCGCTGACCGAGGGCATCGTCGATGTGGCGGCCGCAAAGCTCGGCCTCGATCCGGCCGAATTCCGCCGCCGCAACCTGATCCCGGATGACGCTTATCCGTACACCTTCCCTTCCGGGATCAAGTTCGAGAAGCTGTCGCACCACCAGTGCCTCGACAAGCTCCTCGCGCTCATGGATTACGCCGGCCTGCGCGCGGAACAAGCGCAGCTGCGCACACGAGGCGTGTATCGCGGCATCGGGCTTGCGGCGATGATCGAAGTGACCAACCCCTCGCCGGCGTTCTATGGCGTGGGCGGCGCGCGCATCTCGGCGCAGGACGGCGCCACGGTGCGCCTCGAGCCGAGCGGAATGGTGACCTGCCTGTCGAGCGTCACCGAGCAGGGCCAGGGAACCGACGGCATCTTCGCGCAGATCTGCGCCACTGCGGTGGGGGTGAGCGTGGACCAGGTGCGCGTCATCACCGGCGACACCGGAGTCACGCCGTACGGCGGCGGCACCTGGGCCTCGCGCGGTGCCGGCATCGGCGGCGAAGCAGTGCTGCAGGCGGGCAAGGCACTCAAGTCGAACATCCTCGACCTGGCCGCTGCCGTGCTTGGCGCCGACAAGGCGACGCTCGAAGTGCGCGACAACGCCGTCTGCGACAAGGCGACGGGCGAATCGAAGCTGCCCCTTGCCGAAGTCGGCCGCATCGGCTACTTCCGTCCCGACACCCTGCCGCTGAAATTCCAGGCCGAGCTGTCGGCGACGCGGCACTACACGCCGCGGGAATACGCCTTTACGTTCACCAACGGGATCCAGGCGTCGCTCGTGGAGGTCGATACCGATACGGGTTTCGTCAGGCTCCTGAAGCACTGGTGCGTGGAAGACTGCGGCACGGTGATCAATCCGCTGCTGGTGGACGAGCAGATCCGCGGCGGCATCGTGCAGGGCATCGGCGCGGCGATGCTCGAGGAATGCCTCTACAGCGCCGAGGGGCAGCTGCTCAACGGCTCGCTCGCCGATTACCTCGTGCCGATGACCGGCGACGTGCCCGACATCGAGGTGGCGCACGTCTGCACGCCGACCAGGCAGTCGGAACTCGGCGCCAAGGGCGTCGGCGAGGCGGGCACCGCCGGCGCCCCCGGCGCGGTGATGAACGCGATCAACGACGCGCTCGCGCCGCTCGGCGCGCGCGTCACCGATCAGCCCTTCACGCCCGAGCGCATCCTCAAGGCGTTGAAGAAGGTCTGAGCGTGTCCGGTCCCGGCGGCCGTGTCGCCGCCAGGCGCAGGGCGCAGGTCATCGCCGCCGGTTGACCTCCATCAACATGCGCGCCGGGCGCCGGCGTAGAGTGTTGCGCTGGCAGTAGGCGCGGGCATGACGGGCGCCGGTCCGGCGGTTCGCGTCGCTGCATGCGCAAGCGACCCGGTCAACCCGATGCCCATGAGAGGTCTGCCATGTCGGTTCCCCATACAGTCCGGATGTATCTCGAGCAAGGAAATGTCCCCTTCGACATCGTGACGCACCGCCACACGGTGTCCAGCCTCCGCACCGCCGACCAGGCCGAGATCGAGCCGAGCCGTCTCGCAAAGGCAGTGCTGTTCGAAGACGATTTCCAGCACAGCCATTTCTTCCTCGCGGTCGTTCCGGCCACGCATCGCGTCGAGCTTGCCAGGCTGTCGCAATGCACCGGGCGCTCCGTGCATCTCGCAAGCGAAGAGGACGCGGCCGGGCTGTTCTCCGACTGCGCGGCCGGCGCCATTCCGCCGCTGGGCCCCGCCTACGGCATCGAGACCGTCTGGGAAAACAGCCTGATGGAGCAATCGGAGCTCTACTTCGAGGCCGGCGACCACGAGTCGCTGGTGCACCTGAAGGCGAAGGACTTCATCCGGCTGATGCCGGACTGCGCGCACGGCCAGTTCAGCGCCGCTGCGTAGCAACCGGGCCCGCGCTCGCGGCGAACGCCGCGGAGCAGCTCCGGCGCCACGTGGGGAAGCGCCAAGCGGCTGAATAGCGGCGCGGGCTACGCAGTCCGCGGCGAACCTCGGCAGGCTCACCCCCGGAGCCCGGCGTCTTGGATAATGCGCCGTTCCCGAGAGCCGCCGCCCGCATGCTTCGCCTCAGTTTCAGCAACCGCTTCGAGATCCTGCTCGACGGCCTGCTCGCGCGCCT